>DATKGE010000422.1:0-13233 GCA_035510955.1 Occallatibacter sp. | reverse complement strand
CCCAGGCGTCTCCGGGCTTCGCGGTCAGCGAGGGAGTCGTCCTGTTGGTCTTCATTCTGCTCACCATCCGCGCCGTCAAGAAATTCCATCCCGCTTAGGGCTTGAGGTGCAGGTAGGAGATTCCGGAGGGAGCAGGACGCTTCAGCGCCCAGAAAAGCTGTCAGCTTAGCGGGCCTTCAGGTGCGCGCCTTCCACAGCAGGTACAACCCCCACGCCGACAGCGTGCAGTTGTCGCGGATGGTCCCGTTCCGCATCATCTCCTCGAACTCCTCCACCGCAAACGACCGCACCACCAGGTCGTGCTCCTCCGGGTCCGGATCCTTCTCCGCCTCCGTCAACCCGGTCGCCAGAAACACGTGATGTTTCTGCCGCGTGAACCCGTAGGCGATCCAAAGCCAGCCCAGGTAAGTCATCACCGCTGCATTCAATCCCAATTCTTCCTTCAATTCGCCGCGCGCCAGATCTTCGGGATTCTCAACCTCCATCTCCCACCCGCCCTGCGGCAGCTCCATCGCCCGCTCCTGGATGGTGTAGCGAAATTGCTCCACCAGCCACACCCGTCCCTGGTCGATAGGCAGAATAATGGCGCAGTCTTCCTTCTCCACCACCCCGTAAATGCCGCGTTTCCCGTTGGAGCGCAGAATCTGGTCTTCGCGCACCCGCATCCACTGGTTGCGATAAACCTCGCGGCTGGAAAGGGTAGTAATCGTGCGACCAGCGCCGCCATCAGCGCGATTCATGAGGACTCCTGATAACGAAGATTTTGTTCGACAAGCCAGGGGTGCGTGCAAGTCCGCCGATTGGAATAACCATCATAAAGGCCCATCAATGCAGCGCAGACCAAAAAGTCGTTACTCCCCGCGCACCCGGTACTTCCTAAGCCGCCCCACCAGCGAAGCCGGCCCGCTCACCTTGAGTCGCACCAGGTTCCCCTCGTACTCTCGGCCATGCACCACCATCCCCGCATCGATGGCCGCCAGCACCCCGCCCTCCTGCTGCGGAACCCGCAACTCCGCCTCGACCACCGGATCGGAAAACAACGCCTGATCGAGAGCCTTGAGCAGCTCTTCCATCCCCTCACCCGTCTGCGCGGAGACCGCCACTTCGCCCGTCAAACCGGATTGGCTACGGGCTCTCGTCCGCATCCCCTGCCGCTCGTCGCCCGCCAGCAGATCGATCTTGTTCAGCACTTCGATGCGCGGCTTACCCAGCGAATCGAGCTCGCCCAGCACCTTCTCCACCTGCGCCTTTTGCTCCTCGCCGTAGCTCGAAGCCGCGTCGCGCACGTGCAGCAGCACCTCAGCCTGCGCCACCTCTTCGAGCGTCGCCCTGAAGCTGGTCACCAGCGTGTGCGGCAGGTTGCGAATAAATCCGACCGTATCCGACAGCAGCACCTTGCGCCGGCTGGGCAATTCGATCGCGCGCAGTTTCGGGTCCAGCGTGGCGAACATCCGCGACGAAGCCGGCACCTGCGCCCCGGTGAGCCGGTTGAACAGAGTGCTCTTGCCCGCATTGGTATAGCCCACCAGCGCCACCGTCGGCACCGGAACCGCCTCCCGCCGCTGCCGCTGCTGCTTGCGTACCCGGCGCACCGCGTCCAGCTCATCCTTTAGGTGGTCGATGCGCGCCTGAATCCGCCGCCGGTCCGTCTCGAGCTTCGTTTCGCCCGGTCCGCGCGTGCCAATGCCGCCGCCCAGTTGTGACATGGCCTTGCCCTTGCCCATTAACCGCGGCAGCATGTATTCAAGCTGCGCCAGTTCCACCTGCAGCTGGCCCTCGCTGGTCCGCGCGTGGCGCGCAAAAATGTCCAGAATCAATTGCGTCCGGTCCAGCACGCGGCAGGGCAGCGCCGCCTCAAGATTGCGCAGTTGCGTAGGAGAAAGATCGTGGTCGAACAGCACCAGGTCGGCCTCGACAGAAGCCGCAATCCCCGCAATCTCCTCCACCTTGCCCGCGCCAATCAGCGTCGCCGGGTCCAGCTTCGCCCGCCGCTGCATCACTTCCGCGGCCACCACCCCGCCCGCGCTCGCCACCAGCTCCCTGAACTCGGCCAGAGACTCGTCCGCGTTCAGCGCCGTAAAGCCATACGGCGCCGCCTGCCCCATTGGAGTTCCGCTGCTCTCGAGATTGGATGTTGCCATTCCGCCGGGCTGAAGGCCTTCGGCGTCCACAAGAGCATCGCCCAGAGGTGCCGGGTCCACACGCACCGCGAGACGCGCTCCCGCCGCGCCTGCGCGGCCGCGCGAACTGCCCGGCCGTCCCTGGCCGGACCGGCCTAGATCCACGCCCACCAGGACTGCGCGCTCCAAAACTGCGCGCTCCACGACCGAGCGCTCAAGCCTTCCGGCCGAGCCAGCCGTCCGGTTGTCCTCAAACGCCAAGCGTGGCCGCTCCCCGCGTGCTATCGCTGCTCCGCGGTCACCGGCGATGGGGCCGCAACCCCCATCGGTGTCGGCCCCACTCCCGTCTGCATGGCCATCGGACGATGCTCCGTATGCATCACGCTGCGGTTGCTCACCACCGTCGATATGGCGTGCTTGAAGATCAATTGCTCCTGGCTGTTGTTCTCCAGCAGCACCGAATACTTGTCAAAGGAACGGATCTTTCCGGTAAGCTTCACGCCGCTGACCAAATAGATCGTAATGGGGGTCTTGTCCTTGCGGACCGTGTTCAGGAAGGTGTCCTGAATATTTTGTGCCGGCTTGTTTTCCATGTGCCGATCTCCTGCTCTCTCTTAAGCGTTGAAGTGCACTTGCCTTGGGTTAAAAACACAAATCGGCGGGCACGGTTCCGGAAACCCCGTCGCCGTCTTCTCCCGCAATGGCTCAACAATAGAACGATTCACCAACCTTTTCAACTCCGCGCCGACTCCAGGAGGCTTCCCGCCAGAGCCGCCTCTGACATTTGGATGCTTGCACCACCCGTAAAGGCCGTCTTCAGCAATACCGTAATTCGTCGCTAAGCTGCTTTTCCTTCATTCAGATACCAAGCTGGATGCGCCCGCCTTGGCGCGTCCTTGATCTTGTCCCAAAAGTGGGAACCCGCAACTCTCATCCAACCCTCCACCGCCAATCCCTCGATACGCTGAACAGCGCCCGGCTGCTACCATATTCGGGTGCAGAACACAGCGCCAACCCCTTCCGCTTCAGCCGCGTCTGTCAAAGCCCAGCCCTTGCCCGTCCCCATGCCCGTTCCCATGCTCGACCTCAAGCGTCAGTACGCCCCCATCCACCAGGAGCTGCTCGAAGCCCTCGACCAAGTACTCCAGACGCAACAGTTTATTCTTGGCGAGCCGGTAGCCCAATTTGAGCGCGCCGCCGCCGAACATCTCGGCGTAGCCCACGCCCTCGGCTGCTCCTCCGGCACCGACGCCCTGTGGCTGGCCCTGGCCGCCGCCGGCATCGGCCCAGGCGATGCCGTCATCACCACCCCCTTCAGCTTTTTTGCCTCCGTCAGCTCCATCCTCCGCGCCGGAGCGACCCTAGTCCTGGCCGACATCGACCCCACCACCTTCAACCTGGACCCCGTAGCCGTCCAAGCCGTGCTCAACTCCCCTCAGCCCAAGCCCATCAAAGCCATACTGCCTGTCCACCTATACGGCCAGCCAGCCGACTGGACCGCGTTTGCCCAAATTGGAAAAGAGCAAGAGCTCAAACTGATTGAAGACGCCGCCCAGGCCTGGGGCGCACAATGGAACGGCATAAGCGCCGGTGGCCTCGGCGACACAGCCGCCTTCAGCTTCTACCCCACCAAGAACCTCAGCGCTGCTGGCGACGCCGGCGTGGTCACCACCAACTCAGACGAACTCGCCGAGCGCGTAAAAATGCTTCGCCAGCACGGCATGAGTCGCCGCTACTACCACGACGAGATCGGCTGGAACGCCCGCATGGACGGCTTTCAGGGAGCCATCCTCTCCGTCAAGCTCAAGTACATCGACGGCTGGAATCAGGCTCGCCGCGTCGTCGCCAAAAGGTATCACGCCCAATTCGGAGCCGCCGGACTGGCCGAGTCCGGCCCCTACCCCGCCCACGGAATCGTCCTCCCCCGTGAAGCCGCCGGAAGTAAACGCGTCTGGCACCAGTACGTCATCCGCACCGCTCGCCGCGACCAGCTCCGAGCCTTCCTCGCCGAACGTAAAATCGGCTCCGAAATCTACTACCCCGTCCCGCTTCACCTGCAAGCCGCTCTAAAGCCTCTCGGCTACAAAGAAGGCGACTTCCCCGAAGCCGAGCGCGCCGCCAAGGAGGTCCTCGCCATCCCCATCTTCCCCGAACTCCGCGAAGACGAGCAGCAGACCGTGGTCGCTGCAATTGCTGAGTTTTTGAGCTGATTCTGCATTGTCGGACAACACCCGCCCCGATGAATGAATTCAAGGCCGCTCTTGAGCGCCGTGAAAGATGTGCAGAATTTCCACGGCGTCCCCTTTGATTCGATAGACGACAATATAGGGCAGGCCTGCCATCACCAACTCCCTCGTCCCTGCATCCCGCCCAATGCGGCCGCGGTAGGGCAACGAACGCAAAGCCGCTATCGCCTCCCAGATTTCGCGTAAAGCTTTCTGTCGAAAAGAAGGAAAATGCAGGGTGAGATAATCGGCGATTTCTTCAAGATCGTCTGCGGACGCGGGCGTCCAGCGAACCCGCATCAGCGGCTCAGCAACCGCGCAAATCGGGCGTCCATCTCCGCTTCTTCGATGAACAACCCTCGGTCCGCCTGCTCGATTCCCGCGCGCACTCCGGCTCGGAACCGTGCATCGTCCTCGATCAGCCTGAGCGCAGCATCCTGCACCAGCAGCGCAGGCGCCTTTCCTTCGGCGTTCGCGATCTCGGCCAAACGCGCTTCCTGCTCAGGCGTGAACTGAACTTCCATGAATACAAGTGTTGCAGCAGCCCAGAAGCATGTCAACCTGCTTCCCAATCCCCACCGCCCCCAGCTATCATGGCCCACCATGTTCCCCTACGACCCCAACCTCCTCGCCGCCGTCCAGCCCACCCCCCAATCCGTCGCCGATGTGATCGCCATCATGCAGGCCATCGATGCCCACTGCGTCAACGGTGACGGCCTGAAGTGGTTCAACCTGCTCTACCTGCAGGTCACCCAGGCGGTCGAGGCGAGCGTCAGCGCTAGCAGCTTCCTCAACCCCGCATGGATGGCCGCTCTCGACGTCGAGTTCGCCGGCCACTACTTCCGCGCCCTCCAGACGTCGCTCGGCGGCCAGCCCACCCCCGGCTGCTGGCAGGCGCTCTTCAATTGCCGCAACCAGACCGAGCTCTCCCGCATCCAGTTCGCCCTGGCCGGAATGAACGCGCACATCAACCACGATCTGCCTCAGGCCGTTCTCGCCCTCTGCCGCGCCGATCAGATCGAGCCCAAGCACGGCACGCCGCAATACACCGATTTCACCTCTATCAACACCACCCTCGATGGCCTCATCCACCAGGCAGAAATCGACATGCACCTGCGCCTGCTCGGCGACGCCCTGCCGCCCGTCTCCGATCTCGACAACAAGATCGCCGGATGGGACCTGAGCACCGTGCGCGAGGTAGCCTGGGACAACGCCGAATTGCTGTGGCGCCTCAGCGAAGTGCCGCCCGCCTTCACCACGTACCTCGCGTCACTGGATGCAACCACTACCCTAGTCAGCGAAGCGCTCCTCATCCCCATCCCGTAGTTCCTGAGTCCCTCATTACCTTGGTCTCCCCGTTTCGGGACCGCATGATTCATGGTTGCGAAATGACCCGAGAGGTAGCGCCGGTCTCCAGACCGGCTGTCGTGCGGGCGTCCACGCCCGCACACTACCCTCGGAACGATTCCTGCAACACGCAGCCTAAGCGCTGGTCCCTCAGTCCCTCGTCTCAACCTCCATGCCGTAAAATCGAGCCAGCATGAAATGTCCCTATTGCGGTTTCGGTCAGGATCGCGTGGTCGACTCGCGCGAAAGCAAGGAGGCCGACTCCATCCGCCGCCGCCGCGAGTGCGAGAGCTGCAACCGCCGTTTCACCACCTACGAACGCATCGACGAAATCCCCTACATGGTGGTCAAAAAAGACGGCCGCCGCGAGCGCTTCGATCGCCAGAAGGTCTTGAGCGGCCTGCTCCGCGCCTGCGAAAAACGCCCCGTCCCCGCCAGCAAGCTCGAAGCCATCGTCGACGCTACAGAAAGTTTTTTGATGGACGCTCCCGAGCGCGAGCGCACCACCAGCGAAGTCGGCGAGCTCATCATGACGCACCTCAAAGTTCTCGACACCGTAGCCTACATCCGCTTTGCCAGCGTCTACCGCGACTTCAAGGACGTCCGCGAATTCAAAGAAGAGCTCGAAGGCCTGCTGGGCGGCAACCGGACCGCAAAGAGCAAGAAATAGCGGAGGATCAGTCTGACCGCGGCGATGCCAAAAGACAACCTAGCCACTGGAATTATCATCGAAACGATGCTATTCTTGATGCCGGAGGAGCCTCCATGCGCACCACCATCGCACTCGACGACGAGCTGATCCGCCAGGCCCAGCAGTACACCGGCATCACGGAGAAAGCCGCTCTGATCAAGATGGCGCTCACCCAGCTTGTCCAACGGGAGGCCGCACGCAGGCTGGCGGCTCTGGGCGGGAGCGATCCCAATGCCACCGCCGCTCCGCGCCGCCGGGCCGGGAAATGATCCTGGTCGATACTTCGATCTGGATCGACCATCTGCGCCGTCCCGAGCCGGCTCTCCAACAACTGCTCCAGAACGGCCAGGTCGTCACCCACCCTCTTGTTCGCCTCGAGCTCGCTCTTGGTTCCATTGCCAACAGGCGAAAGGTACTTGCAGAGTTGGCGAAGCTTCGTCAAGCCCAGGTGGCAGAAGTGGACGATTTGTTCCTTCTCGTTGAAACCCGCAAGCTGGAGCGCCGAGGAATTGGCGTCACAGACCTGCACTTGATCGCATCAGCCCTTCTAGATCGGTCGCTCTCGATTTGGACACGGGATCGACGTCTCGGCGAGATTGCGAACCAATTCGGCCTCCGCGCTCCAATTCCATGAAGACTCAGCTCGCCGCGTTACGCTGGAAGCCAGAGACTGGAAAGCAAGTTCCGACACAGGCACGAAATTCAAAGGAGACTCGCAGTGAGCAATTTAACCGCAGAACAAGCGCACCTGTTTGTCCACAATGTTGTTCTGAGCATTCTGAAAAACGAAAGCCGTACGACGAAGTCGGTTCTCGCCGCTGTTCCCGGCGTGAATCTCGACTACCGTCCGGACCCGTCTGCCAAATCAGCCAACGAACTGCTTCGCCACATCGCCAGCGCCGACAACTGGTTCATCAAATCGGTCGTCGATGGAGTGTTTGCGCCCGGCAGCGTGAAGATTCCGGAAGACGTAAAGAGTCCCGAAGAAGTCCTGCAATGGTATGAAGACGAATACGCGAAGAACTTCGATGCCGTCACGAAAATGTCGGGCGAACAATTGGTCCAGATCATGGATTTCCGTGGGCTGTTCAAGAATCCGGCCTTCACTTTTCTCCAGGCCGGCTTGCTCCACACCATACATCATCGCGGCCAGTTGTCCACCTACCTGCGCCCCATGGGTGGCAAAGTACCGGCGATTTACGGTGAGAGCTACGACTCCGCACAAGCAAAAAAGGCCGCGCAGGCCTCGTCCTGATTGAAATTAACTCAGCCTCCGTCTCCATTCCCCGCAGATCCGCACCTGGGCGGCAGAAATTGGACGCGGGAGTCCGAAGCTGATCCCGAAGCGAGAAGATAGGAGCAGGAGCGAAAAGGTATGCCCGAAAGCAAGACCCACAAAGTAACCCTCATCCCCGGCGACGGCATCGGCCCCGAAGTGACCCAGGCTGTTATCCGCATCCTCGAAGCCACCGGCGTCAAATTCGACTGGGAGCGCTTCGCCGCCGGCACCGAGGCCTTCGAAATCTACGGCGAATACATCCCCTCCGCTCTCTACGAATCCATCGAGCGCAATAAGGTGGCTCTCAAAGGCCCGGTAACCACGCCCATCGGCGGGGGCTTCAAGAGCATCAACGTCACCCTGCGCAAGAAGTTCGACCTCTTCGCCAATTTCCGCCCCATCAGAAATCTTCCCGGCCTGGCCACGCACTGGCCTGGCGTCGATCTCATAATCGTTCGCGAGAACACCGAGGGCGAGTACGTCGGCCTGGAGCACGAAGTCGTACCCGGCGTGGTTGAAGCCATCAAGGTCATCACCGAGAAAGGCTCCACGCGCATCGCCAAATTCGCCTTCGAATACGCCCGCAAGCACGGCCGCAAGAAGATCCATTCCATCCACAAGGCCAACATCATGAAACTCTCCGACGGATTGTTTCTGCGCTGCGCCCGCCAAGTCAGCGAAGGCTTCCCTGAGATCTTCTACGGCGAGCACATCATCGACAACACCTGCATGCAACTGGTCATGAACCCCTACCAGTACGACACGCTGCTCTTGGAAAATTTATACGGCGACATTGTCAGCGACCTATGCGCCGGCCTTGTCGGCGGCCTGGGCCTTGTGCCCGGCGCCAACCTGGGCCACGAATGCGCCATCTTTGAAGCCGTGCACGGCTCCGCCCCCGACATTGCCGGCAAGGACATCGCCAACCCCACAGCACTGCTGCAGTCGGCCGTCCTCATGCTTCGCCATCTGGATGAAATGGATGCTGCCGACAAAATACAGGCCGCGCTTGAGTCGGTCTACGCCGAGCGCAAGACCCTCACCCGCGACGTAGGCGGCAGCGTTGGAACCACTCAGTTTGCCGATGCCGTGCTTGCCGCCATGGCATAGAGCCCGACGACCGCATGCGCCTGAACAAATACCCGCTGCAATAAAATTGCCCTCGCGCCGCGCGGGTTAGCGCGGCGCGAGGGCATCTGGTTCAGTTCACTATTGCTCCGTGTAGGTGTAGTCGTTGTACTCCGTCTTTCCGTTGACCATCGAATACAGCCGGGCATAGACCGTAGCCCCTTTCGCAGGCAGGCTGGTCACCGTGGTGGAGGTTGTCGTCACCCAGCCCGAGGTGTAGAGGCTGCTCGAACCAGGCCCGCTGAGGCCCAGCCAAAGATCGTACTGTGTCGCCCCCACCCCCGCTGTCCACGTGAACACCACGTCAGAGGTGCCGAGCGTGCTGCCCCCCGTTGGAGAGATCATCGCCGCGGGCGTGCCGGCTGGGGCTTCGGTGAAGGTGTAGTCGTTGTACTCGACCACTCCGTTGACAAACGAGTAGAGCCGTGCGTAGACCGTTGCCCCATTCGCCGGAAGAGTAGCCAACGTGGTGGAAGTTGTCGTCACCCATCCCGAGGCGTAGAGGCTGCTCGAACCCGGCCCGGTCAGGCCCAGCCAGAGATTGTACTCGGTTGCCCCGTAGCCCGCTGTCCACGTGAACGTCACGCCGGAAGTACCTAGCTTGCTGCCCGGCGCAGGAGTACTCATCGCCGCCGGTGAGCCCGCTTCGCTGTAGGTGTAGTCGTTGTACGAGACCACGCCGCCGATCATCGAGTACAGGCGGGCATAGACCGTTGCATCTTTCGCCGGCAAGCTGGTCACCGTGGTGGAAGTAGCAGTCAACCAGCCCGAGGTATAGAGGCTGCTGGAACCCGGACCGCTGAGTCCCAGCCAAAGCTGGTACCCTGTCGCACCCGTGCCCGCTGTCCAGGTGAACGTGACGTTGGAGGCGCCAAACCTGCTTCCCGGTGTCGGAGAACTCAGTGTCGCTGCGAGCCCGGCAATCGTGAAGCTTGTTGTGTGCGTGGTCTCAATGTTGCCTGCGCTATCCACGCTCCAATATTTGACGGTGTGGCTGCCGACTGCCGAGACGGTGAACGGAAATCCCGTATAGGTGGTTGTGGCACCGCCGTCGAGCTGGTAGTAGGTGTACTGGACGCCGCTGCCGCCTGTATCGGTGGCATTCAGGGTCACCTGCACATTCGAAAAGTACTTCCCGCTGGCGAGATTCCCGCTCAGACTTGCCGTAGTTACCGGCGCGGTGAGATCGAGACTAACCCACTCATACGGCTCGGTGCTGAAGTTGCCCGCATGGTCCTCCGTGAAGTAGTAGATGTAGTGTTGTCCCTGCGCCGAGACGGTAAACGGAGCGGTGTAGATGCTGCAGGTGCCCACGGAACCGGGGTAGCATGTTGCCGAGTCGATTGCGTAGTACGTCCTGTAAATGCCGGATGCGCCGCTGCCGCCCGGATCGCTTGCCGTCAGTGTGACCACCACTGAAGACTTCCACCAGCCGCTCGCAGGCGTCACGGGATTGTTGGAGATGCCGATGGTGGGAGCCACGGTGTCGTAGCAGACCGGACCGTAGGTTCCCGTTGTGGTGCGGCCCTGGTTGTCCCAGCCTTCGACATGGACCGTGTGGCAGCCCTGGCTGACGCCGCCCGCGCAGCCGCCGGCCACGAAGGTCAGGCAACCGCTGGTGGCGAACGGATACTGCGGGCCGCTGTAGAAGGAGTTGCCCGAGCCGCCGTGCGCTTCGCTCTGCGGGTCGGCGGGAATGGAGTCCCAGCCCTGCGTGAATCCAGCCACGCCGGGAGCCGGGAAGCTCCCGCTGCCAGCGTCTGCGAGGCTCCAACTGACTTCCTGATTGGTGTTGTACCAGGTATTTGTCGCCGGGCCGTAGAACGTGAGCGACGGGTTGCCGTAGGCGGGAATCAACTCCCAGTTGATGCCCCAGGCCAGTTGCATCATGTTCGCCGAGCCCCAGCCGGTAGCCTGGTCGTAGCCGGTCTTTGCGCAGTAGGTCGTCAGACCATAAAGCGCCGTAATGTCGTTGCTGTTGCAGCCGCTGGTGATGTCATAGAAAGGATTGTGCGGCGCGCCGTCCTCGCCATCCCAGTAGATGAAGGGAGCCGGGTTGCCCATCGGTGAGCAAGCAGTGGTTCCGGCTGAGCCGCACTTGCTGCCGATGTAGTCGAGGTAGGCGTTTTCCTGGGCGAAGAATCCGGCCAGTTCCGGCGCCACGATGCTGGTGCCGTCGAAGCTGGACCATCCGCCTCCGTAGTAATACTTCTCCCAGGTCACATCCGGGTCCGCATTCAGAGAAATGTCGGGCATCAGGCGCATGGTGCCGCCAAGTCCGCTCTGCCAGGAAGGCTGAGAGAAAAGCTTGCTCGCGCCGCCACCGCCGCCACCCCAGTTATTGGCGCATGCGCCTAACCAGGTGTCGCCCGTCCAGGCCACTTCGCTGACGAAGTTTCCACTCGAGTCAAGATCTAGCGCTGTGCCGCCCGCCGCGATGAAGTTCGGGTCGGCGGCCGGCCAGTTTACCTGCACAGCGTCGCCGCAGTCCTGGGCCGAGCCGCTATCGCCGGCCGACGCCACCAGCGTATAGCCTTCACCCGTCATCGAGTTGAAGATGCCGTGAAACTGGCCCGTCCCTGTGCCGGTTGCATATCCGGACTGATCCCAATCCTCTTCCGCGCCTCCGTAGCTGGTGGAAACGACGCGGGCAACATTATCGGTGACGATGTTTTCATACGCATCCGCATAGGTGCTGTAATAGCCGTTCACGATTTCGTACACCGCCACATGAGCGGTATCGCTCCAGGCCCCGAAGCTATTGGAGGTCGCAGTTGAATACTCCAGATCGCCAGGGGCTTCATCGTCCTGTCCCGGCGCCGTAGAGCCGCCTACGATGTATGAATCGTAGTTCCACGCGAAGCCATAGTATTTGAAAAACGTTTGAACGTCGCTGTCTTCGAAGTCACCAAACGTGACCAGCGCGATCGACGACTCGGGGGGCGCGCCGGCGGCATCGCCGGGAACATTGCAGCAATGGCTCAGCCCGTACAGCGCGTCGTAGTCATAGGCCTGCGAGCTGAAGATCCAGAACGGACTCACCGTGACCGAATCCGAACTGATGCCGGCAGGCGTCACTGCGGGACCCGCCGCAGGGGATTGGTCGGACTCCGTCCCTGCCTGGCGATTCCGCGGGGCCTTGGTCTGATCGCCTTCACCCTGGGCCGATTTGTACTTGTTCATCAGCGGACCGGCCACATAGTCCGGCCCTTTCATCTTGCGGGACAAGGGCATCATTCCATGCACCCGCTGCATGCTGTTGAGCCCCAGCACGCCACTCACAACGCCGGAGAGGCTGGCGGGAATTTGCGGGTCGCGATCATTGGAAAAGTCCACTTCGTCGTCGACCTTGTAGCTATTCATAGTCACGCTCAGCGCCTGCTCGATCGTGCCGGCCGCAGCTTCCACGTCCACAATCAGCCGATTGGGATACCGCTTGGTCACGGTGAAACCGTTGCTCGTGGCCCAGTCCACCACCTTCTGCTCATCCTCGACCGACGGCCCAAAGCGGGCGTTCCACTCGTCCGCCGTGAGGAACTTGTGAAAAGTGGGAGAGCCCTTGGTCGTAAGCTCCTTCAGGAACTGCTCTTCTTCCGCCATCTTTGGCGGCTGCACAACCAGCGCCAGGCGCAGCTTCTGCTCTGGGTTGTAATGGCCAATCCGCGTAGCCGTCCCGTTGAGCACCTTGGAAGGGGTGTGATGGGCGAGGGTTACCATCCTTCCGGATGGAACGGAACTCTGACTGATTGTGGCGCCAGTGGGAGACTCGGCTCGGACGTGCCATGGGCCGGCAAGGAACGCGGTGGCTGCAAGCAAACTGGCCAGTACCGCGGCCTTGTTCGCAATTCGGGGGAGGGCTGACATTTGCATTTCGACCTCATGGTGGAAGCTCCGCCACCTTGGCGGATCCATGAGACTAGTGAGACAAGCTCGCAGAACGTTTCAAAAACTTCCCATTTCTGTCCAACGGACTTGAATGCTGAAACTCCCTCTATGCTGGAGAGTCCAGGGCAATCGCATTTGAACTTTCATGGCAAGGGAAGGTCTCAGGCTCCCGCAAAGACTCAATTCAAGGGAGCCTCGTAACAGGGCATGACTTCAGTCGTGCCGCAAAACGCTCCCGAAGAGAAGTCGGGCTTTACAGGCTGCGGAAATCAATCGTGCGGTAGGCCGGGACTTTAGTCCCGGCAGAAAGCCGGCAGAGTCAACTAGGGCTTTAGCCCCTGAGGTATGTTTTTCGCAATGTTCGTTTGAAAATAGGACTGTTTCCGCAGCCTGTTTAGCCCCTGCCACATTTCCAGTCGCCTGTGGCCCCTTTTTCGAACTCTTCCTTCCTCGGAAGCAGTTCTTCCTCCAAATCCCACCGGAAGCTCTTTCAAATGCGATTGCCCTTGAGGCCATTCTCTTCCCTATTGTTCGGTGTAGGTGTAGTCGTTGTACTGC
>DATKGE010000421.1:0-5097 GCA_035510955.1 Occallatibacter sp. | reverse complement strand
ACGGTGCGCAACGCGCGGTAGACCTGGAAGGTGTCCGCCCCCGGCTCAACGTCGAAGCGCTGCGACAGGACAGCCTGAAAAATATCTCCCGCAGCGATGTACTCCTTGGTGCGCCTGACGGCAGCCAGATAATCCTGCTTGGCAGTGCGATGTTTCACCTTAAGTTTGGACTTGTCGCTTTTGCCCTGCTTCTTTGCTCCCGGCAGTTTGGGCAGCGGACGGCCGAGGCGTTTTTCGAACTTGTCGAGCCGTTTCACGGCCTTCTCGTAAGCCTCACCCGGATTGCCTCGCGTTACATCGGCTGTGACCACCAGCCAGATCTCCTTGCGCACATGGTCGAAGGCCAGCACCTCATCGAAAAAAAGCAGGCAGGCATCGGGAATGCCAAGCTCGTCGGCGGCCCGCGCGGGCAGCCGCTCGATCTGGCGGACTGCGTCGTAACTGAAGAAGCCGACGGCGCCGGCGGTGAACGGCGGCAGTCCCTGCAGGCGCGCGGGCTTATGTCCACCGAGCGCCTGGCGCAGCACATCGAAGATGTCGCCGTCGATGTGGGTGGTCTTGCGGCCTTCCGTGATGGCGATAGAGCGGCCGCGGGCGACGATGCGCTTGAAGGGCTGGATGCCGATGAAGGTGTAGCGCCCCACCTGCTCGCCGCCTTCGACGGACTCGAGGAGAAAGCACTCGCGCTCCGGCCAGGCGGCGCGCAGAAAGGCGGAGACCGGGGTCTCGAGGTCCGCGGTAAGCGTGCGGCAGACGGGAACCAGCGTGTGCTCGTTGGCGAGCGCAATAAACTCCCTGCGGCTGGGTTGGACGGGATGGGTTTCGGGTCTCACTAAGATCAGTGTAATGGGTGAGCGGCACAAAGCGTCTTCCGACGCAGCGCGCCTATTTCTGCCCTGTGGTCTCCGGTTTCGGCTCGTCCGTTCATCGGATGGCGCTTGGGGATGAGTGGGCAGCGCTGGTGGAGAGCTGCTTGCAGGGCTACCCCGTTACTCCCTCGTCGCCGATGGCCGAATGGGCCGGACATTGGCGCTCTGGCTGGCGCTTCTGTTAGTTTTGGCTTGATCGAAGGAGAGGGAATGACTCGCAGGCAGGGAATTGTGGGATTGTTTTTGTGCGCGGCCCTGGTGCTCACGCGCGGAGTGTGCGCGGCACAGGCGCCGGTGAAGTATGAACCTACGCTGGAGTCGCTCGACAGGCATCCGCTGCCGCAGTGGTATGCGGGGGCGAAGCTGGGGATTTTTATTCACTGGGGCCTCTACTCGGTGCCGGGGTGGGCGCCGCTGAATCATCCGGATCATGATTTTTCCTCAGACGACTACATCAAGTACGATCCATACGCTGAGTGGTATCTGAACACGGTGCGCATTCCAGGGTCGCCGACAGAGGCTTACGATCGCGAGCATTATGGGGCGCATCACGACTACTACCAGTTTGCCGAGACATTCAACAAAGAGAGCAGGAAGTGGAATCCTGACCAATGGGCGACCGTCTTTCAGGAGGCCGGCGCGAAATATGTGGTGTTGACGACCAAGCATCACGAGGGGTTCACGCTGTGGCCGAGCACGACACCCAATCCGAGTCCGACGCTGCCGATGAACGAGCGTCATGCGGAACGCGACATTGTGGGCGACCTGACGGCCGCGGTGACCAAGCAGGGGCTGCGCATGGGGCTTTACTACTCCGGCGGCTACGATTGGACGTTCAACACCGGCCCAATCGAGGTGAACGCGGACTACGACGCGGTGAAACCGGAGAGCGAGGCGTATGGCAAGTATGCCAATGCGCAGATTCATGAGCTGATTGCGCGCTATCATCCGTCGGTGTTGTGGAACGACATTGATTGGCCGAAGACGGGCAAGGCGCTGGAGGTAGAGGCCGATTATTACAACGCGGTGCCGGATGGAGTGATCGACGACCGGTTCGGGGTGGCGCACTCGGACTTTACTTCGCCTGAATATGAAAAGCTGGACAAGATCAGCGCCAAGAAGTGGGAAGAATGCCGCGGGCTGGGGCGCTCGTTCGGGTATAACCGCGCCGAGGGCGAGGCGGAGACGATTGCGCCCGGCGAACTAATTGCGCTGCTCGTGGATGTTGTGAGCAAGAACGGCAACCTGCTGCTGGACGTGGGGCCGGAGGCCGACGGGACGATTCCGCCGGTGCAGATGGAGCGGCTGAAGGCGCTGGGGGCGTGGCTTAAGCTGAACGGCGAGGCGATCTACGACACCACGCCGTGGACGCGGGCGGTGGGGAAGAGCGCGGAGGGGGACGACCTGCGCTTCACACGCAAAGGGGATGATTTGTATGTGACGATTCTGGGCGCGCCCAAGGGGAGGACTGTGACGATTCCGGATGTTCCCGCGAAGCAGGGAGTGGCGATTACGCAGTTGGGCGATAGAAACGAGCTTGGGGCGAAGGTGCAAGTTGACGGAACGCGAATCGAATTGCGCGAGCCGGTGCGGGGCGATTACGCATATTCTTTCAAGCTGGCCGGCTACCTGCGTTAGAAAGTGTCTGACCGATTATCTGAATTGCGGCGACCGAAGGTGTTCACCGCGTCGCACGAATTGTAATTTCGTAGTTGCTGTAATCGATGGTGACAACGGTTTGGCCAAAGAGGAAACTGCTGGACGTGGCGCGAGCATGCGTGGCTTCCGCAAAGCCATCCACGTTGGCATACTGGCGCATCACCTGGGTGGGGCCGGTGAACACGGAGACGCTTTTCGATGCCGTTCCCTGCAGCTTCACGATGGACTCGTCCCTGGTGTCGACCCAGATGGTTCCCACGATGCGATTGGGCGCCTTTTGCCGGGGGTTGATGGAGAGCATATAGCAGTCTCTGCCATTCACTTGCTGCGGGCCACCGGGATTCAATTTCAACTCATAATTCGCCGATGTAAGCCAGGAACTCTCCCGTGTTCCCGGCTCGTTGATGCGTTTCTCGTTCTCCAGGATGGAGTTCAAAACGAGTCTTTGGATCATCGCGGAACCGCTCTGCGAGAGGATGGTGTAGGTTTTTCCTGTGTCTCTTTGGTAGTTTGTCTTGACCGTCATTTCAGACACAGGATGGGATTCGTCGTTGTTTCGATAAACCGCATAGTGTTCGGTGACGGTGTAGGAGGCAATGTTGTCGAGCCTGGCTTTAACGGCGGCGTCGACGCCGTGAATGATTGCTGCTTCGTCTGGCGGTTGCGCCTGCGGAAACGCGACCGATTGAAGCGCAAATGAAAAGCAAAACAAGCGCAGGAATAGACTGCTACGGCGGGAAAAGCTCATTACCATAATTAGATTCACTTTAACCCTTCGGGCGTTGTACAGCGGCGTAAATGCTTGCGGCGCGAAGGGCTCAAGGAATCTTCTCCGCTGCAATTAAGTGGCGCACGGAGGGATCAGTGAGCGCGGCCATCAGCGCGGCTACATCGCCGATGTGCTTGCCCAGAGAGCAGGGCAGCAACTCGCAGACGGCAGCCGCCTGCGGCAATGCTTCCGCGGCGATGACCTTGCGGGCGGGCGCGAAGATGCGCTCGCCGAGCACGACGCCGAGCGAGCCGAAGACGATGACCTGCGGATTGAGCGCATCGATGAGCAACGCAAGTCCGCGGCCCATCCAGGCTCCGGCAACGTCACAGACTTGCAGGGCTTCGCGATTGTTTTCGACCATCGCCCGCACCAATATTGAGATTGGGGTTTGCGAATTCCAGCGAGCGGGAAACATTTGTGCGGCGAGCTCGATCAGGCCTGCCCCGGAGGCAAAGGACTCCCACGAGCCACGCTTGCCGAAGCCGAGGGGGCCATCGTCGGCCAGGCGCCAGTGGCCGACCTCGCCGGCGGTGTCGGTGGCTCCGAGCAAAATTTGTCCGTTGACGATGAAGCCTGCGCCGATGCCGGTGCCGAAGGTGAGGAAGATAAGGTGCCGCAGGTTGGTGCGCGTCTTGCCGATGCCAAAGTGAAACTCGGCGAGCGCGCCGGCGTTTCCATCATGCTCGACGAATACAGGGAGATGCGGAAAGGCTTGGCTGAGGCAGGCCTTCAAGGGAAGGTTGTGCCAGCCGGGAAGATGCGGAGGGTTGATGAGGAAGCCGGCATCAATTTTGAGAGGTCCGCCGATGGAGACGCTAAGGGCAATCGGCGTTCGGCCTTCGCTCCTGGCAACGACGAGCAGGGATTCAACGCGGCCCACAATCTCCGGAAAGCCTTCCGCAAACGGGCGCTCTGCATGGGTCGGCCATTCGATGCGCTGGACGATCTGCGCATCGGATGTGCCTTCAACGCAGGCCGTTTTGGTGCCCCCGATGTCGAGGCCAATGATGGAGCGTTTGAGCAATTGGTTTGTCTCCGAGAGAGCGCTCATAAGCGTGCAACAGTTGAACCGTTGACTGAAATGCCACTCTACATGAGAGTGCCGCGGGCTCGTCAATGGGTTGCCCATGCGCTATGCTTGTCTGCGGTGTGAGGCTCTCTCTTGGCTGATGCAATCCATCCGAATCGAGGACGGCACCAGGTGCTGGTGCGGGGTGTGGTGCAGGGGGTGGGCTTTCGGCCCTTTGTTTACCGGCTGGCGCAGGAGGAGGGACTGTCCGGGTCGATCGGCAACGATACCGACGGAGTGACGATTGAGGTGGAGGGCGCGGTCGAGCGGCTGGATGCGTTTGTGGAGCGACTGCGTTCAGAGATGCCGCCGCTGGCGCGAATCGATTCGGTCACTCTGCGAGAGCTGCCGACGACTGGCGAGGTTGGATTTCAGATTGTCGCCAGCGAAGTGCTGGGGCGTGTGAGTACGGGGATTCCAGCGGATGCAGCCACATGTGCGGACTGTTTGCGTGAGTTGCTTGACCCCGCGGATCGGCGCTATCGCTATCCGTTCTTGAATTGCACCAACTGCGGGCCGCGGTACACGATTACGCGGCGCATCCCATACGACCGGCCGCAGACGTCGATGGCGCGATTCACGATGTGCGCCGCTTGCCAGGCGGAATACGACGATCCCGCGAACAGGCGATTCCATGCGCAGCCCAACGCTTGTTGGGACTGTGGGCCGCGGGTTTCATTGCTGGGCCCGGATGGTGCGGCTATTGAGGTCGAAGACCCAGTTGCCGC
>DATKGE010000420.1:0-18560 GCA_035510955.1 Occallatibacter sp. | reverse complement strand
GGAGTTGCGGGCGGAAGCCGGAGTTCGGGTCGAGGCAGATGCGCCGCCGATCATCCACGTCACCGACCTGCAAAAGTCCTACAAAACCGCGCGTGGCGAGCTTTCGCTGTTTCACGGCCTGAACCTCGAAGTGCAGGCTGGGGAAATGGTGGCCATCGTGGGCCAGTCGGGCGCGGGAAAAAGCACACTTTTGCACATGCTGGGCGCCCTTGATGCACCTTCAGCGGGAACTGTATACTGCGCCTCAACCAACGTGGCCCAACTCACCCAGCGGCAAGCAGCGGCTTTCCGCAATCGGGAGATTGGCTACGTGTGGCAGTTCCATTACCTGCTGCCGGAGTTCACGGCGCTGGAAAACGTGGCCATGCCGCTGCTCGCTCGCGGTCAACAGAAACGAGAGGCTTTCGCTGTGGCGGCAAACTGGCTTAAGGAAGTGGACCTCGGCGATCGCGCCGATCATCGCCCCGGCGAGCTTTCCGGTGGCGAGCAGCAGCGGGTGGCGCTGGCGCGGGCGCTGGTTTCGAATCCCCGCCTGCTGCTGGCGGACGAACCTACCGGCGACCTGGACGAAGTCACCGCCGGGCGGGTCTTCGACCTGATCGAACGGCTGCATGCGAGCCACGGTCTAACTTCCATTCTTGTAACCCACAACCTGGATCTGGCCAGCCGCTGTACGCGAGTCTTGCGGCTCGAATCCGGAAAGCTGGCGCCCATGCCGGCCGCTCCGAAACCGGAAACGCGGCCGGCAAACTTTTGACGGAAGTGCATCGTTTCCGTTGATTTTTGAGTCTTATCTGGTAAGCAGTCCGGCAGCACCAGCAGAGTTCCCGGGCTGAAAAGGCAGGGTGGAAGTCCCCGGCAGCAAGACCGGCGAGGGACTTGGGGAGCAAGGAAAAAGCTCGCTACCATCCCAAAGAGCTGTTCGAAGGCAGGATCTGGAATTTTCCTGTGGCCTCCGGCGGCGAAGTTAAAAGGAAGGCACGCGCGGGTTGGGTTGAGGCCGGCAAATCAACCGGACAGCCACTCCAGCCGATAGCCTGCACGGGGGGAGAACGTCATGTTCGAACGCTATACGGAGAAGGCACGCCGCGTGATCTTCTTCGCGCGATATGAGGCCAGCCAGTTCGGCTCACCCTATATCGAGACTGAGCATCTGCTGCTTGGCCTGCTGCGCGAGGACAAAGCCTTAACCAATCGCTTTCTACGCTCCCACGCTTCGGTGGAGTCGATTCGCAAACAGATTGAGGCGCACACCACCATTCGCGAGAAGGTTTCGACTTCGGTCGACCTTCCGCTTTCGAACGAGTGCAAGCGCGTGCTGGCCTATGCGGCGGAAGAAGCCGAGCGGCTGGGGCACAAGCACATTGGGACCGAACATTTGCTTTTGGGTTTGCTGCGCGAAGAAAAATGCTTTGCGGCGGAAATTCTGCAGGAGCGCGGCTTGAAGCTGGCGCAGATTCGCGACGAGCTGGCGCGCGTGACGCAGGAAAAAGCTCCTGCCCAGCAACGTCAGCGTGAAAGCAGCCTGCTGGCCGAGTTTAGCCGCGATTTAACCCAGGCGGCGATGGATGGGCAGCTTGATCCGCTGGTGGGCCGTGACGGAGAACTTGAGCGCGTGATTCAAATTCTCTGCCGCCGCACGAAAAACAATCCTGTCCTCATCGGCGAGCCCGGCGTGGGAAAGACGGCTATTGTCGAAGGCCTGGCGCAGCGCATTGCCGACGGCGAAGTGCCCAGCTTCCTGGCCGACAAGCGCGTGCTTGGCCTCGATCTTTCACTCATTGTTGCCGGCACAAAGTACCGCGGCCAGTTTGAAGAGCGGCTCAAGACCATCATGAAAGAGCTGATGGAGAATCAGAACTCCATCGTCTTCATCGACGAGCTGCATACGCTGGTCGGCGCGGGCTCGGCGGAGGGCTCGCTCGACGCGGCCAACATTCTCAAGCCCGCTCTTTCTCGCGGTGAGATTCAGTGCATCGGCGCCACCACGCCGGCCGAGTACCGCAAGTCGATTGAGAAGGACCGCTCCCTGGAGCGGCGCTTCCAGGCCGTCAAAGTACCGCCGCCCAATGAAGCCGATGCCATCAAGATCATTCACGGCATCAAGGACCGTTACGAAAAGTTCCACGCGGTCAGCTATACCGATGCCGCCATCGAGTTCGCGGTCTCGCACTCCAACCGCTATATCCCAGACCGCTTCCTGCCGGACAAGGCGATCGATCTGATTGATGAGGCAGGCGCGCGGGTGAAGCTGCGCCAGACCTCGCTGCCGGAAGAAATCACCGAAGTCCAGAAGCGGATCAAGTTCATCGTGCACCGCATGGACTCGGCCATTGCCAACCACGAGTTTGAGAAAGCGCGGTTCTACTCCGACGAGGAACGCAAGGAGCGCGAGAACCTGCGCGCCCTGCGCGACAAGTATCACCTCGACGACTCGGCCAGTGGCATTGTGGGACGCGAAGACATTGAGGACGTGGTCAGCCGCTGGACCGGGGTTCCCGTCACCAGCATCAAGGAAGAAGAGACGCAGAAATTGTTGCGCGTGGAAGGCGAGCTGCACAAGCGCGTCATCTCGCAGGAGAAGGCGATCTCTGCGCTGGCTCGGGCCATTCGGCGTTCGCGGGCAGGGCTCAAGTCGCCGGCGCGGCCGATTGGCAGCTTCCTCTTCCTCGGCCCCACCGGCGTGGGCAAAACGGAGATGGCGCGCACGCTGGCCAACTTCCTGTTCGGATCGGACAAGGCTCTCATCCGCTTCGATATGTCGGAGTTCATGGAGAAGCATTCAGTCTCGAAGCTCATCGGTTCGCCTCCGGGCTATGTGGGCTACGAGGAGGGCGGTCAACTGACCGAACGCGTCAAGCGCTCGCCGTATTCTGTCGTGCTGCTCGACGAAATTGAAAAAGCTCACCCCGATGTGTTCAACATCCTGCTGCAGGTTTTTGAGGACGGCCAGTTGACCGACGGCCTGGGCAACACGGTCGACTTCAAGAACGTGATCATCATCATGACCTCGAACATCGGCGCACGCCACCTGATGAAGAAGCAGGGCCTCGGCTTCCAGAGCGACCGCGAAGACATTGTCAGCGACAAGATCGAGGAGCTGGTCAAGCAGGAAGTGAAGAAGACCTTCAACCCCGAATTCCTCAACCGTCTCGACGAGGTCATTCTCTTCCAGTCCTTGTCGGACGCCGACCTGATCCAGATCGTCGAACTGCTCGTGCAGCAGCTCAACCACAACCTGGCGCAGAAGTCGATCACCATCTCCGTCACCGAGGAAGCCAAGAAGTGGATTCTCGACAAGACGCTGGGCGACCGCAGCTACGGTGCGCGGCCGTTGCGCAGGGCGTTGCAGCGCTACGTCGAGGACCCCTTGTCGGAGGCCTTGATTGCCGGAAACATCAACGATCGTCCGGCATTCCTCGAAGTCTATCTCGACGCCAACCAGCTCTTCTATCGGCCGGTCAGTGCGAGCGACGAAGTGACCGAAGAAAAGCCCGCCGGCATTCTGCTGTTCAGCAACTGAGGAGCACGTACGCCGCTGGGAGAATCGCTGAAGAGAAGCCCCTTGCCGAAAGGCCGGGGGCTTTTTTTGAGCGGCAGGAAGAGGGCATGCGGGCTTGGCAAGATACAGGCTTGGCAAGGATGAGAAGATCAATTCACGACTTTTCGTTGCGGGCAGGTGACACCTGGGTTTATGCAAAAATCGATCCTCGCCCTCACCATCGCCGCTTTTGGCATTGGCACATCGGAATACGTCATCGTCGGTCTGCTGCCGGATCTGGCGCGGTCTTTCAATATCAGCATCCCCAAAGCAGGCATTATTGTTTCAGCCTACGCGCTCAGCGTGACCTTTGGATCCCCGCTGCTTGCGCTGGCTCTTTCCAGGCAGGAACGCAAGCGCTCCCTGGTCATCCTGATGAGCGTATTCATCCTGGGCAACGTCTGTTGCGCGCTGTCTTCCAGCTTGTTCGTTATGCTGGCCGCGCGCATTTTGACCGCGCTTTGCCATGGTGCTTTCTTCGGAACCGGAAGCATCCTTGCGGCCAACATCGTACCCAGAGAAAAGCGGTCGCAAGCGATCACAACCATGTTTAGCGGCTTGACACTTGCGAACGTGCTCGGCGTGCCGGCAGGCACCGCGCTCGGTCATGCTTTCGGGTGGCGCTCCACCTTTCTCGCTCTCATCCCGATTGGCTTGATTGCGATGATCGGCCTGCTGATCTGGGTGCCGCGGCAAGACTCTGAGCCGGTTCAACTGCGACACGAATTTCACACGCTGCTGAACCCCAAGGTTCTTCTCGTGCTCGTCTTGTCGACGTTGAGTTCGGTCTCCCTCTTCACCGTGTTCACTTACATCGCTCCCATTCTCTCAGCAGTGACGCATCTGCCTGCGCGGCAGATTGCCTGGTTTCTGGTTCTGTTCGGAGTGGGCATCACTGTGGGTGTACTGGCCGGAGGGCGCCTGGGCGATTGGCGCCAGATGGCCACCGTTGTGGGGGGATATATCCTCGTTACGCTGATCCTGTTGCTGATGCCATTTGCCATGCCTCATGCTCTGGCGATGGGTTCTTGTGTTCTGGTCTGGGGCATGTTTCACTTTGGCGCTTCTGCTCCGCTTCAAGCCCGCATTGTCGAAAAGGCGCGCCGCGCGCCGAACCTGGCTTCCACTCTGAATCAAGGAGCATTCAATCTTGGCAACGCACTCGGAGCGAGTCTTGGCGGTATCGTTCTGGCGGCGGGATACAGCTACCGCATTCTTCCGCTGGTGAGCGCGGTGGTTGCGTCGATGGTGATTGGCCTTGCTGCTTTTGCAATCAGGCTGGATTCGACACAAGCCAGCGATCCCGACTTTACTCTCTGACGCGAGGATCGATTGTCTCCGACCCCGCGGTGCGACTGGAGCTCTCCACCTGCCCTGATTCTCACTCGAAGACGCCGGTCTTGTTCCCGTAGCGTGAAGAACAGGCCCAGGTCGTGGTCCTGGTGCTGGTGCTGGTGCTGGTCGGAATGGAGGATGTTGGCGCCCCATTGGTAGAGCAGGCCGGAAACCCGCGCCACCAGCCCCTTGCGGTCCGGGCAGTCGATAAGCAGAACGGCCGAGTCTTTCATATCCTTTTCAGCTTAGTGCATGGGGTTATTCCCGCCAGCGAAGTGGCTGGGACAAAAACGCCGGGGCAGAATCTGCCGCGGCGATACATGCGCGATGCAATGAATTTATTCGCCCAGGTGGGGCCGCAGGGAATGGGTGCTCAGGCGGCGGTGTCTCCGCGGACCGGAATCGGCGCGCTCAACTGCTGGCGCAGGATGCCTGCCAGATCGGCCACCAGGCGCAGCTTGTCGGCGATCGAGGAGGGCACCTCACTGCCCGAAAGAGCCAGCTGCGAGTGCAGCAGCAGGCCTGCGACCGTGCTCTTCAGCTCGTTCTCCATGGCCGCGGTGGCGGCGCGGTGGGCCAGTGTCTGCTCCCGCTCGCGGCGATGCAGGGCGGCGCGAATCTCGCGAACCAGGCGCGCCGCTCCGGAGAGGGCAAAGTTGATCTGCAGGGGAATGGCGAGCCCGGAGCGCTCCCAGATGGCCTCGGCGGCCGAGGGGTCGCACTCGGCCATGGTCTCATCCACCACCACGACAGAAAACTCGCGCCGGCGCAGCGCCACCAGCGCGGCTTTGCGCCCCTCGGCTACTTCCACCTCCATGCCCAGTTGCGTACCCACCACGGCCGCACAGTTGCGGGCGCCTTCGATTCCGGTCACGATCAGAATGCTCAATTTAGAACTCCTCATTGCTGTTTCAGGCATGTGGCCTTGGTTTTTAGCTGCTAGGCTTTGGCTATTTGCTGTTAGCTATCGGCTTTTGGCTTCTGACTCCCGACGTTCAACTGTTCCCCCCCTGATTCAATCCGCGCTTAGATCGAAAACAAGGTAGATGGTGCGCGCAAAAGGGAAGCTGGAGGCGCGGGGATCGGAGCTGCAAACTGTCTGCAGTTAGTCTTCCTGGAGCGGGTCGGCGATGCCGTATTCCTTCAGCTTGCGGTAAAGCGTGGTCTTGCCGATGCCGAGCAGCCTGGCGGCCTGCAGCTTGTCGCCGTTGAGGATGCGGATAGCGCCCAGAATGGCGTCCCGTTCCAGGTCGGCCAGGGTCTTCACCTCGGGCGCGCTGCCCTCCCGCTCGTTCCCCGGCACAGCGCTGGCCGAAGCCGACCGCCGGGCATCGAGGCCCTGCTGCTGCAACTGCGTGGGCAGGTCACCCAGCTGCAGGACCGGCCCCGACGAAAGAGCGCAGGCCCGTTCCACGGAGTTTTCCAGCTCGCGCACGTTGCCCGGCCAGTCGTGCCTCATCATGGTGCGCAGGGCCTCATCGCTGAGCGTGAACTTGGTGCCGTGCTCGCGGCTGATGCGATCGAGAAAGTGCGCCGCCAGCAGCGGAATGTCCTCGCGCCGGTCGCGCAGCGAGGGCAGCCGCAGGTTGACCACGTTGAGCCGGTAGAAAAGATCCTTGCGGAAGGTTCCCTTGTCGACCATCACTGCCAGATCGCGATTGGTGGCGGCCACAATGCGCGCCCGGATGGGGATGCGGTGCGTTGCCCCCACCGGCCGCACTTCCTTCTCCTGCAGGGCGCGCAGCAGCTTGGCCTGCAGATCGATGGAGAGATCGCCGATCTCATCGAGAAACACGGTGCCGCCTTCGGCGGAAACCAATAAACCATCCTTGGAGCGATTGGCTCCGGTAAAAGCGCCCTTCACGTAGCCGAACAGCTCGCTCTCAATCAGCGTGGGCACCAGGGAGCCGCAGTCGACAGGCAGAAACGGCTTTTGCGCATTGGGCCCGTAGGCGTGGATGGTGCGCGCCACCAGCTCCTTGCCCGTGCCGCTCTCGCCCAGGACCAGGACCGGGTGCGTGGACTGGGCGACCTTGGAAAGAATGCGGTAGAGCTTTTCCATCTCGCCGGAGCGGCCGATCATGGCGCCCAGGCCCTGCGAGAGCCTGAGCCGTTCGCGCAACTGGCGGGTAGCGGTGTCGGTCAGGTGGCTCTGAGCCGCCCGCTCCAGCACCGTGGAAAGCTCGTCGATGGCGAAGGGTTTGGTCAGGTAATCCGAGGCGCCGCAGCGCATGGCTTCGACGGCCGCGTTCACCGAGCCGGACGCGGTCATGGCGATCACCGAGGTATCCGGGTAAAGCAGCTTGACTTCGGAGACCAGCTCCAGCCCGTGGTTGCTGCCGGCCGGCAGGTTGACCAGCAGGATGTCGGCGGCGCGGCCACGCAGCTGGCTGCGCGCCTGGCCCAGGTCGCCGGTCGACTCCACCGCATAGCCCAGGCTAGCGGCAATCTCGCCGCAGGCCGACCGCATGGCCGGGTCCGCATCCACCACCAGCAGATGCAATCGCACCACTGGCTCCGCAGGTTGAGGAATGAACTCCATGGTTCTTTCCCTTTGAGCTGTTTCGAGCATTGTATTCGCCTCACGCGCAATTCGGTTAATGGAAGTGGTTTGGCCGGCGGGATGGCGCCCCGAGGCGGTTCTTTCAGGCCGGTCTAGTCAAGCCGTCCCAGTTAGGCCGATCCAGTTAACCGGATGGGCGCCTACTCTCAGCGCTTGCGAACCGGCAGTTCAATCTCCAGGCGGGCCCCCGACGGGGTACGGTTGACGGCGCGGATGCATCCGCCCGCCGACTCAATGACAGACCGCGAGATAGACAAGCCCAGCCCGCGATGGGCGGCCGGCCACCCCCCGTTTCCCGAGGCGGCCGTCTGGGTGCTGAACCCGGCCTCGAAGATGCTGTCCAGCATCCCCAGCAGGATGCCCGGGCCGCTGTCGTCGATGGTCAGCAGCAGGCGTTCGGGATGGTCCGCGACGGCGGGCCGTTGGCGCAGGCTCAACAGAATCTTGCCGCCTGAGGGCATGGCTTCGGCGGCGTTCTTGACCAGGTTCACCAGCACCCTGGTCAGGTCCTCGCCGGTGAGCCGCACCGGCAGCGCGCCTGCCTCGGTGTCGACCGTCAGCGCGATGGTGGGCCCGGCAAGGGCGGCAAGCAGGTTGCGGTTGGCCAGCAACTCTGCGGCCAGGTTGTCGATCAGGACCGCCGGCAGCAGGTCCCAGCGGGCCGCCTGGCGAGCCCGCTCCGCCGTTTCGGGTTTCACCGGACGACTGTCCGGATCGCGCCGTCCGGCCTGCATGGCTGCCGCCTCCGGATCGCGCGCTGTATCCAGAGCCACCAGCTTTTCCACCAGCCGACGGCTGGCTGCGGCCACCAGCCGCAACTCGCTTCCGTAGTGGATATAGGGAGCTGCCAGCACCCCCGGTTCCTCCAGCAGGTCACAATAAAGCCCCAGCGCCGTCACCATGTTTCGGGCGTCGTGCGCCACCTCTGCCAGGTTTTCCGCCGCGCCTTGCAGGGTGGCCAGTGTTTCCACCACCGCTTCTACCCGCCTGCGCTCCACCCCGCCCAATACGGCGATATGCCTTGTCGGTTGCATCTGTTGCTCCTCTTTCCCTTCACGTTGTTAGAAATAGCCGGTTGACTGGTGCCAGACGCCAAGGTAAAGGTGACCAGAGAGAAACAATCGAAGTTCAGCGGGCCGCATCGAGCCCTGAACCTTTTCCGGTTTCCAGGGTGCCGGTTTCCAGGTTCGATTTTTGGCCGTTCCCATTTCTGTTTGCTGCCGGGCTTCGTTCTCTTCTGTTACACGTTGCGTGCCAAACTAGGACTGGCGAAATAAGTTCCTGATAAGGGAAGGACTTACTCTCCAATTCCCGGACAGTCCACGAGGACCGAATGGGAACGGTTTGTCCCAAAACGGAACCGGAGTTTTGGAGATAGCGTAGATAAGTTGTCTGGTTTCAACTTGTTATAGAAGAATTCCCGTTCCGGGTTGCGAGAACCGCCTTTTCCCGGTCTGGAACCGGGTCCCGGGCGACCTGGGTTCCGCTCGCGCTGTCCCGTACAATCCCTCTATGCCCGTCTCAGCGCCAGCTTCATTCTTTCGTCCCGGCGGCAGGAGTCCCGCCCAGCTTCGCCCACTCGCCCTCACGCCCGGCTTCGTCCAGACCGCGGAGGGCTCCGTCCTGGTTTCGTTTGGGAATACGCGCGTGCTGACCAACGCGACGATCGAACAGGGAGTTCCGGGCTGGCTGCGCAACACGGGGCGGGGGTGGGTGACGGCGGAGTACGCCATGCTGCCCCGGTCAACGGTGACGCGAACGCCGAGGGAGAGCGAGCGCGGCAAGATCGGCGGGCGGACGCACGAGATTCAGCGGCTGATCGGGCGCAGCCTGCGCTCGGTGGTCGACATGCAGGCGCTGGGTGAACGGACGGTGATTCTGGACTGCGACGTGATCCAGGCCGATGGCGGCACGCGAACCGCGGCGATTACCGGCGCGGCGGTGGCGCTGGCGCTGGCATTGAACGCGCTGGTGGAGGCTGGGACGCTCAAAGCTTCGCCACTGAAGCAACTTGTTGCCGCCACTTCGGTTGGCATCGTTGGTGGAACCGAGCTGCTCGACCTTTGCTACGAAGAGGACTCCGCGGCCGAGGTGGACATGAACGTGGCGATGACCGCCGACGGCGGGTTGATCGAGGTGCAGGCCACGGCGGAGAAGGGTTCTTTCTCCCGCAAACAATTGAACTCGCTCGTTGATCTTGCCGAGGTGGGCCTCAAGGAGATTTTCGCCGCGCAGCGGGCCGTGCTGGGGCAGTAGGGCCAGGGTCAGGCACGGCTATCGCAGCGCCGCGGCCAGCAGAAGCGTCGTCCCCAGTCCCGCCACCGACAGTACTGTCTCCATCACCGACCAGGTGGCCAGGGTGTCTTTGACTTCCAGCTTGAAGAAGGACTGGATCATCCAGAAGCCGGGGTCGTTTACGTGGGAGAGAATCAACGAGCCGGTGCCGGTGGCCAGGACCAGCAGCTCGGGGCGGACGCCTGCATGGCTGGCAAGAGGCGCGAGAACCGACGAAGCGACGGCCATGGCCACGGTGGCCGATCCCATGGAGACGCGGACCACGGCAGCCAAAAGCCAGGCAAGCACCAGCGGCGGCATGTGCGCGCCTAAGGCAAGACCGACCGTCGCCTGTGCTGCTCCTGAATCGCGCAGCACGCCGCTCAGGCCGCCGGCCGCGGCGAGAATCACCAGCACGTTGGCGATGGGCTCAAAGGACTCGGTGGTCAGCTTGCGCAGCAACTCGCGGCCGTGATGGCGGCCGGTCTGAATGCGCGGGCCCAGCGTCATCAAAGCCACGAGAACAGCGATGAGCAGCGCAATGTCGGGACTGCCGATGAAATGGAGGATCTGGTTCACTGTGCTCGACGGTGGAGTGATGGAGTCGGCCCAGCTGCCAAGGAAGATGAGCGCGATAGGCAGCAGGACGGCGGAGGCGGCGCGGATGGGACCGGCTGGAGGTGGGATTCTGCCACTCTGCGGCGCACCGGCAGCACTCTTCCCAGGTCTCAAAGTCGAGACCTGGGGCACCCTGGTTTGATTCGCGGTCGTCGAGTCTTCTCTCTTTTCGATTTGCAACTCCTCTTCGGCGGTCGGGGCGAAGAGGGGCAGGTTTTCCTCGCCTGAGCCCAGCGCGGATTTCTTCTGCCGCTGGTCCCAGCGTCGGCACAGAAACCACCCCAGGCCCGGCCCGGCGAGCGCGGCGGCGGGCAGGCCGGCAGCCAGGCCCCAGAGAATGGTGCGGCCCAGGTCGGCGTGGTATTGCACGGCGGCCAGCATGGCGGCGGGATGGGGGGGCAACGTGCCGTGAACGATGGAGAGGCCGGCCAGGAGCGGCATTCCGGCCAGCACCGGCGGGCGTCCGGTGCGCCGCGCGGCTTCGGCCACGATGGGCATCAGCAGGACGAGCCCGACTTCAAAAAACACCGGCATGCCCACCAGGATGCCCAGGCCGAGCAGCGCCCAGGGCAGGCCCTTCGGGCCGCAGTTTTCAACCAGCACTCTGCCAAGCGCAGCTGCGCCGCCTGAACCGGCGAGCAGGCGGCCGAGGATGGCTCCGAATCCGAGAACAATGGCGATGTGAGCCATGAGGTTGCCGACTCCTGTCGAAAAGGAGAGCGGAACCTGCTTGAGGGGCATTCCCGAAGCTACGCCAAGTGCCAGAGCGGCCACGGCGAGGGCCAGGGCAGGATGCAGACGGACGCGGGCAATCAGCACCAGCAGCAGCAGAACCGCTCCAGCGGCGCAGGCTACCAGGTACCAACTGTCGGGCGGCGCTGCGGTGGAGAGGGTCACCGGCAGATTATTCCACACGGCGGGCGGCTTCGGCCCGTTTCGGCATTGCCATCCCTTTGTATTCTGGAGCACAGTTTTCCCTTGCGCGTCTCTGCTACCATAAGGACGATTGCAGTTCCTGCCGCCGGCGAGGCTGTTTTCCCGCCCATCCGGGCTCGAGCGCACAGGCGGCCCGACCCAATCCAGATCCATCCCATGAAGGAGAATTCCTTATGCCATTAGTCTCCATGCGGCAACTCCTCGACGAGGCCGCCAAGGGCGGTTACGGCGTCGGCGCATTCAACGTCAACGATATGGAACAGATCCAGGCCATCATGATGGCGGCCAAGGAAACCAAGTCGCCGGTCATTGTGCAGGCCAGCCGCGGCGCGCGCGCTTTTGCCGAGGACCTCTATCTCTTCCGTCTCATCCAGGCCGCGGCCGAGTTGAACCCGGAGATCCCTATTGCCATGCACCAGGATCATGGGAACAGCTTTGAGACCTGCAAGAGCGCCATCCAGCTGGGCTACACCTCGGTGATGATGGACGGCTCGTTGAAGGAAGACGGCAAGACGCCGTCCACATTCGAAGAGAACGTGGAAGTGACGCGCCGTGTGGTGGACTATGCGCACGAGCGCGGCGTGACGGTGGAGGGCGAGATCGGCGTGCTGGGTGGCGTGGAAGACGGCCACGGAGCCGGCGGCTCGGGGCTCGAACACATTACCGATCCCGACCAGGCGGTTGAGTTTGCCGAACTGACCGGCGTCGACGCGCTGGCCATCGCCATCGGCACCAGCCACGGCGCTTACAAGTTTACCAAGAAGCCGGACGGCTCGGTGCTCAAGATGGACGTGCTCATCGCCATTCACAAGCGCCTGCCCAATACCCACCTGGTGATGCACGGCAGTTCCTCTGTTCCGAAAGACCTGCAGGACGTGGTCAATCAGTACGGCGGCAAACTGAAGGAAACGTGGGGCGTGCCGGTCGAGGAGATTCAGCTGGGCATCCGCAACGGCGTGCGCAAGATCAACGTGGATACGGACAATCGCCTGGCCATTACGGGCGCCATCCGCAAGGTGTTTGCCGAATCGCCGGAGAAGTTCGACCCGCGCGACTACATGAAGCCGGCCCGCGAGGCCATGCAGAAGGTGGTTGCTCAGCGCATGACGCAGTTCGGCCAGGCTGGACACGCCGGCGACTATGCGCCCATCGCCATTACCGAAATCGCCAAGGGCTATGCCGACGGCTCGCTGACCACGCGGCCGCTGGTGGCTGCTAAGTAAACTCGACAGGTTAATGGGCAAATAAAAGTGGCCGTTCCGCAATTGCGGAACGGCCTCTTTGCGTCATTGAACCTTCATTCTCCTTTTAGTGATGCGACCCGCCGCCAGAGCTGCCTGCAGAGCTGGAACTGCCGGCCGAACTGGAACTGCTGCCGCTCGACACGCCTCCACCACCTCCGCCACCGCTGCGCGAGCCGCCTCCGCCCGAGCTGCCGCCTCCGCCCCCGCGTGAGCCGCCGCCTGCTGAAGCGCTGCTGCCGCCGTGGAAGCCGCTGCCGCCGGAGAAGCTGCCGCCTCGCGCCTGCAGCGTGCCGGTGTGGTTGCTCATGGGCGCAAAGACGGTTGCCGATCTGCCTCCGCGCATCTCCTGACGGGCCATCATGAAACTCTGTGATTTGGCGTCGAAGCGGATGGGAACGCCCGCCTTGCTGAGATCAATTCCTTTTGCTCCTTGCCGATAAGCGAACGGGTGCGCTTCCATGTGCGGAACTTCCGCCATTGCCAGCGGACGCACAGGCGGGTTGCGAAACTCCCTGGGCGGGTCCTTCAAATATTCGATGGGAAGGCTTGGCTCGAATCGCACCGCCCGCACCGTGATCTGGTTCTTGCCGGTAACGGCAAAGACTTCATGCCTGGCGTTGATGGCCTTTTGGCCCTTCACGTCGTAGGGATGGAGCGGGACAAAGGCCACTGTATGGCCGCTCTTGACCCAGCGAACCGGAGGGATGTGGTGCCGTTTGCCGCCCGCTACCCACGCATAGTGTTTCCGGTGGCGAATCCAGCTGCCGGCGTGGCAGACCGCCCAGTCATATCGCCGCGACGGCCCAAGTCCCATGTCCACGACCGTTTGTCTGCCTGTGACTGGGTCCTTTTCCACCCGGTAACGAAGCGCTCCCGGGGCGCATGGGAAGTCGATGGAGCGATCAATCACGGGGGTCGACCTCGAGCCGGACTGCGCGGCCTGGCCGGGCGAGGCGTACGGGTGATAGGCGGCCAGCTCGAATCGTGGCCGCTGGCTTGAAAGCCGGTTCTGTTGCTGGATAAATCCCTGCTCTTCCTTGCGCTGGTCGTCCTGTTGGGCGTCGTCGTTCGGCTCCCAGCAGGTTCCATAGGGCGCGCAATCGAAGAACTTTCCCTGGCCCTGCATCTCCGCCAGACCGGGAATTGGCTCAGTCAGCCCCGCAGCTTCCATCACGGCAGACGTGGCAGCCGACCGCTGGGCCACCCGGTCTCCCACCCACTTGTCCCATGCCGAGTACGTGTCCTTTTCGACGCTTCCCTCTGCATCCACAAGCTGGCCCTGCAGGTAGGTCCAGGTCCGGCCCGGCTGAATCGCATCCTTTGCCACCCCGGCCAGATGCAACTCACCGCCTTCCAGCGGCGTGATCGTTACGGCATCCATAAAGCTCTCAATCCGTTCGTAGCTCTTGGCCGGGTATCTCACGACAAAGTCGTTCGTCGGAGTATGCAAAACAAGCTTTTCCCAGGGTACATAGGGACGGAAATGAAGAGAGACTGTGCCGGAAAGCAGCCCAAGTTCGGTGTACGGAACGCCCGCCGTTTCGTGCAGGTCATTGAGCGTCAGAACCGAGTTCTCTCCCAGATAAATCGTCGAGGCGTTTTCAAACTCAATCTCAGCGCGTCCCGCGCCGGTGACCAGGCTGAAGCCGGTTTCAAGAGGCAGATCGGCGACCGCATTCTCCCACTCGCCGCTGCTCGCCTTGCCGTTCGGTTCGCCGCGCTGGATGCGCACATCGCCCTCGACGTAGCTGATGCGCACAATCTGCGCATAGGTCGCGTCGGAGTAGTGGTGGCCGAGGATAAACTGCGCTTCCTTCTTGAGCTTTTCGCTGGAGTCGCCATTCAGAATGTTTTGAATCTCCGCCAGCGCCAGTGGCTCGTTCTGGCGCAGCATGGCGTTGAGGGCCAGCAGTTTTACATCGTCGCTGGCTGCCGGATCGATGAACACGGGCTTGCCGGTCCGGGCGCGAATCTCCACTTCCAGGGCGCCGCAATCCTCGACCCAGCGGCTCTTGGGGAAGCTGCTCCGCAATTCAGCGCAGGTGTTCTGGGAGGGCTTGGACTGGCCCAGCTTGTCTTCCGCATAGGCCTTCCAATAGAGCGCTCCGTCGGCATGGTCGCCGTGCTGGGCAGCCACCTGGGTGAAGATCTTCTCAGCATCGGCCCAGCGTCCCTGGTCGATGGCTCGCTTGCCTTCCGCGCAAAGGCTGCTGTCCGGCGCATCGGACGCTGCCGGAGTACGCGCCGGCACGCCGCTTTCGCCCGGCACGCCTTCCATTCCAGCGGGCGCGGCGGAGCCGGTAAAGGATTGCGCGGACGATGCGCGGGCAACCACGCCGTGGGGCAGATAAACCATTCCCGCCAGCAGAGCGGCAAGAAATACCTGTCCGGTCTTCATATTGTTCCTCCCTTGGCGGCATCGCCCGCGGTTCCCTTGCGATGCGCGATCCTGGAGCGCAGCACGCGCACTTCGAACAGCACGCCATCCGCGTTCATCTCGTCCTGCAGCTTGGCAACATTCTGGGCATTCAGCCCGCCTGGCTCGTTGGCGGCCTCTGCCAACAGGCTGTCAAGGTGGTCCAGGGCCGTGGTCAGCTCAGGATCGTCGGCCTGCGCTGCATTCTTGCGGCAAACGCGATTGGCAGCCAGCAGGCTGCGCGCCTCATCGCGCATGGGCGAATCGAGTGCTGCCGAGTCCAGGTCGGCATGTTTCAGTTCCACCAGGAAGCGCTCGGAGCGGTCCAGATGATCGTCCAGAACCACCACCACGATGGGCTGCTTGACTTGTGGGGGCTTGGGCTCCACATGCGCCAGAGGCTGCGGCTTCCGCTCCCAGAGTCGGCCCGCGTAGAATGCGCAGGAAACCAGCAAAGCGCAGGCCAAAGCGTAGCCGAGGCCTTTCAACCATGGATTTGTCGACCAGCCGGCGCTCCACCAGCGCGGTCTTTCCTGCCCGTATGCCGCCAGCGACGGTGCAATCGACGCCCACACCCGTTCGCCGTAGCGTTCATCGCGGGCCGGCCCCTGCGCGCGATCCAGCGCTGCCAGGTCGCGGCGCAGTTCGGCAAAGCTCTGCGCACACGCTCTGCAGGCCGCAAGGTGCTGCTCCACGGCAGCCGTATTCTCGCTCTCGCCGTAGATTTGTCCAATCATCTCTTCATCCGTCAAATGCATCATGTCGCCACTCTAAGAACCGCCAGCCGACGCCGCAGTTTTTGTACGGCTCGGAAGACCGCCTGCTTGGCCGCGTTGGGATCGATGCCCAGTGCGGCGCCAATCTCCGCTGTGGTGCGATCTTCCATGTGCCGCAACACAAACGCCGTCCGCTCGGTCGGCGTAAGGCTGTGCAACGCGGCCTGTTGCATCGCCCCAATCTCGCCGCTCAATAAAATCCGGTCAGGCCCCGCGGCCTCGTCCGCCACTTGCATCTGGTCCTGCTCGGGGTCGTTTGCTTCGCCCACCCGGCTGGTCTCATTCCCGCGCCTGCGCCGCACCTTGTCCAGCGCGCAGTGCACAGCAATCCGGTAAATCCAGGTGCCGAAGTTGGCTCGCGACTCGAACCCTTCCAGCTTCCGGTACCCGCGCAGGAACGCCTCCTGCACCACGTCGTCCGCGTCCGCTTCATTGCCGGTAATGCGATAGGCTACGCGGAAGAGGGTGTGGCTATGGCGGACGACCAGCGTCCCATAAGCCTCCTTGTCTCCCGCCAGAACAGCCTGGATCGCCGCGTGGTCGTTCCTGTCCATGCCGATCATTAGACAACAGATTGCCGGGACCGGTTAGTGGAGTTTCGCGCGGGGCGAGAATTGGGCTGGGAGGCGATCGACCACGGCGGCCTTGCAATGCCGCGGGCCGCGCAGGTCGCGGAGAAGGTTGGTACAGAGGGGGGCTGGGGTTTCAACCCCCGCATAATGTCTCCAGGATAGGTGCGGGCTTCAGTCCTGAAGGCACGCTCTCCTCGAATTTCGTTCTAAATTCAGGCTGTTCCAAAGCTTTCGAAACATGAGACCTTCCGTGAAACGGAAATCACGCCGACGCAACCAGCTTCGATCAAGCCTGCTGCGCAAGCTCAGCCGCCCGCGTCCGCGTCTGCTGGACGAAGGCTTGGTCCTCAGCCGAGCTCGCCTCAATCGAATCCAGATTGATTTCGACGTTGGCCAGCGCGCCTTTGACGGCGGCGCCCGCCAAGGCGATGGCAGTGGTCAGGTCGGACTTCATCATCGGACTGGTCACCGCCCTCAGGCCGGCGGCGATCTGCGCCACCTCCCCTGCCCGTTCCGCCACTGCCAGCGGCACGCTCGACGCATCGCGCAAAGCGGCGTTAATCAGCGTGGCGCCGTCTGAGGATTCCTTGGCCGCCTTGTAGGCCTTCATCACGGCGTTGTACGACTCGGCGTCCGCGTCGATGGCCGCCTTCAGTTCCTCGCGCAGGCCTGTGAGTCGCGCAATCGCCTCGCTCAACTGCGGCTCGTATTGGAGATAGGCCTTCTTGCCGCGCGACATCGACGCCACCATCCCCGCGAGGCCGGCCGCCATGGCCCCGCTCGCAGCCGCTGCGCTGCCCCCGCCAGGAGTGGGCGTGGGCGCGGCCAGTTGCTCGATGAACGGCGCGATTCCAGCCAGCAGGCCCGCGCTTGGCCCGCCTGGGGCCATCTTGCCGCCCATCACCGCCGCCAGCCGGTTCTCCAGGATGAGCGATGAATCGAAGTTCTCCACCTGCAGAAACCACTCCGCCGCCTGCTCCAAGGCTTGTTTCGGGATGAGCCCGACAATCTCGCTTGAAACCGGCGCAACGCCATAGCGCGCCGCCTCGCGCTTCACGAATTCAAAAACGCGATGGATCGGCGTCTGTTCGAAGTCGGTCAGGTTCATTGAAACCTGGGCCATGCCGCGCACCAGGAACCCCGCGCCTTTCACAAACCGGAAACCGCCGGAGGACGCGCGCACCGCCTTGGCGATCTTCTTCGCAATCTCCATATCGGCCGTGTTCAGGAACACGTTGTAGGCGATGAGAAACTTGCGCGCGCCCACCACCGTCGCCCCGGCCGTCGCATGAATCTTGGCCTCGCCAAAGTCCGGCATCCGCGCCGGGTTGGTGGCAATCTCGTCGCGAATGCCCTCGAACTGGCCTTTTCTTATGTATTCCAGATTCTGCCGCTCGGGCCTGGTCGCGGCGGCTTCGTAAAGATAAACGGGAACCCCGAAGCGCTTGAAGATCTCCGCGCCCACGTGCTTCGCCATGGCCACGCAGTCGGGCAGTGTTATGCCGTCTATGGGGATGAAGGGCACCACATCGGCCGCGCCCATGCGCGGGTGCGCGCCCTGATGCCGGGTGAGGTCGATCAGCTCGGCAGCCTTGCCCACGCCGCGAATCGCAGCCTCTTGAATCGCCTCGCGCTCGCCAACCAGAGTGATCACGCAGCGGTTGTGGTCGGCGTCCATTTCCCGATCCAGCAGGTAGACGCCGGGAATCTTCATTGCCTTGACGATAGCGTCGACCTTGGCCGCATCGCGGCCTTCAGAGAAGTTGGGAACACATTCAACGAGCGTGGTGGGCATGAGGGAAAGGATAGCGAGGGGCAGGGTCTCAGGGCAAACGGGCGGAATGGTCTCGCTTCTCAGACCTGGGAATGCACGACGCTGGCCCGCACTCTCTCCGAAGCTTGCCCAGCGCATTTCCTGCCCCGGCTAGTCCGCTGCAATCTGGTCGGCGATGCGGTCGTACTCCGCCTTTGAAACAAGATGCCGCTTCACCAACTCGTCGGTACTTGCGTAAGGCCGGCCCGCAATGATCCGGTGCGCCTGAGCCGGACTTATATCCGGCAGCGCGCGAAGCTGCTCCGGGGTAGCTTTGTTGATGTCCACGGAGCTCTTGGTCTTGAGGGCGTCCTCGACGCCTTTTACGACTGCCTTCGCATCCTTGCTGGCTTCAGTGGTGGCCTTGGCGGTGTCTTGCCGGATAGCCTCCGGATCGCGCTGGGCGGGAGTGCAGCCGATGGATGTGAGCAGGACGAACGTGACGGTGCAAAACAATGCGCGCTTCATGACT
>DATKGE010000419.1:0-8791 GCA_035510955.1 Occallatibacter sp. | reverse complement strand
TACACTATTTTTCCAAGCGGAATCGTTTGCGCTGAGGAGTGAATCTGCTGCAGCGCGGCCTTGATTGGATCGAGCGAGATCCGCAGATGCCTGGCCAGTGCGTTTTCGCTGCCCAGCGGAATGATGCCGAGCGCAGCGCCCCGCGCCCCACTCTCCGAGACAAGCCCGTGCAACACCTCATGCATCGTGCCGTCCCCTCCGCAGGCGAAGACAACATCCGCGCCACCCACGACTGCTTGCCGAGCCTGATCGGTCGCTGAACCCGGTGCCGTTGTCGCCGCAACATCGACTTGATGCCCGAGGCTTGACAGCGCATCGGCAACCTGGCGGACCTGCTCCGTTCGCAGACTCCGCTTGCGGCCCGACGCCGGATTGTAAATGAGTACGCAGCGCACGTTCTCATCTTATGTTGCGACGCCTGAGAGCTGTGTGGTCGCTGCCAAACGCCGGCAATCTATCCGGCCTTCTCCGTCAACTCGGCCCAGCGCGCATAGAGGGCGTCGTTCTCGTGCTGCGCGGAATCGAGCTCAGCCAGCGCCTGCTGCAGCGCGGTTGCATTGATTGCGACGTCTGGATGCTCAACCCGGTCGCGCGCAGCGGCCAACCGGGCGTCGGACTGCTCGACCCGATGCTCGATAGCTGCGAACTCGCGCGCTTCAAGGTAGGAAAGCTTCTTCCTGCTGCCGGCGGCCGGTGCGACCTCAGCGCCAGTTTGTTGTCCAGCGCTCGAACCATCCGCGCGGCGAGCTGTCTTGCGCGCATCCTTATTTGCTTCTTGGCCGCTCTTCTCCTGCTCGTCCTGTTCTTCGAGCCAGTCTTCCCATTGCGCGTAGTCGGCAAAGCGTCCGGTGTTGCCTCGGCCGTCGAGGCCCAGCACCGTCGACGAAACGCGATTCAGCAGATAGCGGTCGTGCGTGACCAGCACCAGCGCTCCGGGAAAATCGAGCAGATTCTCTTCCAGAATCTCCAGCGTCGGAATGTCCAGGTCGTTGGTTGGCTCGTCCAGCAGCAGCACGTCCGCGGGCTCCAGCATCAGCTTGGCAATCAGCACCCGCGCCCGCTCGCCGCCGGAGAGATTGCGCACCGGCTGGTTGAGCTGCTCGCCCGTGAACAGGAAGCGCGCCGCCCAACTGGCCACATGCACCGTGCGCCCCTGGTGAATCACCCCATCACCTTCCGGAGCCAGCGCGCGGCGCAGCGTAAGGTTCTCGTCCAGCTCGCGCATCTGGCTGAAGTAGACCATGCGCAAGTTTTCCGCGCGTTTGATGGCGCCTTCGGCAGGCTCGATCTCACCGCGCAGCAGCCGCAGCAGCGATGTTTTCCCGCTCCCATTGGGGCCGACCAGCCCGACTTTCATCCCCGCCGTGAGGACAAAATTGAGCCCCGTGAATAAGAGCCGCTGGCCCGCGTCTTCTCTTGCTCTGGAATCCGAAGTCTCGAAGCCGGCAGGAACCGCCAGCGCCACATTGTCGAACTCAACCAACCGCTTCGTCTTCCGCTGGCTGGCCTCAAAATCGATTCCCGCAGTGTTGACGCTGGTGCGCGAGTCCATCGCGGCAAGTTGCCCGATCATGGCGTTGGCCGTGTCGATGCGCGCCTTCGATTTCGTTGTCCGCGCCTTGGGTCCGCGCCGCAGCCATTCGATCTCCGTCTTCACCTGGTTGCGCAGGCTCTCCTGCTGGCGGCTTTGCGATTCGAGATAAGCCTGCTTCTCTTCCAGAAACCGGCTGAACGTGCCTTTCACGCGGAACAGGCCATCGGCAAACACGCGATTCAGCTCGACGATCTGGCTCGATGTGGCTTCGAGGAAATACCGGTCATGGCTCACGGTCACGGCTGCGAACGATGAAGACCGCAGTAGCTCTTCAAGCCACTCGATGCCGGCCAGATCCAGGTGATTGGTGGGCTCGTCGAGGAGCATCACCTCGGGCTCGATGACCATGGCCTCGGTAATCGCCAGCCGCTTGCGCCAGCCGCCGGAGAGCGACCCCGCTTCCGCGTTGAGGTCGGCAAACCCGGCACGCCCGGTCAGTTCGCGCAGCCGGCCCTCGCGCTCGGCTTCGTTCACGTGCGCGCCGGCCAGCGCCTGCTCCAGCACTTGCCGGATGGTGAGCCCGGCAGCGAAGCGGGAGTCCTGCGGCACATAGGCAGCACGGGCTCGCTTGCGCACGGCGAGTTCGCCCGAATCGGGCTCGACCTGCCCTGCCAGCACGGCCAGCAAGGTGGACTTGCCGGCGCCGTTCGGCCCGATCAGCCCGATCCGGTCGCCGTCTTCCACGGTCAGAGAAATGTTCTTGAAAAGCGGCACGGCGCCGAATTGCTTGGTTACGGATTGCGCATTGAGAATAGGGGGCATCTCTTCTAAGAGTAAATGCCGCGGCAACCTGCGGGAACGAGCCAATTTAACCTCATTGGATCAACCTGCCGGCTGCCCGAAATTCAGAAGCCGCCGAATCTCTACAATATTCGTGGTCCTCATTCGTCTTTGGAAGTAGATGGATGAGCCATGAGCGTAACCTCGATGATCGAGCAAGACCGTCAAATCGCCGAAGTCATCGCGGAGGAACGGCCCCGGCTGCGCAGCTTCATCCGCAAGCGGGTGCCCAATGAAGCCGACGCGGAAGATCTTCTCCAGGAGGTCTTCTACGAACTCGTGCAGGCCCATCGCCTGTTGCAGCCCATCGACTACGTGACCGGCTGGCTTTTTCGCGTTGCGCGGAATCGCATCACCGACCTGTTTCGCAAGAAGAAGCCGGAGGCGTTCGGCGATCGAGCTCTGCAGGACGAGGAGGGCGAATTGATGCAGATCGAGGATCTGCTTCCATCGCCCGATGCTGGGCCGGAAGCGCTCTACGTTCGCGGCGTGCTTCTCGATGAGCTGGAGTTTGCGCTTGACGAACTGGCCGCCGAGCAGCGTGACGTTTTCGTTGCGCACGAGATCGAAGGGCGCAGCTTCAAAGAGTTGTCTGCAGAGAGCGGCGTAAGCGTGAACACGCTGCTCTCGCGCAAGCGCAATGCGGTGCTTCATCTCCGCCGGCGACTGCAAACGATTCATGACGAGTTATTAAAGAAATGAGGAATACGACATGAGAAACGAGTGGGTCAAGAGAAACAAGTGGATCTTTTTTGTGGCCCCGCTGGCCGGAGCGGCATTTGTGGTGCTGTTCGGCGAATTGGTCATGCATCTGTGGAACTGGTTGCTGCCTTCGCTGTTCGGATGGCATGCGATCGGATTCTGGCAGGCGCTAGGGCTACTGATTCTCTGCCGGATTCTTTTCGGCGGCTTCGGCGGGCACGGCCGCGATCGCCGCAAGGGTCGCCGCAGGGACTTCGAGCGCTGGGAGCAAATGACGCCCGAAGAGCGTGAGAGACTTCGCCAAAGCCTGCGCAGCCGTTGCGGCGGCTATGCAGCGCCGTCCGGCGAAAGCAAAGAACCGGCCTGAAGCCGGTGAGTCCTCGATGCTGCTGCCAACGGCACAAGAACCGCGAGTCCGGCTCGTCTTGAATTGCGAGCTGGACTCGACACGCATTCACCGCTTATGCCCTAAACTGAAACCATGCTTGACTACGAAATCTCGCCTGAGGACGCTGCCGCGCTGCTCAAGGACAGCAACGCCAGGCTCCTCGATGTGCGCGAGCCATGGGAGTTTTCGACGGCGCGCATCGAAGGCAGCGTGGCCATGCCCATGGGCGACGTGGCGGCCCGCGCGCACCAGGAACTGGACCCCGAAGAGCGCCTTGTAGTCCTGTGCCATCACGGCATGAGGTCTATGAACGTGACCGTCTGGCTGCGCAACCAGGGCTTCGAGCAGGTGCAGTCGCTGCGCGGCGGCATCGATGCCTGGTCGGCGGAAGTCGATCCCAATGTGCCGCGCTATTAATACCTTGACCTTGTAGGAATATACATATCCAGGTCTCAGAATCGAGACCTGGGGCACCCACAGTTCCAGGCCAGATCGCGAAATCACGCGGTCTTTTTACTAGCGGCCGAAAGAATACGTGACCTGAAAAAGCCCGTTGTCGATGCCGGGATTTTCCTCGGCGGTGCCGTGATTGGAGATATGGTGGTAGCGGTATTCGGCGCGGATCGATCGCGTCTTCGAACGGTACAATTCGATCCCTGCCCCCACGTCAAACGTGAAGTTGAATGAGCCCGCAAAAAGAATCGGAATGGCCTTGGTGGTGTACATGTAGCCGCCGTGGCCGATGAAGAACGGCTGCATCTTGAGCCTGGGCAAAAAGTTCCACTGCAATCCGATCGGCGAAATCGCTTCGCCAATGTTCCACTCCCGGCCGGAGCAGGTTTGCACCAGCGTTCCGCTGTAGGTGGTCGTCCCGCTGCCGTTTGGATTGGGAATGGTGAAGCTGTACGGCGTGGTCGCCACGGCGCAGGAGATCACCTGGCCGACGGGTTCTGGCGGGGATGTGCCGACCGTAGGTTGTGTCTGGTGGTCCACCTGCTGGCCCAGCACATCGCTCTCCAGCGCCACGGGCAGAATCTCCCCGCTGTATTGCCAGTCGACCACGTGGTTGACGAAGAGTCTGCGGCTGTAGCCGGCGCCGAAATCCAGCAGCTTGCGGTTCTCGGCGTAGCCCAACAGAATGTGGCTTGAATCGTTGGAGTAGGCGCCGAAGACAGAGAACGTGTTCTTGCGCGCGAAGAAGGGATTGGCATCGGAAGACTGCGCCAGGGCGGTCGAGGCAATCAGGAACAGGGCAACGAAAAGCAGAACAGGTCGGACCTGTGAAACCGCCCCCGGGCAGGGAACTCCGGATTTGAACAAGAGGACTCTCGCTTCCATTCAGGGACTGAATTCGATTGGAGGGCCTATACTTTTGCTTTGACTTCCAAATCCATTTTAGGGGAGCGATTCCATGTCGTCGTCCGCAGTCGATTATGCACGCCGGAATTATCCGCGTTTTCTCGATGAGTTGAAGACCCTGCTGCGCATTCCATCGGTCTCTACGCTGCCCGAGCACGCCGGCGACTGCCGCTCTGCCGCGGATTTGCTGGCCGCGGACTTGAAGAAGATGGGCATGGAGAACGTGCGGCTGATCGAAACCGGCAAGGAAAGAGGAGGCGGCCATCCGCTGGTTTATGCCGACTGGCTTCACGCTGCGGGCAAGCCGACGGTGCTGGTGTACGGCCACTACGATGTCCAGCCGCCCGATCCACTGGACGAATGGCTTTCCCCGCCTTTCGAGCCGACGGAACGGAATGGGAATCTCTACGCGCGGGGAGCAGTGGACGACAAAGGGCAGGTGGTGGCGCAGATGAAGGCTCTCGAGTCTTTGCTTGCGGCCGATGGCAAGCTGCCGCTCAACGTGCGCGTGCTGCTGGAGGGCGAAGAAGAAGTCGGAGGGGAGGGAATTGCCGGCTATGTGGCCTCCAGGCCTGCCGATCTGAAGGCGGATTTCGCGCTGATCTGCGACACCGAGCTGTTTGCGCCGGGACTTCCCACTCTGTGCGTCGGCCTGCGGGGAATGATCTACACCGAGCTTGAGGTGCGCGGTGCAAAGACCGACCTGCACTCCGGCATGTATGGCGGCGCGGCGCCCAATCCCTTCTTCGCGCTGGCGCAGATCCTGGCCGGACTGAAGGACGAGAACGGTCACATCCTCGTCCCCGGTTTCTACGACGGCATCATCCCTCCCAGCGCCGAGGAACTGGCTGCGTGGCAGAGCCTGCCTTTCGATGAGGAGCAGTACCGCATCCACGAAGTGGGCGCGCGGCAACTGGTGGGGGAAGCCGGCTACAGCGTGTTGGAGCGCACCTGGGCCAGGCCCACGCTCGATGTGCACGGCATTCCCGGCGGGTTTACCGGAGCCGGCGCAAAGACGGTGATTCCGGCAAAGGCGCTGGCCAAGGTGTCGATGAGGCTGGTTCCCGGCATGACCGCTGCCAAGTCGTTCGCACTGTACAAAGGCTACGTGGAGAAGATTGCGCCCGCCGGCGTGGATGTGGAGGTGCGCCTGATTCACTCCGGCGAGCCCTGCCTTATTCCCGTTGACAATCCATACATCCGGTCCGCCACGCGTGCGCTGCACGAGGTGTGGGGCAAGGAGACAGTGTTTATCCGCTCCGGCGGGTCGATCCCCATCGTGGGAGACTTTGCCCGTCACCTGGGCCTTCCCAGCGTGATGATGGGTTTCGGCCTACCCGACGACGGGCTCCATGCGCCCAACGAGAAATTCAATTTGAAGAACTTCGCGCTGGGAATTGAATCGCTGATTCGGTTTCTGGAGGAGACTGGACGGTGAACGTGCCAGGCGCTCCGAGAGAAGCGGAACTGGACGCTGTCGGCTTTGTACTTGCCGGAGGCCGGTCCACGCGCATGGGTTCGGATAAATCGCTCGTCCTGCTGGATGGCCGGCCGCTGCTGGCGCATGCACTCGGCATTCTGCGGGAAGCGGGCCTGGCGGCATCCGTCGCCGGCGGGCAGCCGGGACACTCGGTCTTGGCGCCGCTGGTCCAGGACAGTCGGCCCGGCCTGGGTCCGCTGGGCGGCATCTGCGCAGCGCTGGCTTCAACTTCCGCGCCATGGGCAGTTTTTCTTTCCGTCGATCTCCCTCTGTTGCCGGCTTTGCTGGTGGCGTGTTTGCTTCGGCACGCCAGGATTACAGGACGGTCCATCACCGTGCCCTCCGTCAACGGATTTGCGCAAACCTTTCCAGCGGTGGTGAGCCGCGCGTCGCTGCCCGTATTCGAAAATGAATTGGAGTCCGGCCGTGGCGGCTGTTTCTCTGCATTCCAGGCTGCCGCAGCCAGTCTGGGCGAACCGGTAACTGTGCTGCCGGTTGAAACGCTTGTTCAATGCGGCCAAGTTGCTCATCCGCGAGCACTGCCTGCTTCGCGGTGGTTCCTGAACGTGAACACGGCCGAGGATCTGCGCCATGCTAGTGTGGTGTCCCAGAAATTCTCATCAGAAATATTGAAGGCCAAACGCAGATTCTTCGGCTCACCACCCCCAAACTGAAAGACGTTTGGGGCCCCGTTCGCTCAGAATGACATCCCTATAATGTTAGGAATTTTTGGGATACCACACTAGAATTCACTTGCCTCGCGTTCATCGCGTAAGCTGATCGTATGGCTGATCGCATGGCGACGTCCGATTCTCTCCCCAATCCGGAGTTGACCGACTCATTGCTTCCCGAGATCGCCAATTTGATGGCCGAGACTCCGGGCAGCGAGCCTGAGCGCAATGATCAGACGGCTGCGGAGGCGTCCGTTCCCCTCATTTCGTTCGCCAACGTCTCCATGTGGTTTGGCGAGCGAAAGATCCTGGACCAGGTCAGCTTTAACGTCAACCGGGGGGAGACTCTTTGCATTCTCGGCCGCAGCGGCGTCGGGAAATCTGTCGCCTTGCGCATCCTGATGGGCTTTCTCAAGCCGCAGGCGGGCTCCATTCGAGTGGAGGGCGAAGAGATCAATTCTTATAGCGAAGAAGACATGCGCGCGATTCGCAAACGCGTGACCATGGTGTTTCAGAACGGCGCCCTCTTCGATTCCATGACCGTGCTTGAGAATGTAGCTTTTCCACTGCGTGAACGCGGAGGTCTGGTCGAGGATCAGGTTCAGGAAATTGTGGAGCGGCTCATAAGAATGGTGGGCGCGGAAGATGTGGCGGATGCGTTTCCAGCCAGCCTATCCACCGGGCGCAAACGGGCCGTGGCCATTGCCAGGGCACTGGCTGCGCAGCCGGAGGTGGTTTTATACGACGAGCCGACCACCATGGTCGACCCCATTATTGCGCGACGGCTCGGCGATCTGATCCAGCGTCTCAAGCGCCAGCTTGGCTTCACCAGCATCGTGGTCACCCACGACATGCGCTTTGCCGAGAAGCTCGCCGACAAAGTACTTTTCCTCGATCAGGGCCGCGCCAGTTACTTTGGACCGCTGAAGGGATTCTTGGAATCCAGCGAGACCCACATTCAGCAGTTTCTGACGCTGGATGCGTACGTATTACCTTCGGCATAACGAAGTTACTAACTAGTAAATGCGGACAAGACGATTTCTCTTGCCAACGCACAGTAGGTCGGGTCTATGCTTTAATTTGCAGATGGGCAACCTGCTTGTCCACGGTGTCATCCAACCCCAAAACGAGAAGTCTGCATTTGACCCAATCTTGTAAAGTCGCTTCACAATCATCGGCCTTCGGCTTAGAGAAGAAGCTAATTCAAACTCAGTAATTGGACTCGGCTTTGATGAAGGTTGGCGCATCTTCGATTTGGGCAGAATCAGCCTGGCCGCGGCAGAGCTTAATTGACACTCAAGCTCGATCTTCGGGCCGCAGGGCACCCGCGATTCGCAACAGAGCTTTTGCGCGTTGGACGCGGCGACCCAATGCAGAACATCGTTGTTGTTGAGAGGGAGGGTTTTATCGATCAATACAGACTACCCAGAACCCCGGCTAAGTAAGCAATGAACAAGTTGAAACTAGTATTGGATCAGATTGCGATTTTCCATTTTTGTTCATTGGATTCGATTCCCAATTACGCCTGAAGTATGAGCTTCGGAGGTCTGCAGAACGGAATGGCGACATCTGACTTTTGGGCAAGAGTATTGGCTTCTGTGCCTTCCTCCGCCTCTCCGAGCTGGCAGGAGAAGTCGATTGGGCGGCCCAAGCGCCGCGCGTCCAGCAAGGGCAGGTTCTGGATTGTTCTGGACGTGATCACGGTAGTCGGGGCGGCGGCTCTGGCTACGATCTACAAGTTCCGAACCACCCCTGTGGATGAGGTCAAGGGTTTCTGGCACGGCACGCTGATTCACGGCCGCTCCATGGGCATTCTG
>DATKGE010000418.1:0-11124 GCA_035510955.1 Occallatibacter sp. | reverse complement strand
GGAATTCCGCTCCGTCGTCTGGCGCAGCCAGAGCAGCCCATCGGCAACGGTAAAGATGGGGTTGTCGCGCAACTCGTCCTCCGCATATTCGCCGATCAGGAAAGTCGTCGCTTGCCAACTGGCCAGAAACAGGGCCAGCCGCTGAATAAACGATTGCAGGTCCATATCGCTTTGCGGCTTCCGCACCATTGTTCGGAAGGAGTCCACAACCACGACGGCGGGGTTAGCTTTTTCAACCTCCTTGGTAATCTCCAGCAAGACGGCACCCAGGTCCTGGTCGAGGACAACCTGGCTCAGGTTGATAAAGCGGATGGCGTCCGGCAGCTTGGCCGGGTCGAAGAATGAGTACTGTTGCTGGTAGCGCAACATCTTGATGGCGGATTCGCCAAGGACCGTGAAGTAGAGCGCTGGACGTTCCGGGCTGGCGTTGGCGAAGACGAACTGGTGCGCCAGCGTGGTCTTGCCGCTTCCCGGCGCGCCCGCGATGATGTTGAACGAGAATTCGGGCAGGCCGCCGCCGACGATTTCGTCGAGGCCCGGAACTCCGGTGGGCAGTTTGTTGATCTTCACTTTGTCTTCGGTGCTCATGCTTTTCTCCCGTGTGCCGAAATGCGCTCGTCAAAGGCTTCGTCCGGCCACGCATTGCGCAGCAGGCTAAACGTAATAGGTTCGCCGAGGAAGATAAGAAGCAGGTCGAGTAACCGGGAGATGAGAGCGATTCCTTCATCACCCGCCTGATGTTCGGCAGCCCGGTCCTTGTCAAGATCGATTTGAGGCCCAAACTCGCTCAGCCCCTGTCCAAGTCCTTGTCCCAAGCCCCTCAATGCACCGTCCGCGGTGACCTGCACCGCTCGAAGACCGGGTACCTCCGATCGGGCCATCGTCAAAGCGCGGGAAGCCAGCGAATGAAAAGCGGCGGACCCAGCAAATTCATCAAGACTCTGGCGCAGCTTCTCGTAGACCCGGAGAATTGTCGATTCCACCGGCTCGGAGGTCTTGTCCGCACCAGCTTCGTAAGCAAGAAGACGGTGAGCCAGCTCTCGCATTTGTGGAGCATTCGTCATGTTCAACCCTGCATCGCAGATTTCGACTGCCGCTGCCCGCTCAAAAAGAGGATTGGGGCGGCGATTTCTTCTTTTCGGAAGCGCGCCCGCGGTCGGGTGTTCTCCATCCTCGGCTCAAACCCGCCGCTCTGGACTGGAGCGCTGCCGGAACTCAATTCATGTAGCGATTCGTTTCTCGATTCGTCGTGTCTTCCTGCGGGCCGCCGGCCTTGCTTCGGATCAGCGTGAAAACGTCCAAGACCGTGGCAAGGCTGCGAATGTTTCCCGCAACACTCATGAGCCCTTCTTCCATGCCCGGATGGATGTCCGCCAGGGTCTCAATATGGTCGCTGACACTCCGCAGCCGGTCAATTTCCAGCAGCAGGTCTTCGAAGGCCGCGGCCATTGCCGGCTGATCGGCGGCCAGATCTATTTTGTCCGCCGTGGCCGTAGCCGGCTCGGTCTCGGCGTCAACCTGGAGGCGCAAATCTTCTATCAAACGAAGTGTAGTTGCCTCGCCCAGGAAGGTAAGAAACAGCCCCAGCAGTTGCGCAATCAGAATGATCCCGGTCTCGCCGTCCTCATCCGTTTCTGTTTGGGAATCAACTTCGCTGAGACCGCGCAAGCCTCCATTCGCCGTAACCTCGACGGCGCTGAGCCGGGGAGATTCCGACTTGGCCAGAGCCAAAGCGCGGGAAGCGAGCGCTTGAAAACCGTCGTTTCCTACGGGTGCGCCGAGCTGCCGGCGCAGCCTCTCATAGACACGCACCGTGGCAGGCTCGGCATGCAGGGAGGTCGTACTTGCATCGGCTTCGCGAGCAACCAGGCTGCGGGCCAAATCACGCGTCTTTTGTGGAGGAGGCATCGGATCTTTTTCCCTTACACGCTACGATCTCGCCTTGAGCATAAAGCATTTTATAGCAAGGCCACCATCCCGGCGATTGCTTCCGCGGTGAGATTCCCGACGGGCACATTGCACTGAATCTGGTGTGATCCGATCCAACGGTACTTGAAACATCTTTGGAAAGATGAGCAAACTTGAACAAAAATTGCCCGCCGCTGGAGGATTCCCAAAGTGAAATTTGGTTGACGCGCGCCATTGGAGCCGGGTCAAACGGGTGCTTAGCCGATAGAAGAAAGTCCGGCGCCCTTGGCCCTGCGTCCAGCAGATTATTCATTACTCATCGCTCACCCCCTGTGTTATACTTCCGCCAATGCAGCCGTGAAACGGCCGCAACTGTAGGTGGGCCCTTGAATGGTCGAACTTGAAAAGCCCCGATTCGATACTGCCGCCTTCCTGGCAAGCGCCGGCGTGGGGCGAAGAATCATCCAATTGGCGCCGAAGCAGGCCTTCTTCTCGCAGGGAGATCCGGCGGACTCGATTTTTTATCTTCAGAAGGGCCGCGCCAAGGTCACGGTGGTTTCCCCGGCCGGGAAGGAAGCCACCATCACGCTTCTCTCCACAGGCGACTTTGTGGGTGAAGAGGCGCTCGCGGCAATGCCTGGGCTGCGTTTGGCCACAGCCGCTGCCATCACCGCCTGCACCGCTCTGAGAATCAGCCGGGACGAGATGATCCATGTGATGCACGTGGAGCATAGCTTCTCAGACCTCTTTTTGAAAGTAATACTGGAACGAAGCATGCGCATTCAGGCCGATCTGGTCGATCAACTTTTCAACTCCAGTGAAAAGCGCCTTGCGCGGATACTCGTGTTAATGGCGGAATTTGGCAAACCCGGCGAACCGGAACAATACATTCCCAAGATCTCTCAGGAGACCCTGGCGGAGATGATCGGCACCACCCGCTCCCGCGTGAGCTTCTTCATGAATCGATTTCGCACGCTCGGCTTCATCGAATACAACGGGCGCATCAAGGTTCACAAGTCGCTGTTGAATGCGGTCCTGCTCGATCGGTTCCCCGGGCTTGTTCCCGAGAGACCCCCTTCTTCGGCCGCCGCGCGAACACGATCGAAGCCTGCCGGGCGCGTTAAGCATGGGCAGAATTGAGCAAATTCGAGATGAGCGTGGTGGGCACCGACAGATCCTGAGACTCACGCTCGCGCAGGGCGGGTGACGGGCTTTTCGGCGGGCGGTGATGCCTGGGCGCCGAAACCATTGCGCACCGACTCCGTTAGTCGTGGCCTGTCCATCTCCCGCTTTACGCGGGAGACAATCCTTCTTTCATTCTCGATCTGGCTTATCTTTTGCATGAAGTGGCCCTTCTTTGAACGATGAGCTGTGAATTACCGTTTCGAGCTTGGGGCCAATCTTCCTTCAGGCATCCCGCAAACAGGGGTCGAACAGCACGCGTGCGTGCTTACCAGCAGCCAGGTTAGCGCCGCCAGCGCGAATATCCCCAGCCCCCGCCTCCGAGCAGAAAAAGCACCACTAGAACAATCAAGATTGTTTCCATGTTGTAACCTCACTCGCAAGCCGAAGCGGACCTGCCTTTGGTACGACTGTCCTACTTCTTCCCTACACACGATCTTAAGGGCAGCCCAGACGGTTGTCTGGTCACATTGGAGCACCGTGAAGCGGACGCTCCAGCCTATCCTGTGAAATCTGCAATCGCTGCCGCCCGCGCGGAGCCATCGTGGCAAGGCCGTTAACTCTCGCGGCCGGCACAGTGCGCCTTTCTTCGTGCACACGGCGGTATAGGAGTGCGGTGCGATTCTGACCAGCCTAGCCTTCACGTCGTGTGTAGGATTGGTTCTACATTGGCGGTCGCGTCCCTTGCGGAGTGACTGCACACGGTATCCCGACCGGGCCTTTGCAGTTTGACCGATTGGAAGCTGCCCCGGCCGCCAAGTGCATATCGCAGCTTCGAGGCGCAACAGCAGAAGGCGACACCGGTAGTCGAACTCTACGCGGCGTTGAGCGCCGTAAAAGCGGCAAGCCTTGGGCGTTGTCCAGCGCCGCAAGGGACAAACAGGGTGGCGCCCAGGTCCATGACCGCATGATTTTGTAATGACAGGATTGTAGCGCCGGTCTCCTGACCGGCTGTCGTGAGGGCGCCCATGCCCGCACTTCCCCCGGCAGTACTTAGCAAATTACGCAGTCTGAGCCCTAGTCGACGAAGTACCCAATGTCCGTGAGTACGCCGTCACTGAGTTCCACGCCCATAAGACGTGCACCGAGTGAGGCGCGCAGGTTCTTTTCAAAACGTTGCAGTACGTCGGCACGCAGATCCGTTTCTTGCCGAAGCAATTTCAGGAGCGCCCGGCTATCGGTAGGGTATTCGTAGTCGCCGGGTAAGCCGCACGCAGGGCGGATTGTCAGCGAGAGGGGAACAGTTCCTCCGCCTGCTTCGAAGCGATCCGACGGTTGAGTGATGAGATTGACTCGCATAGGCGAATCCTGACACTTGACTGCGCAACCCTCAATGGCACAGATGAGGGATCATGGCCGGACCAAATGGGGAGACCGATGCTCTGCCCTCCGTTTGCGCCTTATGCCTAAGTCACCGAGCCGGCGATTACCGATCTGCAAAACCACAATCGTCAGCACCCTGTCCTGAATGTCGCAAAGGACGCGGTAGGCGACCACGCTGTACAGCTGTCCGAATTCGCACACCGTTTTCCGGAATCGAACGCAGATTTTCGGCCTTCCTGCCTCAGCCCAGCCAAAACAAAGCGCTTTTGGCGGCCTTTCACTCATTCGATTTGGAAGCTCAAATGCTTTCATCCATCCTTGAGAGAGCCCTCCCCCGGAACCACGAGCCTCTCAAATTCGTAGAAGAGACCAATTGGGTACAGCGAATAACAGGCAGATTCAGGCACCGTGTAGTCGAAGGCACCTCTGGAGGCCAGCCTCATGGCAATGTTCATCGATCAGCTCAGGCAGGTTCTGCGCAGGCTCAGTCGCGCGCCCATGTTCACCGCCATCACGCTGCTCACCCTGGCCATCGGCGTAGGCGCCAACACGGTGATCTTCAGCGTGATCGAGGGCGTCCTGCTCAAGCCGCTGCCTTACCCGCATGCAGAGCAGTTGATCGGCGTCTGGTACACCGCGCCAGGCATCGGCATCAAAGACCTGAACATGTGCCCGTCCCTCTACTTCATCGACCGCGAGCAGAACACCAGCTTCCAGGACATCGGCGTCTACGATGGCGACGCGTTCAGCGTAACCGGAACAGGAGAGCCGGAGCATGTGCGCGGCCTCGATGTCACCGATGGAACGCTGCCGCTGGTCGGAGCAACCCCCGCGCTCGGCCGTCTGTTCACGCGTCAGGACGACACTCCCGCTGCTGCGCAGACCGTGGTGCTTTCTTACGCCTATTGGCAGCAGAAGTTCGGCGGAGCAAGTTCGGTCATCGGCAGTTCCATCACCATGGACGGCAAGGCGCGGCAGATCATCGGCGTGCTGCCCAGGGGCTTTCAGTTTCTCCATTACCCTGATGCGGCTCTGATCATTCCCCTCCAATGGGATCGCAGCAAGACCAAACTCGGCAACTTCAGCTACCGCGCCCTTGCCCGCCTCAAGCCCGGAGTCACCATGGAGCAAGCCAGCGCAGACATGGCCCGGCTGCTGCCCATCACCATGCGCAGCTTTCCGGCGCCCGACGGCTTCAGCCCCGAGATATTTCAAAAAGCGAAAATCAGTCCCAGTCTCCGCCCCCTGAAGCAGGACGTTGTGGGCGACGTAGGCAAGGTACTGTGGGTTCTTATGGGCTCCATTGCCATGGTGCTGCTGGTGGCATGCGCCAACGTGGCCAACCTGCTGCTGGTGCGCGTGGAAGGACGCCGCCAGGAGCTTGCCATCCGTTCCGCGCTGGGAGCACCCTGGGGACGTACCGCCGGGGAGCTGCTGTTTGAGAGCATGGCGCTCGGCATCGCCGGCAGCCTCGTCGGTCTTGGACTGGCCTACGGCGCATTGCGGGCACTTGTGGCTGCGGCGCCCACCGGCCTGCCCCGCATCAATGAAATCGGCATCGACATTCCGGTTCTGCTGTTCACACTGGGCCTGGCCCTCTTCACCAGCATGCTCATCGGCGCCATCCCCATCTTCAAGTACGCAGGCGCAAAAGCCACCAGCGGTCTCCGTGAAGGCGGCCGCGCACTGAGTCAGAGCCGCGAACGCCATCGGGCACGAAAGGCCCTGGTCGTGGTGCAGGTCGCGCTTGCCTTGGTGCTGCTCATCTGCTCCGGTCTCATGATCCGCACCTTCCAGGCGCTGATGCGCGTCGATCCCGGTTTCGCAAATCCTGATTCCCTCGAGACTTTCCGCTTCTACATCCCCGAGACGCAGATACCCGACACGCAGGCTGAACGCGTGGTTCACATGGAGCAGGATATCGTCAACAAGATCGCCTCCATTCCCGGCGTCTCCTCGGTCAGCTTCTCCAGTGAAATTCCTCTGGACGGAAACCAATCAAGCGACATTCTCTACGCGCAGGACCATGTGACGCGCGAAGGGGAGATACCGCCCATACGCCGCTTCAAATTCATCTCCCCTGGATTCTTTTCTACGCTCGGCACCCACATGGTTGCAGGCCGGGATATTACTTGGGCAGATACCTATGAAAAGCTGCCGGTGGCCATCATCTCCGAGAAATTCGCGCGCGAGTACTGGCATGACGCCAATGGCGCGCTAGGCAAGAAGATCCGCGTGGCCTCGACCGACGACTGGCGCGAGATCGTCGGAGTGGTCCAGGACACTTACGACGACGGCGTCGACCAGCCATCGCCAACAGCCGTCTACTGGCCCGTATGGCGGGAAAACTTCGAGGGCCAAAAGATGGACCTGCACCGCGGCCTGGCCTTTCTCATTCGCAGTCCCCGCGCCGGTTCACAAGCTTTCATGAAAGAAGTCCAGCAGCAGGTCTGGCAAATCAATCCCAATGTACCGCTGGCCGATGCCACAACCGTCGGCGAGCTTTACACCAAATCGATGGCGCGCACGTCCTTTACCCTCGTCCTGCTTTGCGTAGCGGGCGGAATGGCGCTGCTGCTGGGCGTGGTTGGAATCTACGGAGTCATCTCCTACACCGTCTCGCAGCGCACTCGCGAAATCGGCATCCGCATGGCCTTGGGCGCGCAGCGTGGAGAGCTGACGGGCTTATTCGTCCGCCAGGGACTCCTGCTCACGGCCATCGGCGCAGCCTGCGGCCTGGTGGTCGCTTTCGTCACCGTGCGCCTGATGTCGTCGATCCTGTTCAACGTAAGCCCCGTCGACCCGGTCACCTACATCGCCATCACCCTGGGCGTAGTGGCAACCGCCTGGTTAGCCTGCTATCTGCCCTCACGCCGCGCAGCAACCGTGAACCCGGTTAACGCACTTCGCTCCGAATAGCGCCGTCACCGCGTTCGAAACCCGCGCCGCTTTACGGTTTCATCACGCCGGCAAGAAGCTGGCTCAGGCCGTTCCACGCAATCTGAACGCCAATGCACAGCAGGATAAACGCAATCACGCGCAGGATTCCGTGCGCGGTGGATTCTGGGACAGCCTTGGTGATCTTCGGTGCATACGCATAGCAGAAATAAACCAGCACGCTCAGCACCACAACGCTGAGAAACACCCCGGCGTGGGCAAGTATATTGCCCGTTATGGTCGGTTCAGAAATTCGCGCCGTAAGCGTCAGCAGGCCCACCAGCGTCCCCGGCCCCGAGGTGATGGGAAAGGTGAACGGATAAAAGATCTTCTGCTCGAAGTCCGGCATCCGCGTCTCGTCGGCGCTCTCCGTCTCTTCCCGCTTGTTTCTGGAGCTTGCGCGAGCGTCTCTTTCGTTCAATACCGACCAACCCATGGCCGCGATCACGATCCCGCCCGAGAGCTGAACGATGGGCAGTGAAATGCCGAAGAACTTCAGGATCGTCGCGCCCAGCACTTCGATGATCGCCAGAAAGATAACGTTGTTGATGGCGATTCTGCGCGCCAGCGACCGGTAAACATTCGGCGGCGCCTCGCCGGCCAGCCCCAGAAACACCAGCGCCGACCCCAGCGGATTGATCAGCGGCAGCAGCACGCTGAAGGCGATCAGAAAAGACTGCCAGAGCAGTTTGATCATCCATCCAGCGTAATGCCTTGCCCGCCCCCGCGCCGCTCATTCCGAGGCCGTTTCCAACTGCCGCCGATTACACTTGCAACAGCATGGTCCCTCCAGATCCATTCGCGCCGAAGCTCGACCGCAGCCCGCAGCTTGGGCTCAACTTCGACGAGCCGCGGCCAACCCGCCGCATCTGGCCGGTGCGCGAGCTGGTCGGCCAGGTTCGCGAGTTCATCGAGCAGCAGTATGGCGACGTTTGGGTCGAGGGCGAAATCTCCAACTTCCGTCCCGCGCCCTCCGGCCACATCTACTTCACGCTCAAGGACGCTGACGCGCAGCTGCCCATCGTCCTGTTCCGCCGCCAGGCCATGCTTCTTCGCTTCCGGCCTGAAGACGGCCTGCACGTGCTGGTGCGCGGCCGCGTCAGCGTCTATGAGCAGCGCGGACAGATGCAGCTCGTCGCCGAGACCATGGAGCCGGTCGGCGCCGGCTCGCTCCAGCTGGCATTCGAACAGCTCAAAGAACGCCTCAAGGCCGAGGGCCTCTTCGACGCCGACCGCAAGAAGCCGCTCCCCGCGTTCCCCCGCACCGTGGGCATTATCACCTCGCCCACCGGCGCCGTCATCCGCGACTTCCTGAACATCGTTGCCCGCCGTCACTCTGGCCTCAACGTCCTGCTCGTCCCGGTTTCCGTGCAGGGCGACCAGGCCCCGGCTGAGATCGAATCTGCAATCGCGAATCTCAATGCGGCCAGTCTCAATGATCCCGGTTTTGTCGACCTCATCGTCCTGGCGCGCGGCGGAGGATCGCTCGAAGACCTGGCCGCATTCAATTCCGAGCGCGTAGCCCGCGCGATTGCATCCAGCAGACTCCCCGTGGTCTCTGCGGTTGGTCATGAAACCGACTTCACCATTGCCGACTTCGCCGCCGACCTGCGCGCTCCCACCCCCTCGGCCGCCGCCGAGCTCATCACGGAAACGCAACACAGAATCGCGGAGTACATGGCCACGCTGGACCAACGCCTCACCCGCGCCGCCCGCTTCCAGCTTCTCCAGGCCCGCCAGCACCTCTCGCGGCTGCCCATCGGCCGCGCTGAAGCGCGCATTGCAAACCTGCTGCACCGCAAGACCCAGCGCCTTGACGACCTCGCTGGCCGGCTGGAATCTGCCATCACCTCTGATCTTCGCCGCCGGCAGGATACCATCGCCGGCCTCACCGCCGCCGTGCTTCGCCATGATCCGCGCCAGGCCCTCGCAGCGGCGCGCGAGCGCCTTCAGGCCGGCATCAATCACCTTCATCGCGGACTGGAGCACCTGCTCCACGCAAATGCCAGCGCCCTCAGTGCACTCGACGCCCGCCTTCACTCGCTCTCGCCGCTCGCTGTGCTCGACCGCGGCTATGCGCTGGTACTCAACGCAGAAGGCAGCGTGGTCCGCTCCACGGCCCAGATCTCACCCGGCGATCCGCTAACCACTCGCCTCGCCGACGGCGTCTTCACCAGCCGCGTGGAAGCCACCTCAAGAACCGGCAAGGCATCGAAGTAGGCAGGGCAGGTTGAGCGTGCCAGCCGGTATCGGCGTCGGTACCTTGGAAAACACAACATTATCCACGGCCCCGTGTCACTAAGGTATGCTGGGAAAAGTGCTTCCACATCGCGCCCCATTCACCGAGTGAGGCGCATTCTGGTGATGTTTTTCGCAGAATCGAGATTATGACTGTAACTGCAACCCGTCAGCTTTTCGGCACCGACGGCATTCGCGCTGTCGCCGGGGAAAATCCTCTCGACCCCACCACCATCTACGCCGTCGGCCTGGCCCTGGCCCACACCCTGCGCCGCCAGACTGCCGACCCCGCCGTTATCCTGGGCCGCGACACCCGCGAATCGAGCCCCTGGATCGCCGCCACTCTCGGCGCCGGCCTGCGCACTGCAGGAGCCCGCGTCGTAAGCGCCGGTGTCGTGCCCACTCCGGCTGTCGCATTCCTCGCCCACACCCATGGATTCAACGCCGGCGTCGTCATCTCCGCCTCGCACAATCCCTGGCGCGACAACGGCATCAAGCTCTTCGGCCCGGACGGATTCAAGTTGGCCGACCAGGTGGAACTGGCCATGGAGGATGAAATCCTCCATCATGCCTCCCAAAATCACGCTCCCGACCCCGCGACCCTGCCGCCGGTCGAAGACAATCACGATTTCCAGGCCGAATACATCCAGTTCCTCATCGACTCCGTGCCCAGCCTCAAGCTGGACGGCATGAGCATCGTCGCCGACTGCGCCAACGGCGCAGCCGCGGCCATCGCCCCCGAACTCTTCCGCCGTCTCAACGCCAATCAATCCGCCCACATCACGCTGCTCAACACCACGCCCGACGGCCGCAACATCAACGACGGCTGCGGCGCTCTCCATCCGGATTATGTCGCCGCCGAAACGCAAAAGCGCGGAGCGCCTATCGGCCTTAGCTTCGACGGCGACGCAGACCGCTGCATGATGGCCGGCTCCAAAAACAATGTGCTGAATGGCGACGCCATTCTCCTGGCCATCGCGCGCGACCTCAAGGCCCGCGGCCAGCTCACCGGCGATCTGGTCGTCGCCACCACCATGTCCAACATGGGACTTGAAGCCGCTCTCAAGCGCTCCGGCATTCGCATGGATCGCGCTCCCGTTGGCGACCGCTACGTGCTCGAGCAAATGCTCAAGCACAACGCCGCTCTTGGCGGCGAGCAGTCCGGCCACATCCTCATTCCCCACCTGGCCACCACCGGCGACGGCCTGCTCACCGCTCTCGTCGTCCTCGACCTCATCGTCCGCACCGGCCAATCCATCGACCAACTAACCGCCGACCTGAAGGTCTACCCCCAGATCATTGTCAACATCAAGGTCCGCGAGAAGCGTCCCCTGGCTTCCATCCCCGGCGTAGCCGCGGCCATCCGCGCCGCCGAAGAAGATCTGAAGGACTCCGGCCGCGTCGTCATCCGGTATAGCGGCACCGAAGCCCTGGCCCGCGTGATGATCGAAGCCGAGAGCGAAGCCTCCATGCAGCACCACGCCACTGCCATCGCCGACGCCATCCGCCACGCCCTCGGCGCCTAGCTCCAGACCT
>DATKGE010000417.1:0-6039 GCA_035510955.1 Occallatibacter sp. | reverse complement strand
GGCAGCTGCGCACAAACGTGCGGCTCAACAAGGCGCGCCTCTACATCGCCAATTCTAAGTCCATCAAGCTGGAGCGCCAGGCCAGGGCCGTGCAGGGCCTTCCACCCAACGGCTACAAGGATCTGACAACGATCCTCGATCACAACGAATCCGATTTCGCCAAGCAGGTCATGGCCGAGGAGTCGCTGGTCATTGTCTTCGGCCAGGAGTATCGCAGCAACGCCGTCGAGGCTCTCGTCGCCTGGGGACTCGCGCGCGGCCCCGAGCACGGGAGTGTCCGATTCGCCTATCTCGGAGACCACGTAAACTCCCGCGGCGCGGCCGACATGGGACTCTATCCCCACCTGCTGCCCGGCTACGTGCCCGTATCCGAGCCGGGTGCGTTCGCCGAGTACGCAGGCCTGACGCAAACTCCAGGCAAATCGCTCGGGGAAATGTTCACCGCCGCTGGCAATGGCGAACTGGGCGCGCTGCTTGTGGTGGGCTCCAATCCTGTTGCAAGCCTCGCTGTGAACGCGGAATCTTTGAAAAACACATTCGTCATCGTGCAGGACATCTTCCTCACCGAGACCGCCGCGCTGGCCGACGTAGTTCTTCCTGCTGCCAGCCTTTACGAGAAATCCGGCACTGTCACCAACACCTTTGGCGATGTGCAGCTGGTGAAGAAGGCCGCCGACCGCGCGGGCGTAAAGCCGGACTTTGAAATTCTCGTGCGTCTGGCCGGAGCCATGGGCGTGGATGTAAAGACCCTCGTTCCCTTCGGCAAAGGCGGGGTAACAGCCGACCTGGGCCAGTCGCGCGGCGCGCAGTCCGGCGAGGCCGACCGACACGGCGTGTGGCTCGCATCGAACAATCTCGAACCGAGGCTCAGCCCCTTCGATCCGCTCGCGGTGCTCGACGAGATCGAGCGCCTGGTTCCCAGCTACACGCTCGATCGGATCAATCTCTTCGGCGGCAACGATGTTCGCACCGAACCGGGCTTTGTTCCCGTCTCCGCACTGGCCGCGCCGGTTACCGACAGTGTAGTTCCGACGCACGACACTTTGTTCACTTCTTCCACGCTGGGCCGCTACAGCCACGCCCTCAGTCAACTTCAACAGCATCAGGCACACGAACTAGAAGAATCCGCGGCAGACTGAGGATGCAGATCTGTAATTCAAACAAACACGAGCGAAAAACAAATGCAGGTCATTCGACTCAGGTCGCCGCGGCGACCTTCGCTCAGGATGACAGTCAGTAGAAGAAGAGGCTGAAGGCAAGTGACGATTTCGATGTTCCATTTTTTCCTGTGGAGCCTGCTCAAGGTAGCGGTGGTCACGGTGGTGTTGCTCATGGGCGTGGCCTACACCGTGCTGCTGGAACGCAAGCTCGTGGGCCGCATCCAAAACCGCTGGGGGCCGAGCCGCGTGGGACCCTTCGGCCTGCTGCAGCCGCTGGTGGACGGGGCAAAGAATTTCCTCAAGGAAGACATCATCCCCACCGGCGTCTACCGCCCGCTGTATCTGCTTGCGCCCATCATCTCGCTGGCCTGCGCCTTGCTCTCGATTGCAGTCGTTCCCTTCGGCGAGCCCGGCATCGGCCCGCACGGTCTCGACCTGTTCGAAATCTCCAACGTCAACATCGGGCTGCTGATCATTCTCGGCGTCACCTCCGTCGGCGTTTACGGCATTGCACTGGCCGGCTGGTCGTCCAACAACAAATACTCGCTGCTCGGCTCGCTGCGTTCATCTGCCCAGTTGATCAGCTACGAACTGGCCCTCGGTCTCTCGCTGGTGGGCGTGGTGCTGCGCGCCGGCTCGCTCAATCTGCGCGTAATTGTCGAGCAGCAGGCCACCATGGGCATTGCGACCTGGAATATATTCGGCGGATTCCAGTTCGTTGCCTTCTTCATTTACCTGACGGCCGCTTACGCCGAAACCAACCGGTCTCCCTTTGACTTGCCGGAAGCGGAGAGCGAGCTCACCGGCGGCTACCACACCGAGTACAGCTCCATGAAGTTCGCCATGTTTTTCATGGCCGAATACGCCAATATGATCATGGTGGGTTGCGTGGCCACGCTGCTGTTCCTGGGCGGATGGACCAGCCCCTTCGGCAATTACATTCCTCCGCCGCAGAACATTTTTGTCCACGCGCTGTTTCCCATCTTCTGGTTTGTGGCCAAGGTTTTCTGCTTCCTGTTTTTGTACGTCTGGGTGCGCGGCACGCTGCCCCGCTTCCGCTATGACCAGCTGATGAACTTTGGCTGGCGCTACCTGATGCCGCTGGCCATGTTGAACATTGTGGCCACCAGCCTCTGGCTTGCTTACCGCTGACAACCTGTTCCAAAGCTTCGATACAGCCGGATCTGCCTCGTGTGGAATCCGGCATCAAGCCGGGGTCCATACAGCTTGAAGAGTCGAGAATGCAAACTTTTGAACGCGTTCATTTACAATCGGAAAGGATTTCAAGGGAGCGCAATCTTTCTGCTCCTTCGTCCTTCCCCTTAACCCTCCGGCCCCTTTTCGCCGGCCGTCGCGTGTACGCCAGGGAACGATGCACCTGATCCTGTTTCTTCTCTTTGCCGGATTCTGCCTGGGCGGGGCCATCAACCTCCTGCTCCAGAGCCATCCCATCAACAGTGCCCTGTCGCTGATTGTGGTCATGACCTCGCTGGCGGTCCTCTACCTTCTGTTGGGGGCGGAGTTTCTGGCCGCCGCGCAGATCATCGTCTACGCCGGCGCCATCATGGTGCTGTTTGTCTTCACCGTCATGCTGCTCAACGCCGGACGCGAAGAGCGCACAATGGGCAGCCGTACCTACCGTGCCGTCGGCTTTCCCGCGGTGGTTGCCGTCCTGGGCGTCATTGCGACAGTCCTGCTCAGCGCACACCAAATGGGCAACGCCGGACTGCAGGATGGCATCACCTCCACCGAAGACCTGAGCCGCGTCCTGTTCCACGAACTGCTGTTGCCTTTCGAAGTGACATCGGTGCTCATTCTTATCGCCATTCTCGGCGCCGTTGCATTGGCTCGTCACGGCCACGGAGATCCGCATGGGGATTCGGAAAGGACTGGGACCAAGTGAATTCTTTCTTCTCGCAGGAAGTCCCTCTCGTCCTTTATCTGCTGCTGAGCGCGGCCTTGTTTGCCCTTGGCATTCTTGGTTTCCTTATCAAGCGCAATCTCATTACCGTGTTCATGTCCATTGAGCTCATGCTCAACGCAGTCAATCTTTCTTTTGTAACCTTCGCGCACCAGTGGCACGCGGTGAAGGGACAGATATTTGTCTTCTTTGTGATGATGGTGGCCGCAGCGGAGGCTGCTGTAGGCCTGGCCATCATTATTGCCGTCTTCCGCGCCCGCGCCACCCTGGCCGTCGACCGTATCGACCTGATGAAACTATGAACGGAGCTATGAACTCGCCCCTCCATCTCTGGCTGATTCCGCTGCTGCCCTTCCTTGGCTTTCTGGTCAACGGAGTCTTCGGCCGCCGCCTGCCCAGGAGTGTGGTGACCGCGGTCGCTTTGCTCGCGCCGCTGGCAGCTTTCGGCGTAGTGGTCCATTGCGCGGTCGACACATTCAGCCCCGGCGCTTACGCCATCGCACTGCCCTACGCGCAAACGTTCGGCACTTGGCTCAACATCGGCACGCTGCACGTCGATTTCAGCTTCGTCCTCGACCAGCTTTCCCTCGTCATGCTGCTGGTCATCACCGGCGTCGGCTTCCTCATCCACATCTACTCCGTCGGCTACATGGCCCACGACGAGGGCTACGCGCGCTACTTCAGCTATCTGAATCTATTTCTTTTTTTCATGACCACGCTCGTGCTGGCCGGCAATGCACTGGTAATGTTTATCGGATGGGAAGGCGTCGGCCTCTCGTCTTACCTGCTGATCGGCTTCTGGTTTCAGAAGTCCGTAGCCGCTGAAGCCGGTAAGAAGGCTTTCATCGTCAACCGCATTGGCGACGTGGGCTTTCTCATCGGCATGTTCCTTCTGCTGGCCAACTTCGGCACGCTCACCTTCACAGAAATAGCCGCCAAGCTTACGGCGAGTCCAGGCTGGACGGGCGGCGTGCTCACCGTAACTGCGCTCTGCCTGCTGCTCGGCGCGACGGGCAAGTCCGCACAGCTTCCCCTCTATATCTGGCTGCCCGACGCGATGGAAGGCCCAACGCCGGTCTCCGCGCTCATCCACGCGGCCACCATGGTGACCGCCGGCGTATACATGATCGCGCGCACTAACGTCCTGTTTGACCACGCGCCCTTTGCGCTGGGCACGGTCGCAGTCATCGGTGCGGCCACGGCGTTGTTCGCCGCCACCATCGGACTGGTCCAGACCGACATCAAGCGCGTCCTCGCCTACTCCACCATCTCGCAGCTTGGCTACATGTTCCTTGGCTGCGGCGTGGCGGCATACTCGGCGGCCATCTTCCACCTGATGACGCACGCCTTTTTCAAAGCGCTGCTCTTTCTCGCGGCAGGCTCGGTGATTCACGGCATGGGCGGCGAACAGGACCTGCGCAAGATGGGCGGGTTGCGCAAGAAACTCCCGGTCACATTCTGGACCATGACCGCAGCGACGATTGCGATTGCCGGAATCTGGCCCTTCGCCGGCTTCTTCTCGAAGGACGCGATTTTGTACGCGGCCTTCGCGCATGGCATTTCCGGCAAGGCGCTGTGGTTTGTCGGCCTTGTCACGGCGATGCTGACTGCGATCTACATGTTCCGGCTCTGGTACCTGGCCTTCTTCGGCGAATCGCGCAGCCCTGAAGTCCATCCGCATGAGAGCCTGTGGTCGATGCTCGGTCCGCTGGTGATTCTTGCCGCTCTCTCGATTTGCGGCGGATGGATCGGCATTGAACGCTTCGCTGTCTTTCTCGCACCTGCCACCGGCGCGCGCACCATCGAAGCAGGCAGCGGCAATCTTGAGCTGATCCTGAGCATCATCGCCGTCACCCTGGCGCTCATCGGCTGGTACATCGCCGACCTGCTCTATCGCCGCAAGCCGGCGCGAGAGGCAGAGATTGCCGCGACGTATCCTGCCGGGTACAAGCTGCTGGCCAACAAGTATTACGTAGACGAGTTCTACGGCGCTGCGGTCGTCAAACCGCTGATGGTGACTTCGACCTATTTTCTTGGCTGGGTGGTCGACAAGGCAATCATCGGCGGCCTGGCCTGGCTGCTCGGCGGCATTGCCACGTTCTGCGGTGCGCTGCTGCAGCGCTGGCAGTCGGGGAATATTCGCTCCTATGCGGCATGGCTCACCGCGGGCGCGGCAGCAGTGTTGCTCTTCGTCATTGTTCCCTGGGCATCTGTGCTGGCAAACTTCGGAATTCATCTCAACATGGCGGGTCACTGAATTATGAGGCGCGGGGAGTGAACGCAATCAACAATTCGATTCTCACGCTGATCCTGCTGGTTCCGCTGGCCGGCGCGCTGCTGCTTGCTCTCGCTCCTGACCGCGCCAAGCTGCCCAACCGGATCGCCCTGCTCACGTCGCTCGTTACCTTCGGCCTCACTCTCCACTTACCTTTTCACTACGACCTCACGCGCAGCGGCTTCCAGTTCGTCGTCTACAAGCCGTGGATTGAAAGCCCGGCTATCGCCTACCACGTCGGGATTGACGGCCTCAGCCTGTGGCTCGTCGTCCTAGCCGGTTTGCTCGCCCCTGTCGGCGTGATGGCTAGTTGGAACGCGATCCAGTCGCGGCGCAAGGTATTTTTTGTTCTTTTTCTCATTCAGCAGACCGCCATGTTCGGTGTCTTTGTCTCGCTCGACCTGATGCTCTACTACGGCTTCTGGGAATTGTCGCTGGTGCCCATGGCCATCCTCATCGCCATGTACGGCCGCAAGGACGGGCCCAAAGCCGCGCTGAAATTCTTCCTCTTCACTTTCATTCCCTCAGCGCCCTTGCTCGTAGCTATTCTGTGGCTCTACGCAAAGACCGGCAGCTTTGATTTCGTCACCTTGCAGACCCTCATCGCCTACGGCCAGTTCCCTGCCGGCCCGCTGTACTGGGCAGCCTTGGCCTTCCTCTTTGCCTTCGCCGTCAAGGTGCCG
>DATKGE010000416.1:0-28184 GCA_035510955.1 Occallatibacter sp. | reverse complement strand
GCGCTCAGGTTGGTCGACCCCGTGCACGCGTTCGCATCCCCACCCACCTCGGGAAAGTCAACGGGATAGCCGAGGGCCGTCAGCGTGAGCGGCTCGTTGCCGATATTAATGATCTCAACCGTCTGCACGCCGTCGATGGTGTCCGTTGAACCCACTGCCGTCAGCGTTGGGAAGGCCAATGCAGGCGGCTTCGAGCGCTGCAACTCCTCTACGATGTTATGGCCGCCCTCGAGTCCACCCTCCACGATAAAAAGATCGCCGCCACCGTCCACCATCACGCCGTAGACCTCGCCCAATCCTTCGTCGTACAACGTCTCGTCGATGGACGTGGCAGCGCCGCCGCCGGCCGCGACTACCGCCACGCGGTGATTCATGCCATCGGAGATGAATAGATCGCCGGCGCCATCCGCCGCAATACCGGTAGGACTCGCCAGCCGGACGCCGTTCACCGCGGGGTTAATGGCCGCAGCGGCGCCGCCGCCTGCCGGCACTTCGATCACGCGGCTATTCGCCAGGTCGGCGATGAACAGATCGCCCGCCCCGTCCACTGCCACGCCGTGAGGATTTTGGAGCGGAACGCCGTTCACCGTTGGGTCGATAGCAATCGCCGCGCCCCCGCCGGCCGGCATTTCCAGCACGCGGTTGTTCATGAAATCCGCAATGAACAGATCGCCGGCTCCATCGACCGCAAGCCCGGAAGGATAATTCAACGCGATGCCATTCGCAGTGGGGTAAATGGCCGTCGCCGTTCCCCCACCGGTGGGCACTTCCACCACCCGTCCATAAAAATCGCCGATGAAGAGATCGCCGGCCCCATCCACCGCCAAACAGGATGGCAGATACAGAGCCTCACCATTCACCGTCGGGTCGCTGGCTGTCGGAGTACCGCCGCCGGCAGGCACTGTTACCAGGCGATAGCCGACGGGATCGTTGTCATCGTCCAGGATGAAAAGATTCCCTGCCGCATCCGCCGCCACTGCGCGTGGATTCTGCAACCCCGTCCTGCTCGATTTTCCATTGAACGCCGCTGCATCGATAACCAGCAGCGTGCCCGGGCCATACCCGATCTGCGGTCCTATTCCAATTCCGTATAGCGGCACGCTTTTCAAAACCGTGCCAGCATTTTTTGCCTTGGAATAGAACACCACCGCGCCCATTCGCAGTCCCGCGGCCGTCGGGGTGAACGTCACGTTGACCGTGCAGGCCGTGGCCGAAGAATAAAGTCTTGCAGTGCAGCTGCTACCTGCCGCATTGGCAAAGTCCAGATTCACAATGCCCGTAGTCACCACCGCCACGCTGCCCACCGTCGTCCCGGACGAGACAAAAAAGCTCAGAGTTTGCGTCGCGCTGGGTGACCCAATCGACTGCGATGCAAAGTTTCCGCTTGCGGATGCGGCGGTGAAACTCACCTGCGCCCAAACCGTTGCGGGCAGCAACACGCTCATTAAAATCTGCACAAGGATGCAAATGTGGCTACGCAGGATTGATTGCTTCACACGAATGAATTTGAACGTCGATAACATGGAGCCTCGAGGAGTGGCGGGGGCAGGCTCAGCCTTGTAATCCGGCGTGGCCGCGGCTTGAATCCGCCGCTCCCCTTCGCTTTCTTAAATAAGCACTCGCTGTTTGCTGGTATCGGCGCAACGGACTCCTCCGCCAGAATCCAAAGTCATCGGAGTCAGGAGTTTGAAGCCGCTTCGTGGCCGGTTCTGGAACAGTCGGAGCCGTCCGCGCCACGGTCGCTCTCGCTCCGACGCGGCTTCGCTCAACACCGGCCTCGCTCAAAGCACGCTCTCCAACCAGACCGTTACACTGGAATTGCGCGCCAACATGGGGTCGTTATCTGCTTGGTGTTAATCAAGGAAGCGATCGACTCTATCGGCCCTGGCGCGATCTCCACGAAAGAATGAGGACCCTCTCATGCATTTCCTTTTGTTCTACGAATCCGGCGACGACTTCGTATCCCGTCGCGCGGAGTTTCGCAGCGCGCACCTCGAACTGGCCTGGGCAGCCAGCGAGCGGGGCGAACTCATCCTGGGCGGCGCGCTTGCCGACCCCGTGGACGGTGCATTGCTGCTGTTCAAAGCTGACTCACCCGCAATTCCGGAAAATTTTGCCCGCGTCGATCCTTATGTCACCAGCGGCCTGGTAAAGCGCTGGTATGTGCGGCGATGGAACACTGTTGTGGGAGAGAACTCGACCACGCCTGTCCACCCTGCCCCTGCCGCGTCCTGAGTCCGACGCATTTCATTAGCAACCGACCAGGCCCCACAGCGGTATCATGCCCCCTGGCGGTATCATTCACGAACAGGTCTTTTCCCTATTCCCCAAGGAGTATTCGCATGATTCGCTGCCGCCTTCGCTCAGGTCTGTTCCTGGCCCTGTTCATCGTCCCGGTCCTGGTTCTCACCGCTTCGGTCGCCTTCGCCGCCGAAACCATCTCTCTCACCGTCGATGCCACCAAAACCCCGCAGAAGCTGCTGCGCTCGCACGAAGTGATCCCCGTCAAGCCCGGCCCGCTGACCATCTACTATCCAAAATGGATTCCCGGCGAGCACGGCCCCAACGGCCCCATCAGCAGTGTCACCGGCCTCAAATTCGAAGCCGGCGGCAAGACCATCCCATGGAAGCGCGACCTGCTCGATGTCTTCACCTTTCATCTCGACATCCCCGCCGGCATCACTCAACTCGACGCCAGCTTCGACTTCATTGAGCCCGACGGCAACTCCGCAACAGACAAGCTGACGGTTATTGAATGGAACGACGTCATCCTCTATCCCGCCGGCACGCCCGCCCAGCAGTTGAGCTATGAGACCAAGCTGATTCTGCCCGACGGCTGGAAGTTCGGAACCTCACTGCCCATCGACAATCAATCCGGCAGCCAGGTCAACTTCAAGCCCATCTCTCTCGATCTCCTCGTCGACTCGCCCATCATCGCCGGTCAGTTCTATCGCGCCATCGACATCACCCCCGCCGGCGAGCCCATTCACCACGAGCTCGATCTCGTTGCCGACAGCGAAGACGCTCTCAACATCAGCCCCGACAATCAAAAGGAAATGACAAATCTGGTCGCCGAATCGGGCAAGCTCTTCGGCACGCGTCACTATCGCGACTACCATTTCCTGCTCACCCTCAGCGATCACGTGGCCCACTTCGGCCTCGAGCATCACGAGTCCAACGACAGCCGCCTGCCGGAGCGCGTGCTCATCTCACCCAACGCAGGCATGGCGCTGGGCGGACTGCTGTCGCATGAATTTGTACACTCCTGGAATGGAAAATTCCGCCGCCCCGCCGACCTCGCCACGCCCTACTACGAAGAGCCCATGCAGACCGACCTGCTGTGGGGCTACGAAGGCCTCACCGACTATCTCGGCCCCATGCTGGCCGCCCGCAGCGGTCTGTGGAGCAAGGATGAATATCACGAGTATTTGGCCAGCATCGCCGCTTCGCTCGGCCCCGGCCGCCCCGGCCGCACCTGGCGTCCCTTGCTCGACACCGCCAGCGGCGAACCGGGCCTCGGCTTCGGAGCCAGAGGCTGGTCCTCCTGGCGTCGCGGAACCGACTACTACGACGAAGGCGATCTGCTCTGGCTTGAAGTCGCAACCATAGTTCATCGCGAGTCGCACGGACAAAAATCAATCGACGACTTCTGCCAGGCCTTTCACGGGGGCCCCAACAGCGGCCCCGAGGTAAAGACTTACACCTTCGAAGAACTGGTCGCCGCGCTCAACGCCATCGCGCCCTTTGACTGGGCCACGTTCTTCCACACGCGGCTCGATTCAACCGCGCCCGAATCGCCCACCGGCGGCATCGAGAACGGCGGTTGGAAGGTCGCGTTCAGTGGCGAGCCATCCAAGCTGACCGGTCGCCGCGGCGCCGCAACCGACATCTACTCCATCGGCCTGCAACTCGGCGCGGACGGCTCAGTCGGCGACTCGCTCGTCGGCAGTCCCGCCTTCCAGGCCGGCATCTCCTCCGGCATGAAAGTCATCGGCGTGAACGGCCGCGTCTACACGCACGATTTGCTCGAAGACGCCATCAAAGACGCGAAGGATTCTTCGCAGCCCATCTCGCTGATCGTCGTGAATGACGACTACATCAACACCGCGACCATCAACTACCACGGCGGCTCCCGTTACCCGCATCTCGTCCGCGACGATCAAAAGCCAGACTACCTCGACGACCTGATCAAGCCGCGCGTCGAAAGCAAATAGAGCAGCCTTGAATATTGGCGGACGTTTCGGCGATGGGCGACGCGGCTCTATTTCGGGAATTGACTTGCGACTCTGGGTGCCCCAGGTCTCGCTTCTGAGACCTGGGACGGCTCATCACCGCGCGATCATAGCCTATCCGCGATGCGGGCAGCTCTTGGTGTTGATGCACCCCTCTGCCAGCCGCAGCCGCTCGACGGGCCGTCCACCCACCAGGTGCTCGTCCACAATCGCTTGAGCGTCCGCGGGCTGCACGTGTCCGTACCACACGGCCTCCGGATAAACCACCACCGTCGGCCCGTGCTCGCACTGGTCCAGGCAGCCCGACTTGTTGATGCGTACCGTGGCGCCCAGACCGGCAGCTTTGGTCAACTGCTGCAACTGGGTGTGGAGATCGCTCTTTCCGTCAACAGTGCATGACGGCCGGGGCGCATCGGCGGGACGGGTGTTGTGGCAGACAAAAACATGGCGTTCAAATGCGGGCAAGCTGTGTTCCTCTCTTGTTGCGGATAATGGCCGCGGATCATTTGCACGGCTGAAGGCTCTGGCACGGCTGACGGCTCGGGCTCATTCCAGATTAACCGTTCCAACCCGAAGCCGTTCGCCCCCGGCGTCCGGCAGACTTTCCACAGCCGGACAGCAATCGGATCACAATCACCTCAAAAATTGGACCAGATTCGCTCCCCGCCAACCCGCTCCCATCTGCGAAAATAGGGCTTGACTATGAGCACGGAAAACCTGCTTTCGCTAAAAGACGATATGGTGGCCTTCATTGAAGGGCACGGCCTCAAGCGCCTGCCCGGATACGTCACCGAAGATATTCCCTCGATTGTGTGGGAGGGACAGAGCAACCCCGACGCGTGGAAAGACTTTGTGGAGATGGCCAAGCACGTCGGCGCTCCCTTCGTCACCTTCAGCGAGATGACGCTGGAACGCGAAGAACTCGACGCTCTGATTGAAGAAGCCGGCGAAATGAACTTCCCCGACGAAGAAGCCACCGAACTGGTGGAAGCGCAATGGCTGCGCAAGTACGCCGGCAATCTCGGCTACATTCAATTGGGCTTTGTTTACCAGGGTCTCGTCTTTCTGCACGAAACCACCACCGAGTGGTATGAGCGCTTCCAGACGCTGCTCGAAGACATTGAGGCCTTCCAGGACATCGTCATCGACGACCACGAACACGACGACGAGGACGAGTAACCGCAGTGAGCGCAACCGGCGCTGCAATTCCTGAACCCAGCCCGCAGCCAGGCGCGCGGCCGGAGACGCGGCACGGCACGCAGCAAAACCCGTCGGCTCCACAACCGAATCGCCGTCCAAATCAGCGCTGGGTCCTCGCCGAGCCGCACCCCGAGGCATCCGCGGAACTGGCCAAGGCCGCGCGCCTGCCGCATGTCCTTGCGGAACTGCTCGTGTCGCGCGGCATCACTCAGGCCGGCGACGCCTTCGCTTTCCTCAATCCCGAACTGTCGCATCTTCACGACCCGCTGCTCATGCTTGGCATGGACGCAACCGTCGCCCGCCTGGAGCGGGCCATTGCGCAGCATGAGCCGGTGCTTCTCTATGGCGACTACGATGTCGACGGCACCACCGCCGTAGTTCTGCTCAAGACCGCCATCGAGATGCTCGGCGGCACGGTGCGCTTCCACGTGCCCCACCGGTTGCGCGAGGGCTACGGCCTGCAATCGAGCGTGCTTGAAGGTGCCTATGCCGAGGGCGTGCGGCTGGTCATCACGGTCGACACCGGCATGAGAGCCTTCGCCGAAGCCGAAACCGCGCGCAGCCTGGGTCTCGATCTGATCGTCACCGACCATCACCTTCTCGAAGCCGGCGACGCTGTTCCACACGCGCTGGCCATTCTCAATCCCAACCAGCCCGGCTGCGCTTATCCCGAGAAGTCCCTGTGTGGCGCGGCCATTGCGCTCAAGCTGGCGCAGGCTCTGCTGGAACACTGCGACCCTGCCCGCCGCGATCCAGCGCGCACGCGCCAGAAGACCCTGCCGAGTTTCCTGAAGATGGCCGCCATCGCCACCATCGCCGATGCAGTTCCCCTGCGCGGCGAAAATCGAGTCATCGCCACGCTCGGCCTGCGTGAGCTGCGCCACCCCGCCGGCGCGGGCCTTCGCGCACTCTTTGCCGCGGCTGCGCTTGACCCCGCAGCCAAACAGCTCACCGGCTTCGACGTGGCGTTTCGCCTGGCCCCGCGCATCAACGCCGCCGGCCGCATGGACGTTGCCTCCGACGTCATCGAGCTGTTTTCCACGCGCGATGCAGCCCGCGCCGCCGAGCTTGCCGGAAAACTCGAGCGCCTGAACCGCGAGCGCCGCGACACCGAAGCAACCGCGCTCGCCGCCATTCACGCACTGCTGGCCGCCGATGCTGAACTGGCTGCGCCGGAATTGAGTTCAGCGCGCCTGCTCGTCGTCGACGGCCCAGGCTGGCACCGCGGCGTCATCGGCATTCTCGCCTCGCGCGTCGTCGAGCGTACCGCCAAGCCCGCCATCGTGGTCAGCGTGGAAGACGGCGTGGCGCACGGCTCCGGCCGCAGTGTCGACGGATTCCAACTGCTCGACGCCGTCGAAAGTTGCGCGGATCTTTTCACGCGCTTCGGCGGTCACGCCTTCGCCATCGGCTTCGCCATGCCCGCTGAAAATCTTCCCGCCCTGAAGCAGCGCCTCCGCATCTATGCAGAAAAGCATCTCGCCCAGCGCGAACCTGAGCACGTTCTGCGCATTCACGCCGAGCTGCCTCTCGACCGCATCACTCCGGTGCTGGCCGGTTGGCTGCGCAAGCTCGAGCCGCTGGGCCACGGCAATCCCGAGCCGATCTTTGTGGCGCGCAAAGTCCGCCTCGTCGCCGCGCCCCGCATCATGAAGGAGCGCCACATCCGCCTTGAACTGAAGCAGGAACTGAAACAGGAACTGAAGCAGGAACTCAATCAGGACCTGTTGCAGGATTCAGCTCCGTCGCAGACTCCCGGCGCATCCATGCGCGCCGTGGGCTGGGACCTGGCCGCGCGCACCGCAGCGCTCGACCTGCGTGCGGGCAGCCTCATCGACCTGGCCTACCGCATCCGTGAAAACGATCATCCCGAATACGGAGGCCTCGAAGTCGAGATCGCCGGCATGCGCCTGTTCGAAGAGAGCCCTGAACGCACCGAGACCCACGCGTGAGCGTGGGCCTTGATGGTTGAGACCGTTGAGGAGAAAGGATTCTCCAACAGAATCCTGCTATTTCGGGTGCCCCTCTTGCTTCGGAGCAGGAGCCGGTCTGGCAGGAGCGGCGTTCGTCCTGGGCGGCGCTGTCGTGTGTGCCGGGGCGGTTGGTGTGGCGTGCACCGGCGTACTGGTGTTGGTGTGCACCGGCGCACTGGTGTTGGTGTGCACCGGCGCACTGGTATTGCTGTGCGGCGCATACGCGGTACTTGCCGGCCTGCCGGCGCTGACGGCCCCATGCGAAACCGCGGGCGCCGTATGTGCTTCGGCCGCCAGAGGTCTGGATGCAGCCAGATTCGCCGGGTGTCCGCCGTTGTTCTTCACATACGAAGTCCTGTCCGCCTGGGCCGAATTCATATGCTGCGTCTGATAGGCGGTAGGGGCAACGTGCTGCTCGTGCGCGAAGGTTTGTTCCTGCGCGTTGGGCGCGTGCCGAATGCCGCCGGGTCCGCCGCTATAGGCAACGTGGCTGTCCCGCGCAACATAACCTCTCTCCACAACCGTGCGGTCCACATAGGTCGTATGCACAATCCGTTCGTCCACATGCATGACGGCCGTGTTGTAGGCAAACGCGCCGTGGCGCCACTCGCCGCCGGCAAACCCGATGCCACCGTACCCGAATCCGTAATTCACGCCGCCGTAATAGCCCACGTGATAACCCCAGTAGCCGGGATGGAAGATATAGAGCCCGTTGCCCCAGCCCCAGTAGCCGGGCGTCCACAATCCGCCGACGAACGGCGAAGGCACCCATGCGCCTGGAATCCAGTAGTAGCCGTCAGGACCGTAACCCCAGTAGCCGGGCGTCCACATAAGGTTGGGCGCCGGGCAGATTGGCTGCTCATAGACGGGCAAAACAGGCGGTCCGAAATTGACGCTTACGAACACGCCCGCTTGCAAAGATGCGGGGATCAGACAGACAAGCAATGCCAGCATGAGCCAGCGCTCAGAGCGTAAAAGTCGCATGAAATACCTCCGGTAATTTTCGAATCGATAAGAATCTGAAGCGCGTTTCCGCGCTCAGTCTACCTCATTGGGAACCCCGCCCGTCCCCGGAAGTTGCCGTTCAAGGCAAACTTTTGCCGCTTGGCTCCTGAAGCCGTTTCGGAATTCAAGCAGACGCTTTGACTTAGCTGAACCCGGCCTTTTCTTGAAGAACGAGGCCTTTGAGAAAAATAGTTTCGCGTTGCTGCAATTTGGGGCGCTCGCAGATCCAACCCGCTGGTCCTCTGTTGGCGCGCACACGCAGAAAGGCCCACGCCTGGGCGTGAGCCTTTTCTGCATAAACACGAAGCATCGCGTGCGCGCTGTTATTTTGGCTTTTCTTCGGGCTTTGACTCTGCCTTGGTCGCCGGTCTTGGCTCAGCCTTTGGCGCGGGTTTAGCCTCGGCCTTCGGGGCAGACCTCGTTTCCGGCTTCGGCGTCTCCCTTGGCTCGGCCTTCGGCTCTGTTCTGACTTCCGGCTTTGGCGCTTCCTTCGGCTCAGCCCTCGGCGCAGATCTCTCTTCCGGCTTCGGCGTCTCCTTTGGTTCAGCCTTCGGCGGTGTCCGTACTTCCGATCTTGTCTCTGGCTTCGGCTCAACCCTCGGCGCAGGTCTCTCTTCCGACTTTGTCGCAACCTTTGGTTCAGCCTTCGGCGCTGTCCTGGCTTCCGATCGTGTCGCTTCCTTCGGCTCAGTCCTCGGCGCAGTTCTCTCTTCCGACTTCGTCGCCACCTTCGGTTCCGCCCTCGGCGCAGTTCTCTCTTCCGACTTCGTCGCCACCTTTGGTTCCGCCCTCGGCGCTGTCCTGGATTCCGACCTGGTCGATTCCTTCGACGCAACCCTCGGCGCAGTTCTCTCTTCCGACTTCGTCGCGACCTTCGGTTCAGTCTTCGGCGCAGTTCTGGCTTCGGATCTTGTCGCTTCCTTCGGCTCAGTCCTCGTCGCAGTTCTCGCTTCCGACTTCGGCTCTACCCTGGACGCACTCCTCGATTCCTGCTTTGGCGTCGCTTTCTCCGTTGTCGTAGTCCTTGACGCGGTCCTTGTCTCCGGAGTTGTCTTTGAAGCACCCTTGGCCGGGGCCGTTGCGGTCTTCATCCCTGCCGGCGGAGTTTGCCTTGCCGCAGCCAGGGGCCTAGCCGCGACCAGGGCCTTGGGGTGCCCGCCGTTGGCTTTGGCAAAGGAAGTCTTCTCGGCCCTTGCCGACGCTACATGAGCCGTCTGGTACCGGGTCGGAGGCGTATGCCTGCTATGCATCGCAGTCTCCTCCGCCGCCGTAGGCCGATGCTGCACGCCGCCCGGACCGCCGCTGTAGCCCACATGGCCTCCATTGGCAACCGTGTTGGTTTCGATGATCGTCCGGTTCACGTAAGTGGTGTGGATTACGCTGGTGTTCACACTGAACACGGCGGTGTTGTAAGCAAAGTTGCCGCCGCGCCACTCGCCGCCGGCAAACCCGATGCCCAGGTAGCCGCCGCCGTAATTCACGCCGCCGTAGTACCCAACCTCAGGTCCCCAGTAGCCGTCGTTATAAACATAGTTGCCGTCATTCCAACCCCAGTAACCGGGCGTCCACAAAGCGCCGGTATACGGAACCGGAACCCAGGCCCCGGGAACCCAGAAATAGTCGTCATCGCCGTAAGCCCAATAGCCGGGCGTCCACATCAGGTTCGGCTGGGGGCACATGGGCTGCTCATAGATCGGCAGCGGGGGCGGGGCAAAGCCTACGCTGATGGAGATTTGGGCGTGCAAAGACGCCGGAATCACCGACACCAGCAGCGCAAGCAGGAACAAACGGGCAGAGCGAAAGAGTCGCATGGGCAGAACCTCCGGGTTCCTTCCAGCCCGCGTTGCCGAGAAGTGCGTTGGTCCACCCTCGTGCACGCGAAGCCAGGGAACCATCCAGCCAGACTAGCCCACTTGCTTCCCACGGCTCTGGTCAAAGTTGAACAGGAGATTCTTCCATGCTTCTGCTGTCCTCATTGCCCGCTCAGGGCCGAATACTGAGCCCCACGCCCACCACATGCCGCGCTTCAAGATTCACCGGCAACAGCAATACGGGAGGATACGGAGGAGTCTAGGTTCCTCGACCGGACGCCTCGAAGATCGGACCTCGACTGCCTGGCGATCGATTGTGCTGACCGCTCAGTCCTGGCGCAGCGCTACCATCGGGTCCACCGCCATGGCGCGCCGTGCCGGCAAATAGCAGGAGGCTAGTGCGGCAAGCCCCAGCGCAGACACCACCGTGGCGAACGTCGCGGGGTCCCAGGCGCTGACCAGGACCAGGCTGCCGACCGCTCGCGCCACCAGCAGTGCCAGCACCAGGCCAATCCCCAGGCCAACCGCGACAATGCGCATGGATTGACGATAGATCATGCCAAACACTGAGCCCCGTGTGGCTCCCAGCGCCATGCGCAGGCCGATCTCATGTACGCGCTGGCTTACCGCGTACGAGATGATGCCATAGATGCCGATCACCGCCAGCGTCAACCCAAGACCGCCCATGATCGCCGCCAGTACGGCTCCAAACTGAAAGAGTAAAAGCCCATTCGGCGAATAGAGCGCCTGGTGCATGGATTGCACTTGAAACACGGGTAGCTGGGGAGCCAGCGAGTGGATCGTTCTCTCCACGGTCGCCGTCAGAGCAAGTGGATCTCCCTGCGTCTTCACCTGCAGGGTCATGAAGCTGTTCCCTTTCAGGTGCTGAGCATAGGGAAGGTAAAAATAGGGCTGCGATTTGCCGTCTCCCCTTGATGAAGCCTCCACATCGCGCGCAATTCCCACCACTTCCAGCTTGCGCTCTTTCTCGCTCTCCATGCTGAAGGTACGGCCGAGCGCGTCCTGATTCGGCCAGTACTTCCTGGCCGTGCTCTCGCTGATCACCGCCACGTCTCTGCCGCGCTCATTGTCCTCGTTGGTAAAGTTGCGCCCGCGGAGAAGGTCGATTCCCATCACGCCGAAATATTCGCTTGAAACGACGTTGTAGCCCGAGGTCAATGCAGGCGCATTCGCCGGCGGCGCGACGCCATCGATCGAGAGCGTTTCGGAACCTCCGCTGAAGTAGCCCATGGGAACTTCGCTGGCCACGCTCACCGCATCCACTCCCGCAAGCTGATGGAGACGCGCCTGGATGTTCTCCCTCAGGGTGCGTGCCTGCGTGTCGTTCAGCCCGATCAAACTCGTATCGAAAGAGAGATTGAGCACATGATCCGGCTTGAAGCCGAAATCTGTCGTCTGCAGAGCGGCAAGACTCCGGACGAAGAGGCCCGACACAACCAGCAGCACCAGCGAACCGGAGATCTGCAGGACAACCAGACTATCGCGAAGCCAATGACGGCCCGCGGTAACGCCGCGGCTGCCCTCGTGCAAAAAGGCATTCACACTGGTCTTTGAAATCCGCAATGCCGGCGCCATTCCTACAACAATCCCCGCCAGCAAGGCCATCGCGAAGGAATAGAAAAAGATGCGCCAATCGAATTGAAAAGATAGGGAAATAGGAATATCGAGGTGCAGGTCGACGTGACTGAGCGCCGTACTGGCCCACATGCCCAGAAGCACGCCCATGCTGCCGCCGATCAGCGCCAGGGTGACGCTCTCTGTAAGCATTTGACCGAAAAGGCGGGAACGCTGGGCGCCAAGCGCCGCGCGTATGGCCATCTCCCGCTCCCGCACCGTAGCGCGCACCAGAACCAGGTTAGCCACGTTGACGCAGGCCAGCAGCAGCACCATGCCGGCAAGGCTCAGGAACAGCGCCGAGATCACATACATTGCGTTTGGATTGCCGCCGGCGATGCGCAGGCTGCGCTCGGACCACGCTGTGAAGTCGATCTGCTTTTCAGTATCCGGGTGCTGACGCATCAGGTCCTGGGCAACCACGTTCAGCCCGGCGCTTGCCTGCTTCAGGCTGACTCCGGGGCGGAGCCGTCCATAGAGGAGCAGGTTCCGCGTCTGCCAGCTCTTCAGCACATCGGCGGGAGTACCCTCGATGGTCAATTGCGACAACGGCAAATAGGCCGTCGCAGTTAGAAGAGAACTGGGAAAGCCGTAGAATCCCTTGGGCGCCACGCCGATGACCGAGACGGTGTGTCCGTCCACCGTGACCTGCCGGCCCACCACATTCGGATCTCCGTTGAACCGTTTCTGCCAGAAGTCGTAGCCCAGAACAAGAACCGGGTCGCGGTCGAGAACCTCGCCTTCGCTTCTCAGGAAAAGCCGCCCTGCCGCCGGCTGCACTCCCAGAGCACTGAAGAAATCGCCGCTCACATAGACCGTGGTGATTCGTTCCGGCTGCTGCCCTGCGGTGGCAAATCCGTCCAGCCCCGCTGAGACCGCAAGGATGTCGCTGAACGAGTTCCCGCTCTGGGCGCGGATCGCCTTGAATTCGGGAGAAGAGAAAGCGCGCTGCAAAGGCCCGTGATTCTGGGTGTAGGTCAGCGTCGCGATCTGCTGCGGATTTTCGACCGGAAGCGGCTTGAGCAGGAAGGAGTTCACCAGGCTGAAAATAGCCGCGTTGGCGCCAATGCCAAGCGCCAGCGTCAATACCGCGGTTACGGTAAAGCTCGGCGCCCGCCCGAGCTGACGAAGCGCGAAGCGCAGATCCTGAAACAGGACTCCCATGGGACCTCCGATGCAGACACTGGCCTGAGGAAACCGGTATGCCCTCCAAACAGCACGTTCCCTGCCAAACCACCTGCAAACCTAAGCCATCGGTTTCGAGCAGGATACGCTGGCGGCATCGTTGACCCCGGCGGCGCCTGCTGTGCGCTATCGGCAATCGTTGTCCGAATGCGAACACCGCCATCGCACTCTAGCGGAAAAACTCATACCGGCGGTAGGCCGGGACTGGTAGGTCGGGGTTTTTAACCCCGACAAATAAGCCAGCAGAATCAACGGGGGCTTTAGCCCCTGAGGTATGCTTTTCGCAATGTTCGTTTGAAAACAGGCCCTCTCCGCAGCCTGTTTAGCCCCTGAGGCAATGCCGTTGGCCTATTCAGACCTTCCCCGGGGCTCAATCTCCACCGGTTTCATTCGCACTTTTCGGCCTTGCCGCTGCATGGCCACGCGGACGCAACCGTCTGGGCTTCGCATGGCCGCCCGTTCCGGTCGCCGAATTGTGCGGTGTTAGACTCAGCCCATGCCGCGCGGCTTGTTTATCACCCTGGAAGGCCTGGATGGATCGGGCAAAACCACGCAGATCCGGCGCTTGGCCGCTTGGCTCAAGAAGCGCTTTCCGCCCGACGACCCAATCGTCACCCGCCAGCCCGGCGGAACCGAAACCGGCGACCGCATCCGCGCGCTGGTCCTCGACTCGCGGCAAACCGGCCTCGCGCCCATGACCGAGATGGCGCTGATGTTTGCCGACCGTGCCCAGGCCATCGCCGAGGTCATTCAGCCCGCTCTCGACCAGGGCAGGATCGTCCTCTGCGACCGCTTCACCGACTCGACAGAAGCCTACCAGGGCGGCGGCCGCCAGCTTGGCTCTCAGCCCGTGCTTGAGCTTCATCGCCTGCTCTGCAACAACCTCCAGCCCGACCTCACGCTGCTGCTGTTGCCCAGCCTCGAAGTCTCGCTCGAGCGCGCCCGCCGCCGCAACCAGCGCGCCTCCGATCAGAACGAGCCCGACGAATCCCGCTTCGAAGCCGAGCAGGACGCCTTCTACGGGCGCGTCTGGGAAAAATATCGTGAGATTGCCCGCCGCGAACCCAACCGCGTCGTCCTCATCGAAGGCGATCTCTCCATCGACGAGGTCCACGAGCAGATCGCAGAAGCCGTCGCCGAGCGCTTGCTTCGTCTTGCGCCCAATCTCTAAGAATGATTCGCGTTCCGGACGGGAGCACACTCGAAAGACGGATCTATTCCATCCCGTAGATGCGTGGGCGGATGTGTGACGAACCTTCCTGCGCTCCGCGCGTGGGTATTGGGGAATGGATGGTGGGCTCGACTGTCGGCCGGGTGGAAATTCCATTTGATTCAGTGTTTGGCTGGCGGTGAAGGCAGCGGCGTGGAAAACGACGCCAGAGTCGTTACTGTATGATCTGCCGCGATTTTGCGCACCCGTGCCCTCCAGCCTTCCGTCTTGGGGCCGTTGGCGTTGGTGTATTCAAGGACATACACGTCCTGCCCGCTCACCGCTACCCCTGTGGCCGACCACGGACGCTCCGAAATCAGAATCGATGTCACTTCACCCATGGGAGTGACTCTGACGACGCGATGGCAGCTGGTCGCAGCCACGTACATATTGCCATCGGCATCCACTCCCAAGCCGCGAAAGAGCGGGGAAGACGCGTTCGCCGGATTGTGGTCGGCAGGATCGGAATCGCAATCTTTCACTGCAACTGGATGCATGATCTTCGCGATCGATCCATCCTTACTCAACTTTACGATCCCATTCCAAGTAGCCGCGTAGATGGAACCATCCGGCCCGGAGGTCAACCCTGTGATGCCGTCGTTCAACTTGCTGAGAGTCTGCTTGAGCGAAGGAGTAAACAAGCTCTGCTCGCCATCGGGCGACATGCGCACAACCGTCATCGCGCCCGCCGGGAACGAGTCCTCTTGCGAACCATTGCTCCCATAGTAGAGGTTGCCGTCGAGGCCTATGACCAGCGGAGCCCCGTCGCCATAAATCAACGCCGGTATCGCACCGTCGGGGGTCGCCCGCTTGTAGATTTTGGGTGTGGCATTGGCGAAAGCTCCCTTGGCATCGAGCGCGAGCCAATGCCCGCCCTCGATCTCCTGCACAACCGCGAGTTTCCCCGAAGGATCGATTCGATAGAGCCTGTCAAACAGAAAATAGATGCGGCCTTGGTCGTCGACAACAATACCGGAGGCCGGATGCGCAAAGGCTGGGGTCACAAGCAAAAGCCACTGGCACAAACCAGTCAGAACTACGCAGAGGGATCGTGAGCGCTTCATGTTCACCTCAGGCTTGGAATCTCCTTTTTGATTCCAAAAACGAAAACGATTGTACGCCCAAGTCGCCGGGTGCCGGTTGCCCAGGTCTCGATTCTGAGACCTGGGATTTGGAGCCATCAGCCCCCTGAACTCCAGGCCCCCAGCAACCGCCGCAAAAGCACCATCTGCCCCAGGTGATAGGCATTATGATCCGCCAGCACCAGCGCCTCGCGCAGAATCGTCTGCCCATCCCCGTGCGGGATCCTGGCAAACAGATCCGTCTTCTCGTCCTCCACCAGGTCGCAGAACGCCTTCAGATCCTCGCAATACGCATTCACGGTTCTGTCCCAGGCTTTTGAGTCCGGAGGCGTCTCCTCCTCCGGCCAATAGCCGCAGGGCCACTCCGGCGACTGGTGCTCGGAATTCCTTGAGAACTCCAGAATGTCCCGCTGCGCAATCCGCAGGTGCTCCAGCAGCCGCCATGCCGAGTGTTCCGCCCACTTCGGCGTCTTGCCCCGCAGCTCCGCCGGAAAATCCGCAACCACGCGTTCGAAGTCCGCGTGAGCATCGCTGCCCGTGAGCGACTTGACCAGGTGCCGCCGCAACACGTCGTCATTTGGCATCGCAAACCTTCCCCTTCCGCGTAACCGAGTTTCCCCGGTTGGCCCGTCCGATCTGGATTTGATCCGTACCCTCCGTACCCATGGAAAGATTCCCCTGCCGCGCGAAAGGATGCCCTCAAAATGAAATCACTCTCCCGCACAGGCGCCGCCGGTTCGGCGAACAAGGAACAACCACCGATGCTCTAGACTCAAACCGTGGCCACTTCCGACCTCACAGTCAACCCGTCCACCGAAGCCGAACCCACGCCACTGGTGCGCCGCGGCCGTTACATCTACCCGCCCGGCCTGCGCATGAATCTACCCTTCTACCTCTTCCGCAAATTTTTCCAGCCCGGCAATCCCATTCTGCTGTTCGAACACCTCCGCCGCTTCGGCCGCGCCGCTCACTACCGCATCCTCTTCCGCGACGTGGTTCTGTTCCACGATCCCGCCGACATCCGCGAAGTGTTAATCGACAAAGCCGCATCCTTCGGCAAGGACCGCACCCAGAAGCGCATGAAAATCCTCCTCGGCGAGGGCCTGATCACTTCCGACGGCGAGGCTCACAAGCGCGCACGCCGCATCGCCGCGCCCGCCTTTCATCGCCAGCGCATCCAGCGCTACGCCGGCCAGATCGTCGCGCTGTCCCACGGCCTGAGCGAGCAATGGGAGCCCGGCCAGCCGCTCAACATCGCCGCGGAGATGATGCGCCTCGCCCTGCAGATCACCGCGCGAACCCTCTTCGATACAGAAGTCACAGCGGAGATTCACGACCTCAACGACCAGGTCAACATCATCATGGATCTCTACAACTACCTGGTCGCCATGCCCCGCGCCGAGCTGCTTTTGAATTCACCGCTCCCCGGCATGAGGCGATTCCGCCACGCCAAGGCCCGCCTCGATGCGGTCGTCGACGGCATGATCCAATCGCGAAGAACGGAAGCCAACACACGCAGCGGCCTGGAAGAACGCGGCGATCTGCTCTCCATGCTGCTTGCCTCGCGCGACGACCAGGCGGAAGGCGACGAATTGACGCTGAGCGCAGAAGAGCTCCGCGACCAGGTGCTCACGCTCTTTCTCGCCGGCTATGAAACGGTAGCCAACGCCCTGGCCTGGACCTGGATGCTGCTCGGACAAAACCCCACAGCCGAGACCAGGCTGCACGACGAACTCGACGCCGTTCTCGCCGGCCGCCTGCCCACGCTCGAAGACCTTCCCCGCCTCGAATACACCACCATGGTCCTGTCGGAGTCGATGCGCCTCTACCCTCCCGCATGGGCCATGGGCCGCGAAGCGCTCGAAGACGTATCGATCGGCCCCTATCGTCTGCGCAAAGGCTCCATGATCTTCTTCAGCCAATATATTGTTCACCGCGACCCGCGCTGGTTTCCCCACCCCGAGCGTTTCTGGCCGGAGCGCTTCACCGCCGAAGCCAAAGCCGCCCGCCCCCGCTTCGCCTACTTCCCCTTCGGCGGCGGAGGCCGTCAGTGCATCGGCGAGTCTTTCGCCTGGATGGAAGCCACGCTGGCCCTGGCCACCATCGCCCAGCGCTGGCGTCTGGCCCTCGTCCCAGGCCAGACCATCGAACCCCAGCCCAAGATCACCCTGCGCCCCAAAAATGGCATCCGCGTAATCGCCGTGCCCAGGACCTAGCGCCCTGTCTCCAAAGCTCTTGTTAAACAACGCGCTGTCATCCTGAGCGGAGCGTACTTCAGCGGAGTCGAAGGACCTGCATTTGTCGGACCTCACGATAAGCCCGCTTGCTCTAAACTGACGCAACGAACTTCTGAGAGATCACACTGGCTCCTGGATGCAGGTTTCAATTCTGAGACCCTGACTTCTTCTCGTAACCCAATGCTCTAAACTCAATCCGTGGGCTTCCAGGATTTCCTCGGCAACACCCAAACCGTCACCCATCTCCGCGAGAGCATTCGCGCCGGCCGCTTTCCCCATTCGCTCATCCTTGCCGGTCCGCGCGGAGCGGGCAAGTACACGCTTTCGCTCATGCTGGCGCGCGCCTTCAACTGCCTCAACCCCACCGAATCCGACGGCCTGCCCGACTTTTGCGGCGTCTGCTCCAACTGCACGCGCATTGCCGATGCCGCCAACCTCGAAGAGCGCGTAGCCGAGGCCGTCGAGGCCCGCGAGTCCCTGCGCGAGACCGACAAGCGCGACACCCGCATCCTCATCCAGACTCACCCCGACGTGCTCATCGTTCCTCCCGACCCGCCGCAACTACAGATCAAGATCGGCCAGGTACGGCAGGTGATTCACGTGGCCTATTACCGGCCGCCCGTCGAGTGCAAACGAACCTTCACCATCTTCACCTCATCGGCCTTCATGCGTGAGGCGGCCAACAGCCTGCTCAAGGTTTTGGAAGAGCCGCCCGAGCACACCTCGCTCATTCTGCTCACGGAAAACCCGCAGGAACTGCTGCCCACCATCCGCTCCCGCGCCGTCGTCCACCGCCTCACCGCCATCCCCGCCTCCGACCTCGAGTCGCTCCTCGCTCAGCGCCGCCCTCAACTCAAGCCCGCAGACCGCGCTCTCGCCGCCCGGCTCGCCGAAGGAGCCGTTGGCCGCGCGCTCACCATCGACCTTGAAGCTTATCTTTCAAGCAGACAGGACGCCCTCGTCATCCTCCACAGCGCCCTGCGCGAGCCAGATTACTCGCAGCTCTTCCACGCCACGGAAAGCTACCGCGCCGGCGCCGACGGCCAGGAAAAATCTCTCAGCCTGCTCCGCGCCCTGGGCAGCCTCATCGAGGACCTGCTGCTGGTCGTCGCCGGCACGCCTCATTTGGTGCGCAACCTCGACCTGACAGCCGAACTCGACCGCATGGCCCAGGGGCTCACTGTCGATTGGATCGATGGCGCTGCCCGGTTGCTGGTGCAGGTCGAGTCCGGAATGAGGCGCAACCTGTTGCGCTCGCTCTCGCTCGATGCGATGGCCGTCGGCATGGAACGAAACTAGAACTGGTTGCATAAATCCGGCTTTGAAAGGGCACGGCTTTAGCCGTGCCGCAAAGAGCTCATAAATGGCGGGCTTTAGCCCTTGAGGGATTTGCACTCATCGCCTCAACCTATTTATGCAACCAGTTCTAGAGTTTCCCTGATCCCCGCTCGCATTTTTCACGTCAAAAATAACGAGCAACCTCCACCCGGCCTCCGGCATCTCTACAATGACAAGCAATCTAACATTGCATCGAAGCAGGTTCCCGAGAGTCGTTTCCCGCCCTCAGGGACGCATATACGCGCTTTCCGAATGCAGGGCTCCGAATGCAGGACCGAATGCAGGAAAAGGTTTTGTTTTCTTCTACAAGGCTGAGGACCTAGGCAATCAACACGAGGAGTAAGGCAACCGTTTCCACCTTCCTCCCAATCAGATACAAGCCGAGATCAAAACCGGTTTCACTTTTTTCCCCATGGAGGGTTGTCTCTTATGAGCATTCACGCCATTCTTCCCCCAATCCGCAATGACGGCAGCCATGAGCCCGGCCAGCCCGAGAACCGCATTCCGCAACCGCGCTTACCGCAACTCCGTGCGCGCAGGACCCCGCTTGCGCCGCTCGCCTTTCGCTTTCCAGCTCAATCCGCCGTCGAGGAAAGCACCCATCGCCAGGCGGAGCTGTTCTATCTGCAGAAGCAGATCCAGTCGCAGACCCCGATGGTCATTGTGCTGGAGGACGGCGAGCGCGTCGAAGGCTGCATCGAGTGGTACGACCGCAACTCCCTCAAAGTCCGCGGACGTGCCAAGACCCTGGTCTATAAATCCGCCATCAAATACATGTATAAGCTTGGTGAGCAAGGCCAGTAGCCACTCCACCAGTCAACGGCGAGATGCGGCTTCCATCGCAGGCAGGGTGGTGTTCCCTAGCCCCTAATCCCTAATCCCTAGCCCCTAGTCCCTCGTCCGCCGCCTTCCGCAGCCGGTCTCGAATTGCCGCCCCAATCCCCTCCGCTCGCGGCAAGGGACACAGAATCACAGTGCAGCCCTGAGCATCGAGCGCCCGCAAGCCCGCATAGAGACTGTGCGCCAACTCTTCCGGCATCGACCACCTGCCCCAGCGAAACAAAGCCGCGCCTGAAGGTCTCCATTCCACCTCGGCCGGGTCCACCTCGGCCGGGAGCATCACGCCGACGTGGTCTCCAGGCAAGCCCGCCGCCAACTCGGCAAGCCGATCCGCCATTTCCTCCAGCCCCGCATCCACCAGCACCAGCCGTGCCCTCGGCGCATAGTGGCGCAAACCCACTCCCGGCGACGGCAGCGCGGCCTGTGGCTCGCCAACCAGCATCGCTCCGCCTTTAAAAATCTCCACCTCGCCCGCAGTCGCTCGAATCTGTACACTCGTCACCGCGCCCGGCCGGTAGATGACCATCGGATTCTGCCCTGGATCGAGCACGGTGGACTCCACCCCATGCAGCGTCGGCCCCGCGTCGACCACCGCGTCGATGCGCCCGTCCAGATCTTCCAGCACATGCTCCGCCGATGTCGGGCTGATGTGCCCAAAAGTGTTGGCGCTGGGCGCGGCCACGGGAACCCCGGCGCGGCGAATCAATTCAAGTGCCACCGGATGGGCCGGCATGCGCACGCCCACCAACAGCCGGCCAGCAGTAACGGCATCGGGCACCGCGCTCGTGCGCCGCAGCAACAGCGTCAGCGGCCCCGGCCAGAATGCCTGCATCAGCTTCCGCGCCGCCTCCGGAATCTCCTCCACCAGACCCTGCAGCATGGCCAGGTCAGAGATATGCACAATCACCGGGTCCCACGCCGGCCGCTGCTTGGCGGCAAAGATTCTCTCCACGGCAGCCCCATCCAGCGCATTGGCTCCCAAGCCATAAACGGTCTCTGTCGGCAGCGCCACCAGTCCCCCCGCGCGCAGAATCCACGCCCCGCGCTCCAACGTTTCTCGAGCGCCGGCCGTATCCAGGTGCGCCGGGTCCACCACCAGTCGCAGCGTCTTCACTTTCCTATTGTCGCCTTTCGCACCCGGCTATAGCATTTTAGGAAATGGGGTAGTCGAAGCCACGGACCTCAAGTCGACGCAACCAACAGGGAGCGGCGACCCTGCACAATCTTCCCAAGGTCACAGTATTTCCTAAAATGCCCTAAAGCCACCTGCCGTATACTCACTCCAACCGATGGCCGTCGAGACCGAAATCAAATTCCGCGTGGACGATCTGGCCGCGTTGAGCCGGCGGCTGGAAGCTGCTGGTTTTCGGCTGCAGACGCCGCGCAGCTTCGAGAGCAACGTACTCTACGACACGCCCGACCGTCGCATGCGCGCACGCACCGAGATCCTCCGCATCCGCAACTATGCCGGCCGCTGCCTGCTCACCCACAAGCGGTTGCCCGACGCCGGCCCCGGCGAAGACCGGCACAAGCACCGCATCGAAACCGAAACCGAGATCTCCGACGGCGATGCGCTCGCCCAGGTCTTTCTCTCTCTCGGCCTGGCGGCCGCCTTCCGCTATGAAAAATGGCGCACCGAATGGGAGGACGGCGAGGGCCACTGCGTTGTAGACGAGACGCCCATCGGCGACTTTGCCGAGCTCGAAGGCTCCGCGGAATGGATCGACCGCACGGCCGAGCGGCTGGGCATTCAAACCGCGCAATACATTACGCTCAGCTACGGTCGCCTCTTCGACCAGTGGAGGCAACAGCAGGGGTCGCCGGCCCAGGACCTCACCTTCGCCGCCGTCGCCGAGAGCTCGCTGCGCAAGTAATCCAGCTTTGCAGCCCATCCACACTGCAAAGCAGACAAGGCTCGGCCCAGGAATTCAAATCCAGGACTCCTCAAAACCGTATCCCGGACCCGGTCCTCGCGCGGTCCCGTCCCCCGGAAATCGCCCGAACTGGTTCTATTCCAGGTTCTTTCGCCTCTTGCGCTTGGCTTGCGCGCCAGACAATGTTTAAATTGGAGCAGGTTAGCGCATGTCATCCTTCCCCCAGGTTCCCGATACACCCGGCCCCGGACTGCTCTCCGTCCTGCTCATCAGCCCGGACGAGCAGCGGCGCAGGGACGTGGCTGCCGCTTTGTACGGAGGCCCGATCGGGTTGATCCGCGAGTACGCCTCCTACCCCGCCAACCTCGACGAGCTGCCCCGCATCCTGGAGCAGAATTGCGATGTTGTCGTAGTCGACCTGGACCCCGACCCGGAATATGCGCTCCTGGTTGTGGAGAGCATCTATTCCTACGGCACGGCCACAGTCATCGTCTGCTCCGCCAAGGCCAACCTGGAGCTGGCAGTTCGCTGCATGAGAGCCGGCGCGCGCGAGTTCCTCACCCTGCCCCTCGATCGCGCCACCGTCACCGGCGCCCTGTCGCGGATCTCCGTTCGCGGCCATTCATCCCAGCCAGCCAGGAGAACCGCCAGAAAGGTCTTTGTCTTCCTGGGCGCAAAAGGCGGCGTCGGAGTCACCACGATTGCCGCCAATTTCGCCGTTTCGGTGGCCCAGGAATCCAGCCAAAGCACGTTATTGATCGACCTCGGCCTGCCCCTCGGAGACGCCGCCCTCAACCTGGGAATGGTCACCGAGTACTCCACCGTCAATGCCGTGGAAAACCCTAGCCGCCTGGATGCAAGCTTTCTTTCCACGCTGCTGGCCAAGCACGTCTCCGGACTCTCCGTGCTCGCCGCTCCCAGCGAATTCGCCACCACCGAGGCCTCCCTCGAAGCCATCGACAGGCTGCTCGGTGTGGCGCGCCAGAACTTCGATTACGTCATCGTCGACGCCGGAACCAGGATGGACCTCAAAGACGCCAAATTCCTCGATGACTCCGCCGTCCTCTACCTGGTCACCCAGATCGGCGTCACCGAATTGCGCAATTCCAATCGAATGATCGTACGGTTCTTCGTCTCCCGCGGCTCCAAACTGCAGGTCGTGGTCAACCGTTATACCCCGCAGAGTTTGCTTCTCGACGACAGGGCGGTTGAAAAGGCGCTCACGCGGTCCATCGATTGGAAGATTCCCGACGACTACGCCGCAGCCCGGCGAACCCAGAACGCCGCCACGCCGCTGGCCATGGAAGACTCGCCCATCTCCAGAGCCATCCGCCGCATGGCCCGCAAGGCCTGCGGCCTGTCCGAAGAGGACGAAAAAGGCAGCCGCGCCGGCCTGTTTGGATGGGCGCGCCGCGGATTCACGAAATCGCGCCCAAGCGACGAATCGGCAGACGCAAAGGATGACAATTCGCCTTCCCTGGGCTCCGCGCCCACCCTCGGCGCCAACCGCGCCAAGTCCTGAACGCGCCGCGACAGCGGGACGGGAGGCCTTTCCCCCCGCGTGAATTGGTGGCGAATGAGTACTGACGGATGGCCGGTTCAACCGCCCAGAACCCGAAGGGGTAAGCACACTCTGGTTAGAGGCCTCTCAACGTTGAGCAAAACAGCTCACACAAGGTTTTGCCTCGGAGCGGTGATAGAAGGGGCTTGGGCGTAGCTCGGCTCATGTGCTGGAAGCCTGTCGCGGAGGTTGCCGCGGCTCGCCACGAAGCAACACGGGCCTGTCTTGTTCGTCAGGCTGTGCCGAAAGTTTTGCACATGATTTTGAAGCACACCTTCTGTGGTCGTCGATCATCCGACCACGGTCACCATCGCTTCAATCACCCGGGCAGTCCCGATAGGGATCCAACGTTCATCAGGACTTAAAATTCAACGATACAGACGCTTTCGCGGGCCGATTAATGAGTCGAGGATCCGGTGATCGCCTCATTCTTCATCCCGGCTCCCGAGCCGGCAAAAAGGAACCCCCACGAGGTATCGAGGTACAACCAACGTTGTGTACTGAACCAACTGGTTGAAAACCCGGGAACATGCAGTAGGGTATGCCCTCCCAGGCACATCATTTCGGTTCCGTTCCAGGCCAGGAAGGTTCTGGACGCTTGGCCCACTTGTGCCGGATTTGTTACGACCTTGAGACATACCGGGCAGCGCTGGCGTTGATCCAGCAATACCCATCGCAGACCAAACAAGCAGATCGAAAAGGAAGAAACCAACTGCACATATTCCGACCCCAGCGAATAGAACGCTGTGTGCCAATAGGCCAGGTCGAGCGATGAAAAATACACGATCGGCAAGAGCAGCACGAGTTTGGCGCACAAGAAGCCCCAACGGCAAAGCTTGCCGGACCAGGAAGGCTGGTGCACACTCAAACCGTACTCTCCCGTCGATACGGATGTAATGGCAGGCAATGCCAGCAAGGCCAGGAAAATTGCGAACAGAAAGTTATCCCACGGTCCTCGTGTACGCTCCTCGAGGGAAGCACCCCAAAGATCATCCTCGGCGTCGTCCGGATCGCGCGCAGTGATTTCTACATGCGGGGCCTGCATCTCGGATTGCCCCAACAGCGTCAGATGAGCGACAACGTGCCCCATCCCACCTGCATCGATCTCGTAATCCGGTTCGAGAAGCCACGCATCGGCCTTTCCCGGCAACCTCCAGGCCCCGTTTGGCACGACGCCAACGATTCTTGCCTGGTATCGGCCAACGCGGAGCACCGAGCCGACAATCTGCGGATTGCCGCCAAACGCTCCCTTCCAAACTTCGTCGCTCAGGATCAACCTGGGCATATTGCCGTCCGCGTCGCCATCCGGATGAATAAAGCGCACGGGCAAGCCCAGCAGCGCAAAAAGATTCGAACTGGCGTGAGCCACTTCCCATCCAACTTGGGCATGGACTCCGGTCGATACGGTTTCCTTGTTAATGCGATAGAACGCCAAGCCATCGAAGTACCGTTGTGTCCGTCCCTTCCACTCCCGATACTGCTCCAGTGGAATTGTTGCCACCGAGTCGTTATGGACGCGTGCATCCTGAATCAGGATCAGACCGGAATTGACCTGATACCGCGACGGTTGATTCTCCGCGCGGACGCCGGGCAACAGGAGCGAAATGGCATAGCTTGCGGCCAGTGCAGCGACAAGCCAGAGAATGCATTGCGCGGCCGATCCCCGCAAGCTGGCAAAGGGCTCTTTTTGCCGCGAGTGCCGCCTGAGGCAAAGCGCGTCCTTAAACGCGCCCAGGCAAAATGAGGTCACCGCGCATTCCGCTTGCCACGAGACTTGCCACGATGTCGCTCCCAGTGGCACATAGGACTGCCGCACATGCCATCGTTCCGAATCCCACTCTCGCCACCATTCGGCTCGCTGCCTCCGCGGCACCAGCAACGAAGCGCCGCGCAGCAGAACCCGCTGGAAGAGAAAGAAAACCCGCCCGAATGCAGGCGTCATACTGTCCTCTCTTCCTCAGATGGGATGAGCCTCTCCAGCAGCGGATAACGCCTGCGAGACGCTTCCAGCGTCGCCTTTCCGGCCGCGGTCAGCTTGTAGTACTTCCGTGCCGGCCTCTGTTCCGCATCGGCAATCGACTGCCGCTCCCAGTGCGAGCGGATCAGTTCATCCCGCTCCAGCCGCCGCATCGCCGGGTAAACGGTGCCGCTGGGCAGTCCCGTCATCTCCATAATGCTGAAGCCGTAAACGAAGCCGGCCTCCAGCGCCTGAAGAATCATCGCCGCCGTATGCGAAAGTTTTGCGTCCGAACCCATAGCGCATTCTACCTATGTAGCAATCTACTTGACAACCCCATATGCTGATTGCTACATAGGGTATGCGGACGCAATTCCCTTCAGAGTGCCGCGGGGATGTTCCTACCGAGGTTGACCCATGCTTGAGCTGCAGCACCTGTACCGCAGTTACCGCGGAATTCCCGCTATTGAGGACGTGAGCTTCCAGGTCGCCCCCGGTGAAGTCGTAGGCTTTCTCGGCCCCAACGGCGCTGGCAAATCCACAACCGTCAAAATCATCACCGGCATGTTGCGGCCAAACGATGGCCGCGTGCTGTTTGAAGGCCAGGATATTGCCAAAGACATGGTCGCCTTCCGCGCCGCCTTCGGCTACGTCCCTGAAGAAGCCCATCTCTACACATACCTGTCCGGTCTCGAATACCTGCAATTGGTCGGCCGTCTGCGAGGGCTCGGCGAAGCGCTCATCGAAGCCAAGGCCACCCGCCTGCTCAAGCTTCTCAATCTCGAGTCCTGGCAGTATTCGCCGATCTCCACTTACTCCAAGGGAATGCGCCAGCGCGTGCTCATCGCCGCAGCCTTGCTGCATGATCCCAAACTTCTCATCTTCGATGAACCGCTCTCCGGCCTCGATGTGGTCTCCGGGCGCTTATTCAAAGATCTCCTTGAGTTGCTCGCGGCGCAAGGCAAGGCCGTCATTTACATCTCGCACGTGCTTGAGGTAGTCGAGCAGGTCTGCACCCGTGTCATCGTGATTGCCAAGGGGAGGATCCTGGCCGACGCTCGTCCCGCTGATCTAAACAAGTTGATGAGTCTCCCCAATCTTGAAAGCGTCTTTGCGCAGTTGGTGCAGCAGCAGGATACCCGCAGCATCGCGCAGCAGATGGTTGAGGTCATGCGAACGGATCGTGCCTGAGGAGTCCAATGAAAGGTGAGTTCCAACGCCTCCTAATGATGTCCGAACCTGAGGCGCTCTCCTTGAACGCCCAGGCCGCGCTTGGTCCTGTGCGCGAACCTGAGCGTAGCCAGTTCTCGCTGCTCGTCCGTCATTTTCTGGAACGCTTTTTCAACCACGAAACCGCCTCGCCCGACGGCGACGCCAAGGCTCGCCTGATTCTGATTGCCGTGGCCACTGGCCTGCCTGGATTCGTGGTTGCGTTGTATCTATGGCCCATCTACCATCCGTTTTTGGCAATCAAGCCCGGTCAGGCCATGGATTGGCCGAATCCGCCGCCTTATTGGGTGCAGGTCAACCACCATTTCTTTTTCGTTGTCTACTCGTTCGTGGCAATGGGCATCATCACGGTGTTTGAGTGGGACCTCTTCTTTCCGGATCTGCTCGATGTATTTGTTCTCACTACGCTGCCAATTCGGGATCGAACGCTCTTCCTCGCGCGCGTCGCCGCCATCGCTATCTTCGTCGTGGGGTTCCTGCTCGATGCCAACATCCTTCCGCCTCTGATTATTCCCGCATCGTTCGATCCGCCCAATCTCACACGACTCCTCGCTGGCCACATGCTGGCAGTCTTAGGCAGCGGCATGTTCTCCGCGGCCTTTATCCTGGCTCTGCAAGGGGTACTTCTTTCTGTACTTGGCGAAGCACTATTTCGCCGCCTATCGCTCATCCTGCAAGGCCTGTCCATTTCCGCGCTGCTGATGCTTCTGCTGCTGTTTCCTGTGCTCTCCGCAGCGGTTCCAGTTTTCCTCAAATCCGGGAGCCGTTTCGTGCTCTATTGTCCGCCATTATGGTTTCTCGGCATCTACCAGCGCGTGCTTGAAGGACCAGCGGGCTTGCCCATCTACACACGCCTTGCGCAAACAGGCTGTGCGGCTTTGCTCATCACGGTCGCGGTTGCTGCGCTCGCCTATCCGGTGGCCTATATCCGCAGAGTGCGCCAACTCGTGGTTGGCCCCGGCACTCACGACACGCGCAGTTGGACGGGCCGCCCTCTGTACGGGTTCCTCCATTCCACGCTGCTTCGGCCACCTGTGAGCCGCGCCGTCTTCCATTTCATTAGCCAGACTTTGCTCCGCGTCCCTCGCTATCGCATTTATCTCGTTCTCTATGGTGGAGCCGGCCTCTCCGTTGTCGTCGCCAGCATTCTTCGCCTGTCGGTCGCGCACGGCCAGGTTCGCACGGAAGTCTCTCCCGATGGCATTCGCGCGGCTATCGGCATCATCCCCTTCTGGATCATCGCCGGACTGCGCATGGCGTTCGTCTCGCCTGGCAATCAACAGGGAAGCTGGGTTTTTCGCATTGTCCACGGCAGGCCCCCGCATCGCACCTCGGCCATGCATCAGTTGCGTGCCGCGAAAGTCTGGGTACTTCTCTGGAGCGCGATCGTCACCTTCGGCGCCTAGTTCGCATTCCGCGCCATCGTGCCGCCGCAGCTTCTCACCTGGCCTGCAACAGCAAGCCTGTTGCTCATTGCCGCTGGCATGTGCCTGCTGCTCACCGACATACTCTTCCTGAGCGTCAAGATCGTCGCCTTTACTGGTGAGCCGCCAAGAGAGCAATCCAACCTTGCCGTCTCCGTCTTCAAATACTTCGCCTTCGTTCCCGCCGTGGCCTCGCTGCCTGTTGTCGCTCAACCGTGGATCGAGGCAAGCGTTCAGCACTTTGTCCTCGCCGCCGCAGCCATCTCTGCAGCCCATGTCGCGCTCCGCACCCTCCATCGCCAAATCGTCCAGGAACACTGCAATATGACCGGCCTCGAAGAAGACGAAGAAGACTTCCCCATGAAGCTCGGCCTCCGCTACTGAAGCCGT
>DATKGE010000415.1:0-26566 GCA_035510955.1 Occallatibacter sp. | reverse complement strand
CCAACCGTCCCCAGCAGCCGCAGCGAATCCAGCTTGAACTTCTCGACGTGCTGGTCGCCCCACTTGATGAAGGCGCGAATGGCCGTGGGCGCGGTATAGAAGATGGTGACCTTGTGGTCATCCACGATCTTCCAGAAGCGCGAAAAATCCGGCCAGTTGGGTGCGCCCTCATACATCAGCACCGTCGCCCCGTTCTGCAACGGACCATAGACAACATAGGAGTGTCCGGTGACCCAGCCGATATCCGCCGTGCACCAGTAGATGTCCTCATCGCGGAGGTCGAAGACGTACTTCGAAGTGAGATAAGTCTGCACCGCGTAGCCGCCTGTAGTGTGCACCAGGCCCTTGGGCTTTCCGGTTGTCCCCGATGTGTAAAGAATGTAGAGCGGATCTTCGGAATCCTGTTCCGCGCACGGGCACTCCGCCGCAGCCTTGGCCACCAGGTCGTGCCACCAGTGGTCGCGCCCCTCCACCATGGTCACCGGGCTGCCTGTCTTCCCGCCCGCCTCCCCATCTGTCCGCCGGTAGACCACCACGTGCTTCACCGTCGGGCACGCTTTCATCGCCTCGTCCACCGTTGCCTTCAGCTTGATTTCGCCGCCGCGCCGGTAGCTCGAGTCCTGGGTCAGAATCGCCACGCAAGCCGAATCGTTTACGCGGTCGGCGATGGCGTTGGCGGCGAATCCGCCAAAAATCACCGAGTGCACCGCGCCAATGCGCGCGCAAGCCAGCAGCGCAATGGCCAGCTCCGGCGTCATGCCCATGTAGACGGCCACGCGGGCGCCCTTTTTGATCCCCAGCCCTTTGAGAGCGTTGGCAAACTTCTGCACTTCGACATGCAGCTCGGCATAAGTCAGACGGCGAATCTCGCCCGGCTCGCCCTCCCAGATCAGCGCCGTCTTGTCGCGTCTTGCGCCCAGCGCGTGGCGGTCCACGCAGTTGTAGCTCAAGTTCAGCTTGCCGCCCACAAACCACTTCGCCCAGGGCAGATTCCAATCGAGCACCTTGTCCCACGGCTTGAACCAGTCAAGCTCACCGGCGGCCTCCGCCCAGAAACCCTCCGGATCTTCGATGGACCGTTTATAGAGCGCCTCGTATTCCGCCAGGCTCTTGATGTGCGCCTTGGCGCTGAACTCGGGCGGAGGCGGAAAGACGCGATTTTCGCGGAGAGTTGAATCAATATCCTGATTGCCAACGGCGGGAACGGGAAGCGAAGACATGAAGACGTCCTTCCGGGGAAGAAAAGCCGGGGAAATGCGCGGCGGTCGGGGAGACAGGCTTCAGCCATGGAGACCGTGCGTGGGAGTCACTTTAAAGGGCTGGACGCACACTCGGCAAGTAAATGAAGACTGGGCATTCGACCTGGGACCCTTCGTCGATTTATCGCTGTGGGACCTCGAATTCCCGGCTAAAAGTATGGTAGGATTTATTCCTACTGAGGTATACTTCATGCCTACCATTGAAAAGCTAAGCATAGCTCTTCCTGCGGAGATGGCTGAACTTGTTCGCCGCGCCGTGAACCTCGGCGAATACTCTTCGAACAGCGAAGTCATCCGCGACGCGCTTCGTGACTGGACGCACAAACGCAACCTCCGCGAACAGGGCCTGGCCGGACTGCGCAAGAAGTGGTTGGAAGCAGTTGCTGACGATTCAGAAGGACTGAATCCGGACCGCGTCTTCGACCAATTGGAGGGCAAATATAAGAGCCTAGCCGAAGCATCCGGCCGATAATGCTGCTCCGCCTGTCGCCGCGCGTCCCCGACGATCTGGAAGAGATCGCGAATTTCATTGCCGCAGACAGCCCGCGTCACGCACTGCGTGTGCTCCGGCAGTTGCGCGCCAAGATGAAGGAGATCGCAAGGCAACCCGAGCTCTACCGGCTTCGCCCCGAGCTTGGCGTGGACGCAAGGCTGGCCACGGTGGGCCAATATGTGATTCTTTTTCGCATTCGCCGGAACTCGGTTCGCATTGAGAGGGTTGTGCACGGAGGCCGCGACCTGCCGCCCATGCTGGATGTGAGCCAAAGCCATGACCAAGCCTGACGCGCACAGGGGCGATGGGACCTAAACCTCAAACTCAGCCTGGGGCGCAAATTTGCGCAGGTCTTCAATGAACGCCCGGCGATCGTTTGGATTGGCCAGAAAGTGGCCGCGCCCCGACATCGGTGCGGACCGGGCATAGTACACATCCAGGAAGCCTGACGAGGGCCGGCTATTGGCGCCCCCCACATGCGTTGCTTCCGCCCACGCAATCTCCCTTGTCGTCCAGAAGTAATGTACGCGGAGAGAGCTGGAGTCCATTTCCCAGTAGGTGAAGAAGTGATTGAGGACCGTCTGCGAAGCAATAAGCATGGAGACAACGGCGAGGTATGGATGCTCTGTGGATTTGTGGCCGACCCCAGCGATCAAGCTGAACATGGAGGCACAGGCCAATAATACCCAGCACCAACCGAGCGCTCCGAACTTTGCCCGAAACCGCATGAAGACAGCATAGCCCAGAAACTCGCGCAGATTCAAAATCACGACTGAATGAATGACGGAGTTGCCAACTTTGCCCGCACGCACTGAAGCAGGATTAGAATGGTCGCGGGCACCATGGGAGCCGCCCATGATCCTGGAACTCCTCAAACCGCTCTCCTTCTTCCTCAGCATGCTCTCGCTTTACCCGGTCATGCTGAGCGCCTTCTTCCTTCCCGGCACCCGTTGGGAAGAACGGCTGGAGATGGCCCTGTTGCGCATAGTCCTCGCTGCCTGTGTCTGTTTCACCAGCGGCCTTCTCTACTCCTGGCGCCCGCGCACCAGCCCCCATGCCGCCGAGCCGCTTCTCGCCACACTCCCCGTCCGCCTCTTCTTCTGCGCTGTGGGAGGAATGGTTCTGCTCTTCGCGCTCTCCTGGTGGCTGGACGTCTACTACGTCCCCATGCTGCGCCACGACTGCTGCCGACCCTGAGCCCCTGCGGTGGGGCAGACGCTGGGCCGCGCGTCTTTGTTTTTGCGCCCAGGGTCCAGTGTAGGAAACCGCGAGTTCCCTGGCGCGCAAGCGCCGTCTGCCCCACCGCAGGTGGCTGCCCCACCGCCGGTGCCACACGATAAGATCATCCAATCATGCCGGACGCCGCCAGCCCCGAAACCAACCTGCGAGGGTCGGTGCTGGTGCTGCTGCAGTTCGACGTGGCCGAAGCCGTTCGTCTGGACCGGCTGCAAGAGTTGATCCGCGCCCGCACCTTACGGCAGCCCAGCCTCAAGCATCCGGCGCCCACCTATGTCCGCTACCAGCGTCCGCCGGTTGTGGTGCCGCTCGAGCCCCTTGACCTGGAAACCGGCGAGCGTCTGCAGGGCGAGATCAAGTACTACGACTACGGCGTGGTCAGCGTGGTCTACGAGCTGCCCTTTGCCGGCGGATGGAGCAAGCTCATCCGCCTGGCCAGCCGCTGGGTGTGGGAGGTAGACTTCGCCGCTCAAGCCACGGAGTTGGTCCGCACCAGCCTGGAACGCGCCGCTCCTGCCCTGGTCAAGCCTTACAGGGAGTGGCTCAGCGAGGATTACCTCATCTTTCACATACGTGAAATTGACGGCGCGCCCACCGTTTCTGAGTTGATTCAGCAGCACGGCTCACGCGTCGCCCAGGTAGTGCGCGGCGACACAGGTCAGCTCGCCGAGAGCGAGTGCAATGAGGTGCTGCAGTCGCGCATCTCCTACTACGCCAACGACCTCACCGTCATCGGCTGGAACGCGGCATTTCTCTACGACTCTTCGACCGGCGCAGAGACCGCGATCCAGCTCCTGGAGTACGCCAACTCCCAGTTGCTCGAGTTCCGCCATTACGACGACCTGCTGACCGAAGAGCTGGATCGTGTCTACAAGCTGCTCGACGAAGGCACCGGCGTCTTCGCGCAATGGCGGCTGGCACGGTCGGCCACGCGCCTGCACACGGTGCTGCTGGACGTGGCGGAACTTACCGAGCACTCCGACAACGCCATCAAGTTCTTGAGCGACATGTTTTCGGCGCGTCTTTACCGCCTGGCCGCGCTTAAGGTCGGCGTGCCCGACTACAAGGACCTGGTTACCCGCAAGGTGCACACGGCTGAGGAACTCTATCGCTTCATGGTCGACCAGTTCAACCAGAGCCGGGCATTCTTCCTGGAACTCACCGTCGTCATCATCCTGGTCATCGAGCTGGTCTACTTGTTCAAGGGCAAGCTGTTCTAATGTACTGCTTACAAGGTTCCTATCAGAACGTTGCCTGTCATCCTGAGCGAAGCGCACTTCAGCGGAGTCGAAGGACCTGCAGTTGCACTTCGGAACTTATGGGATCGAACCTTTAGAAAGCTTTTTCTGCGCATTCACATAATCACGCAGCGCCGCGTTGATGCGGCTTTGGTAACGCCGTCCGGTGCCGCGAAAGAAAGCGATAACATCCGCATCCAGCCGCAGCGTAATCTGCTGCTTGTTCTCCGCCGGAACCAATTCGGAAACGCGCCGCCAACCGCTGGAGGTAAGACGCGGGATATCGCTGAAGTCGATATCCTCATCGCGCAACTCGCGAAGCGACTGCATCTGCTCCGGAGTCATCTTCGGCGGATTTTCGGGATCAAGTGTAAACCTAACCATTCCAGTATTCGATGTACTCATCCAGCTCGGCCCTCCTGGCGGAAATGATACGAATTCGATCCCAACGGGCGGTGTAGACAACTACGAGAACAAACTCCTCGACTCGACCCAAGACCTGCCAACGTTCTTCCCCCTCATGGTCGCCTTCATCGGGCCGCTCGATGCGGTTTAGATCCTGAAAGACACGCGTTGCGTAATCAAAAGCCACGCGGTGCTTACGGAGGTTGGTCTTGGCTTTCGCGGGATCCAAGTCGAACTCCACGCACTTAGGGTACCACAAATATATTTACAAGTGTAGCTACAACGGCTCTCCTCTATATCTTTGGTTGCATAGTTTCTCTGCATTCACAAGTTTATTTGTCACGTTTTTGACCCCGTCGACTTTCCATATTTCATTGACGAGCTGGAAGAGGTGGCTTCTGGTGTGTCTTTGGTATGAGATATGCGTCTTTTTATCAGCCAGACTCAAAATGAAAGCGCGCGGCATGATGAGTACTCTATCAACGCTGTAGTCCTTGTTGAATAACACCCCCGCGAGAAAATCAAAATGATTGTCTTTAAGGTCCCTGATTGCGGACAATTGACGAGAGCCTTTGCCGATGATTCTACGTCCTTTAATCTGGTAACGCCCCTCTGGGCCGATAGCGTCGAAGCCCCTTTGCGCTTTCCCTGCCGGTTTCCACCGGGGGAACGCAGTTAGGAAGAGAAGTTCCGCATAGTCACCCGTCGGTTTGTTTGCGGTTCTTATGATCTTCCGTCTGCGAAGTTCGCCCTCTATTTCCGGGTGCAGTTTCAGTAATTGTCCGAGCGACAAATTTGAAATTTCAATCATGGGCGTTCTCCTGAATGCTCAAGCGTACCGCTTCTGGTGCCAGATCCACGCCGTCCGGACAATCTCGTCCAATTGCATATACTTCGGCGTCCACCCCAGCTCCCGCATTGCCTTTTCGGAGCTGGCCACCAGCACCGCCGGGTCGCCCGCCCGTCGCGGATGGACCTCCGCCGGAATCGGATGCCCGGTGACGCGGCGCGCCGATTCAATCACCTGGCGCACGCTGAACCCCTGCCCATTGCCCAGGTTGAAGACCAGCCTTTCCTTCGCTGCGGCGTCCGTCTCCAGCGCGCCCAGCGCAAGCAGGTGCGCCTCGGCCAGGTCGGAAACATGGATGTAGTCACGGATGCAGGTGCCGTCCGGCGTTGCGTAGTCCTCGCCATAGATACGGATGGACGCGCGCCGCCCCAGCGCCACATCCAGCACCAGGGGAATCAGGTGCGACTCTGGCTCATGCGCCTCGCCGCGGGTCACGCCGTCCTGCCCCCCCGGCGCGCCGGCCACGTTGAAGTAGCGCAATGAGGCCGAGCGCAGCCCGTGAATGCGGTGCATCCAGCCCAGCATGTACTCCACCAGCAGCTTCGATTCCCCGTATGCGTTGGTCGGCTTGAGCCGCGCATCCTCCTCGATCGGCACTTTTTCCGGTTCCCCGTAGACGGCGGCGGTCGAGGAGAAGACCAGCCGGCGCGGTCCGTGGGCCAGCATCGCTTCCAGCAAAGTCAGGGTCGAAGCGGTGTTATTGCGAAAAAAGGTCTCCGGCCGGACCATGGATTCGCCGGCCTCGATCAGCGCGGCAAAGTGCAAAACACCATCGAAGGGCCAGCCTTCTTTTCGGGCTTCAATGAAGAGATTCTTGAGGGCCGGCCCGTCCGCCAGTTCCCTTTCCACAAAATCCACGCCAGGCGGCAACAGGTCGCGCCGGCCGTGACTCAAATTATCGAATACAAAAGCCTTGTGCCCCTTTGAGACGAGCAGTCCAGCCACTGTACCACCTATATACCCCGCTCCGCCGGTGACCAATATCTTCACAAAAATGCTTTCCTTCGCCAAGCGCTTTGATTTAAATTGAGTCTAATACAGCAGGGGCAGGCGTCGCGGGGCTTCAGGCTCCCAGCCTACGACCGCCGCACAGGCGGCTTGCTCTGAGCTTTCCTATACGCTTCTTCTTCGCCGTGCATGATACGTTTCATGCTGGCTCCTTGGCGCGAAAATACCACGGTAGTCGGTCCCCTGACCAAAAAGGGGGATTGCCGATACATACCGGATGGCCTTGGATAGAACCAGGAGAGGCAGAGTGCGCGAAATCTGTGCAACCAACCTACCTTGTGGCACGGAACCGGACAAAAGGTTCCTGCGCGCCGGTGCGCCTGCTGTCTCCGTTCTCAGCGCCAAATGGATGAAGACACAGTTCAAATTACCCCGCAACGGATCTGCCCATGGACGCCCGCAATCGGACGCGTCGGCCGGGAGCTGGACGGCGACGGCACGCCGCCCCCTAACCCGCATCACGTCAACGCTTGGGCTGCGGATTCCTTTCGGTCAGGGCCCTCGTAAAGAACACGGAACAGGCGGCCACGCCGCGCAGACAACCCTCGGTCAAAGTTCCGCAACAGAACCCCATGGACTGGATCGTTTTCACCCGCCAATGCTGTGCAATCGTTCGCTGCCGATCTACTTTAGTGACGACAGAATGGGTACCCAAATTCATAACGAACAAGTGCGAGGACTGACGATATGCCTATGAACTACGCTTATACCCCGGGACGATCGAACTTTGGCCTGCTTCCAGAGCCGGAGAGAAGTCCTGCCTCTTTTTTCACCAGCATGGTGGTCAACGGGTTGATTGTTTTAATTGCGATCTATCTGGGAAGCCAGGTGAAGACGATTGTCGCGCACAGGTACGAAGAGACGGTGTTGATTATCCCCAGCACGCCTCCGCCACCGCCCAAGGTGAAACTGCCGGAACCGCCCAAGATCACGCCTCCAGAGCCGCTCAAGATTCAAGTCAAGCTGGAACAGCCCAAGATCGTGATGCCCAAGGTCGAGCCCAAGCCCGAGCCCAAGCCGATCCAGATGGAAGCCAAGGTGGCTATACCTGTAATCAAGGCCGCCAAGCCCTCCGTGGTTCTGGCGCCGCAGCCCAAGGCAGCCATGACGGCAGCCATGCCTGCGCAAGACAACACGGTCAAGGCCTCGACGGCGCCCGTACATCTGGGCCAGACCTTTGGCGTCACGCCGAATCCCAATGCCACCCGTCCGGCCACCGTGGCCGCCATCGGCAATCCCTATGGCGGCCTGCAGGGCCCGTCCGTGGCTCCTCATGGGGTCGTGGGTTCCACAGGCATCGGCAACGGCCTTAAGGCTGGCTCCAACGCCGGCGTGGTCGGCAAGGTAGCCTCAGCCGGCATTCCGGGAGGCACGGGCACTGCCACCACCGGCCCAGTCGGCAAGGTGGGCATGGCCGCCGCTCCCACCGTGGTTGCCACGGCAGCTCCGGTGCTGATGGCCACCGCGCCCGCAATGACCACCATTGAGGTCATCTCCAAGCCGCCCGTTCAATACACCAGCGAAGCCCGCCAGTTGAGAATCCAGGGCGACGTGGTGCTGCGCGTCACCTTTACCGCCGCCGGACAGGTTGTCATCAATGGCGTTCTGCGCGGACTGGGCCATGGACTGGATGAAGAAGCGCGCCGCGTGGCGCAGCAGATTCGTTTCCATCCCGCCACCAAGGGCGGTCAGGCCGTGGACGCGACGACGACCATCACCATCACCTTCCAGTTGGCGTAGTAGCATCGAATTTGAAACAGGAATAAGGGCTGCGCGAATACGGGCTGTGCGTTGACCAAACAAGTCCCCCCAGGGCCTTGCGCATCGCCACAGACCTTGAAGATTGCATCGAAAGTGGCAAGATACTAATCAGGAGTTTTACATGACGTTTCGGAAGATTTCCCTCACCTTCCTCATCATGGCCGTAAGTCTGTCTTCGGCGTATGCAAAGAGGAATGAGCCGAAGTATGAAGCTGTTCATCCGCTTACGCCGGAGCAGTCGGCGCTGGTGGATCGAGCCATTGCCCAGGAGAAGGTGCTGATCCAGGCCATCCGCAAGCGCACACCGCTGGTCGAGACATACATTCAGAACACCAGACCCGACGTCAAGCTCTACATGGTTCCCGTTGAAGATCAGTACATGCTCAGCCGCGTGGACTTCTCCAAGGGCTTTGTGGACAAGGGCTTCCCCGACCGCAGCATTAAGAGCAACAAGGGCTTCTTCAAGGGCTCGCTGGACGCGATGCTCGGCCTGAGCAAGGCGCTGGGCCTGGAAAAGTTTACTTACAATCCCAACGGCTTCATGCAGATGATGTTTCTGGACCCCAATGGGTTCGACAAGAACCACTACATATTCAGCTACGTTCGCCATGAATTTCTGGGCTCCGTGCGCACAGCAGTGTTCGATGTTCATCCTAAAGTGAAGGGGATGGGCCGCTTCTTCGGGCGCATCTGGATCGAAGATCAGGACGGCAATGTGGTCCGCTTCAACGGCACCTACACCGGGCCGAACCAGGAAGACTCCAGCAAATATTATTTCCACTTCGACAGTTGGCGCATGAACGTGCAGCCGGGCGAGTGGCTGCCGGTTGCGGTTTACGTGGAAGAGACTACGCGCATCGAAGGCGACAAGACGGTCGGCCTGAAGGCGCAGACACACTTCTGGGGCTACAGCCTGAAGCTGCCCACGCGCGACTCGGAGAACGTGAGCGTGAAGGTGGACGACGCCGTGGACTCCAGCCAGGACGCGCAGGATGTGGGTCCGCTGCAGGCTTCGCGTGCATGGGTTACGCAGGCTGAGAACAACGTGATCGACAGGCTGGTTGAAGCCGGCCTGGTGGCGCCGCTCAATGCGGATCCGAACGGCTACGAGCACAAGATCCTTGACCAGATCGTGATCAATCTGCAGGTGCCCAACAATCTTGCGTTCACCGACCAGATTCACACCCGCGTGATTCTCACCGACACCATTGAGACCACCACCGTCGGCAACACCATCCTCATCAGCAAGGGGCTCATCGATTCCCTGCCCAATGAGGCAGCCATGGCTTCCGTGGTTGCCATGGAACTGGCGCACATCGCCATGGGCCACCACATCGACACGCGCTATGCGTTCAACGACCGCCTGATGTTCCCGGACACGGCGAGCTTCCAGAAGATCGACATGTACCACACCGACCACGACAACGCCGAAGCGGCAAAGCGCGCCATGGAGTATCTGCAGGCCTCGCTCTACAAGGATCAGCTGCCCGACGCCGGGCTCTACTATGCGCAGTTGGTTGACCGTGAAAAGCCGCTCAAGCAGCTCAACTCGCCCAAGCTGGGCGACTCGTTGCTGAAGGCGGACGGCACGCCGTGGATGGCGGACCTGCAGCACATGTCTCCCAAGCTGAACTGGGACGACCTGGCGCAGCGGCCGGCCAATCCCCTCGGCTTCTGGCTGAAGACCGACCCCTGGGACGACAAGGTGCACCAGCTGAACGCCAAGATCTACGCGTACATGAATCCGCGCGACAAGATGCCGTTCGAAGTGACGCCGCTCTTCTACAAGCTGCAGAGGTACGATGCTGCGGCCGCGGCCGGAGTCGGGCCCGTGGTAGGGCCTGCTTCCGCCACGCCCGCAGCCGGACCTCCTCCGGCCGCGCCGACGGCGCAAACTCCAGCGGCCGATCCCAACGCATCCCAGCAACCGACGGTAACACCGCCCAGTCCGCAGTAGCATCTAACCTGAGGAGTTGCCCGCCCGAATCCGGAACCCAACCGCTTCCGGCAGGCATATCCTCAGGGGCGGCCGTATAAAGTGCAGCGGCCATCCAGGACTGGATGGGTTTGGTGCCGAAACATAGCTTCACGATGGGACAATCCCTCACTGCCCTTCTCGTAACCCTTCTCGCGGCCGGAACCCTGGCCGCACGCGCGCAAGTGGTTCCATCTGCCTTTGCTCGCGGCTTGTCCATCACGGCCGGCGGCGAGGCTTCGGTCTTCCAGCCTGACTATGCGGGTTTCGGCATCCCTCAATCCAGCTCAACCGACCTCTACGGCATCGGCGCCTATATGGACGTCAAGTTCAATCCCTGGGTTCAGGTTGAAGCCGAGGGCCGCTGGCTGCGCTTCAACCAGGTGGACGGCATCTATGAAGACAATTACCTGATCGGCCCCCGCCTGCCCATTTACAAGCTCCGCTTCTGGCGCGCCACGCCCTATGCCAAAATCCTCATCGGTTACGGCAAGATGAACTTCGAGAACAACAACGGCTGGGGCCGCTACACAGCTCTGGCCTATGGCGGCGGCCTGGACGTCAAGCTGACGAATCGAATCGACGTGCGGCTCCCCGACTTCGAGTACCAGCAGTGGCCCCAGTGGTCGGAAGGAACCACCAGCACTTACACCCTGATGCCGTACGGCCTCAGCGTCGGCGTCTCCTACAGGGTCTTCGGCCGGCGCTGAAGTTCCTACTCCTTCACTCGCACCCGGAATGGAATCCGTCTCTCATTGTGCGCTTGAGCAACGGCGACCCCATGGCCGCAACGAGGCCCTCAAAAGCGCCCGCCTCGCCCGACGCGCAGCGCAGCGCGATCCATTCGTAGAGTGCGCGGTTCTGGTTCTCTATCTGCATTCATCTCTTATGTCGAAGCAAATACGCTCGCGGTTCAATTCATTCCGCACGTTTGCTCAAAAGGGACAAGCTTCAATTGTGCCAGGCGGCACAGGATGCACATAAACTCAACGCAAGAGACATGAAGTGTCAGGGCACGACTTCAGTCGTGCCGCGACAGCCGCAAGACCAACGTGGGCTTCAGCCCCTGAGGTGCGCATTTCGAGGCCTTCGCCTATCTGCGCGGAATCGGTTTGGTTGTTCCCACGTAGGGCATGAAGCACATGATGAAATCCTAACCAGTTCCAAAGGGCCAGCTCTCTCGTTGGCGGCCGAATGAAAAGGCCACCTCGTATTGAGGTGGCCATTCTGTTTGAGGCTCAGTTGAAAACCGTGGCTATGCCGGCGAAGGCGAACCCTCCGGGAGGCTCGGTCCGCTGCGTGTGTCCGGCTTGAGCACTTGCTGCACGTTGCCGCTGCCCGTATCGCTGGGCGTGGCCAGCACCGAGCGCATGGGGGGCAATTCCTGGCCCTCGATCAGCATCCTCACCTCTTCGGCATCGATGGTCTCGCGCTCCAGCAGCGCCGCGCCAATGCGGTGCATTGCGTCGGCGTGGGACTCGACCAATGCATGGGCGGACTGATAAGCCTCGTCGATCAGGCGCCGCACTTCGAGGTCGATCTGCCGGGCGGTTTCTTCGCTGAAGTCGCGATGCTGCGCAATCTCGCGGCCCAGGAAGATCTGCTCTTCCTTCTTGCCGAAGGTCAGCGGACCGAGCCGGCTCATGCCGTATTCGCAGACCATGCGGCGCGCCAGGTCGGTGGCGGTTTCAATGTCGCTGCCCGCGCCGGTCGACATCTGGTTGAGGAAAATCTCCTCGGCCACACGGCCGCCGTACGCAATGGCCAGATTGGCTTCAAGGTACTCGCGCGTGTAGTTGTGCCGGTCGCCGGGCAAAAAGATGGTGACGCCCAGCGCCATGCCGCGCGGAATGATGGTGACCTTGTGAATGGGGTCGGAATGCTCGCGCAGGAAGGAAACCAGCGCATGGCCGGCCTCGTGATAGGCGGTCACCCGCTTCTCTTCTTCGGTAAGCAGCATCGACTTGCGCTCGGCGCCCATGAGGACCTTATCCTTGGCCAGCTCAAAGTCGTACATCGTGACTTGCTTGCGGTTCATCCGCGCGGCACTCAACGCGGCCTCGTTGACCATGTTGGCCAGGTCGGCGCCACTGAAGCCGGGTGTTCCGCGAGCCAGCACATTGAGGTTGGTGTCGTCGGAGACTGGAACCTTCTTCACATGCACGCGCAGCACTTCTTCGCGCCCGCGCACATCGGGCAGTCCCACCACCACGCGGCGGTCGAAGCGGCCGGGACGCAGCAGCGCCGGGTCCAGCACGTCAGGCCGGTTGGTAGCCGCGACCAGAATCACGCCGTCGTTCGATTCAAAGCCGTCCATCTCGACCAGCAGCTGGTTCAAGGTCTGCTCGCGCTCGTCGTGTCCGCCGCCCAGGCCGGCGCCGCGATGACGGCCCACAGCGTCGATTTCGTCGATGAAGATAATGCAGGGTGCATTCTTTTTGCCCTGCTCAAACAAGTCGCGCACACGGCTCGCGCCCACGCCCACAAACATCTCCACAAAGTCGGAACCGGAAATGGAGAAGAACGGAACATTGGCCTCGCCGGCCACAGCCCGCGCCAGCAGCGTCTTGCCGGTTCCCGGAGGGCCAACCAGCAGCACGCCCTTGGGAATGCGTCCGCCCAGCTTCTGGAACTTTTGCGGCTCGCGCAGGTACTCGATGATCTCCTTCAGCTCTTCCTTGGCCTCATCCACGCCGGCCACGTCCTTGAAGGTGACCTTCTTCTGCTGCATGGAGAGCAGCCGCGCCCGGCTCTTGCCGAACGAAAGCGCCTTGTTGCCTCCCGACTGCATCTGCCGCAGCATGAAGAACCAGATCGCGCCGAGCAGCACAAACGGCCCGATATTGATGAGCAACTGCAAGGGCAGGTTGCTCGAAACTTCCTTCAGATTGAAGGTAACCTTAGCCGCATAGAGCTTGTTGGTCAGGCCGTCGGTGTTGGCGGGGATGGTGGTATGGAACTCGTCCTTGGAGCCCTTCAGGTGGCCGTGAAGCTCATTGCCCTGGATGGTGGCGTCCTGCACCTGGCCCTCATCAATTTTGCTGAGCAGGTCGGAATAGCCAATGTCCGCAGACTTGGTCATGCCCGAGCTTCTCTGCACCACGGTCCAAAGCAGCATGAGGCAGACAAGAATAAATGCCCAGAACATGATCGTTTTAACGGTCGAATTCACCAGGATCCCTCTTTTCCCGGCGAGGGAAAGTCCAACTGCTGGACCTCCATCCCGCCCCCATCACCATTTAGACGCGTCAAACTTAAGCAAAGTCCCATAAAGCCCACAACGTGCTCGCGGCATACACGAATGCCCTGCCGCCGGAGTGAGCAGTATTTCAAATTGTACTCCCAACCGGGTCGAACTGGCACCACCCATCCCGATTCTTTTAGGGTATTTGGGCCATTCCCGCTACCCCAAAGTGTGATCGCCGGAATCCTTGGTAATGGCAATTGCGTCAGCGACCTCCAGATCAGTGGCCACAACCGCGATTCCCGGCTCCGGCTCCAGTTCCACGCCCTTCATCCATACGATCCGGCCGTCCACCTCCAGCACCGGCCAAATTGCCCGGCTGCTGCCCGTCACGCGCAACCGCTCAAGCACTTCCTTTACCTTGCGCGGCCCGCCGGAGTAGCGCAGCCGCACCCGGTCCCCCGGTTTCCAGTTGCGCAAGGTCGCCACGCGGCCGGTAAAGGGTACGGGCTTCAGCCTTTCCCTCCGATCAGCTGAGAGGAAGGGTACGGGCTTTAGCCCGTACATTCGATCAATTGACAGAATCGGGGCTCTAGCCCCCGAGGGATGGCCTTCGGAAACCGTACCCCCACCCTTGACCCCATCCCCAACCAATCCGCCTTCCTGCACCACCGAGGAAGCGTCGATCCGTAGCCGCAACCCAAACGCCGGCGCCACGATCTCTCCAGGAATCAGCGTTGCGTACTCCGGAATTGCGCTCGCCGTCCCCGTCGCCGATGCCGCCTCGATCGTCAATCGCAGCTCCCGCGGCGTCCGCTCCGCGCGTAACCCCTGACCCAGTTCGCGTCGTTGTCCGGCCCGCCCATCGAGCGCCAGCGCCCGCAGCGCTTCGGTGGCCGGGAAATCGAGGGTCGCTCCTATCTGCCCGGCTGCATAACGCACCAGCCTCCTCTGCAGCGCCGGCGCCAGCGCTGCCAGCTGTGTCACGTCCAAAGCGAGTCCGTCCCCGGAAGCGCGCCCTCCGCCCCGCACCGGCCGCCCGCTCAACAGAATCTGCGGCGCCACCCGGGCAAGCTCACCCGCCCACCACGCCTCTTCCTCGCGCGCCAGCTCCGCCATCTGGGCCAGGTGCTCCTTGATCTGCGGATTCCACCCCTCCAGAATCGGCAGCAGCTCATGGCGGATGCGATTGCGCGTAAATGTCAATTGGCGATTCGAAGAGTCCTCCCGCCAGCCCTGGCCCAGCGCCTGCAAATACGTCTCGACCTCGGCCCGCGTGGCCTCCAGCAGCGGGCGCACAATCCGCCCCTCGGCAAACTCCACCACCGGATAAATGCCGCTTAGTCCCTCCGTCCACGCGCCGCGCAGAAACTTGGCGCACACCGTTTCCGCCTGGTCGTCGCGAGTGTGCGCCGTGGCGACTAAATCGAGCGGGACTGTGCAAAGAAGTTTGCGGAACCACAGGTAACGCAGCCGCCGCGCCGCTTCCTCAATGGACTCGCCGGCCTTTCCTGCTTCTGCCGCCGTATCCACCCGGGCTTCATGAAATGGCAGTTCCAGCGCCGCCGCCAGCGCCCGCACAAACTCCAGGTCTACGTCCGCGTCCGCGCCACGCAGACCGTGATGCAAGTGCGCAGCATGGAGCACCAGCCCCAGTTCGCCGCTGCGCGCATGCAACCCCCGCAGCAGCGCCACCGAGTCCGCTCCACCGGAAACCCCCACCGCCAGCCGCAATCCTGGCTTCAGCAGCGTTGTATCCATCGGCAGCGTGGGCATCGGCTGTTTGCGCATCCCCAAATCATAAGGCCATTGGGCAATCGCAGGCGGGGCAGTGGCTATACTGGGCTGCATGTTCGAGACCCACATCGCCACGGCAGCCGACGCCCCGCTCATCGCCGCCCACCGCCGCGCCATGTTCGCCGACATGGGAAGCGCCGCGCCGGCTACCCTGGACGCCATGACCCGCAGCTTCGAGCCCTGGGTCGCGCGCAAGATTGCCGAGGGCAAATACCTTGGCTGGATCACCCAGAACAACAGCCTTCCCGTGGCCGGAGCCGGGCTGCTTGTTCTGGATTGGCCGCCTCACCCGTTCGACCCAGCCGGCGAACACCGCGGCTACCTACTCAACGTCTTCGTCGAGCCCGACTACCGCAAGCGCGGCGTGGCCCACGCCCTGGTGGAACGCTGCCTGGAAGAAGCCCATCGGCTCAACCTGCACGTCGTAGCGTTGCACAGCTCCGACGCCGGCCGACGGATTTACGAAGGCCTCGGCTTCCGCCCCACCAACGAAATGTTTTACGTGGAGCAAGTCGAAGGCTGAGAATCGGCGAGTGGCCGAATCCTGACAAGTCGACATTGTGGGTGCCCCATGTCTCGATTCTGAGACATGGGAACGCGAGCCCCCGTCGGCCCACCAGAAAGTCCGCTCCACACAGCGCCGATGTATACTTCAGCCGGTATGCAAGTCTTCGCCATTCTCCCCGCCGCGGGTTTGGGTACCCGCATGGCCGGTCCGCAGCCCAAGCAGTTTCTTGCCCTCAACGGCCTGCCCATCCTCATCCATTCCCTGCGCGCCTTTGCCGCGGTCAAGCGGGTCACCGCCATCTACGTCGCCGTGCGGAACCCAGAAATTGAGCGTGTCGAAGCCCAGATCGCCGAGCACGCCGGCGAAAACGGCTTTGCCAATCGCGTCCGCGTGGTTGCAGGCGGCGACAACCGCCAGGAGTCCGTCTCCCACGCCCTGGCCGCTCTGCCCGCCGACCCCGACGACATTGTCCTGGTCCACGATGCCGTGCGCCCGCTGATCGACGCCGCCACCATCGACCGCACCATTGACGCCGTCATTGAGTTTGGCGCCGCCATCGTGGGCCTGCCTGCGGTGGACACCATCAAGCAGGTGGAACGCACCGCCCACGGCGCCCTGATCACGTCCACCATCCCACGCGAGTTTGTCGTCCTGGCGCAAACCCCGCAGGGCTTCCGCTTCGGCCTGCTGCAAAAGGCCTTTGCCGAAGCCATGGCGGATGGGTTTGTGGGCACTGACGAGGCCTCGGTCGTCGAGCGCGCCGGCCTGCCCGTCGCCGTAGTCCACGGTTCTCAGGTTAATCTGAAGATTACGCAGGCAGGCGACCTGGAGCTGGCCGAGTTTTATCTCCGCCAGAGAGCCCGCTGAACGCTGGACCTTGCGATAGTCGGAAAGCGAATGTTTTGAAAGGGCATGGCTTTAGCCATGCCGCTAGACTAGGCGAAGAGCCGCGGCTTTAGCCGCCGAGGGAATGCAAATCGGCGAAGATATTTTCCCTCAGGGGCTAAAGCCGAACCCTCCTGGTGCCTTTCTACGCGCAGGCCAATGCCCGCGCCTTTCAAAACAACTCCCATCCGGGCAATGTAACGGATGATTTGAGCATAAACTTCGAGAACGGGTACTGAAATCATGGATACACGAATCGGATTCGGCTGGGACTCGCACGCATTCAAGCCCGGAGTCCCGCTGCGCATTGGCGGACTCACCCTGAAGCACCCCGAGGGCCTCGCCGGCCACTCCGACGGCGACGTGCTGCTGCACGCCATCACCGACGCCCTGCTCGGCTCCGTGGCCGCCGGCGACATTGGCAGCTTCTTCCCGCCCGGCGACCCGAGCTGGAAAGACGCCGACTCGGCCATCTTCGTCAACCTCGCCCTCGATGAGTTGCAGAGCGCCGGCTACCGCATCGTCAACATCGACACCACGCTCATTCTCGCTGCTCCGAAAATCGTCCCCGTCGCCGGCGAGATGCGCGCCCGGGTCGCCGACCTGCTCGGCATCGACATCGACCAGGTCAGCATCAAGGCCAAAACCCCGGAAGGCATGAACCTCGACCACGTAGCCCAGTGCCACGCCATCGCCCTCGTCGAGCGTGTCCGCGACTCCGAAGAACTGGCCAGCATGTCTGCCGTGATTGAGACCCAGCGCCAGCTCGAAGACGTCGTCGAAGACCTCTTAACCTCCGTTCACGGCGTCCCCAAAAAGCGCACCATCAACCCCGTCTACGACACCGAAGACATTACGTAAGACCGGGATCAGGGATCAGTTGTCAGTGGTCATTTCTGCGTCCCGCATATATGCTCCGTGCCCCATCCTTGATGTCATTCTGAGCGAAGCGCAGCGGAGTCGAAAGCCTGCCCTGAACTTGCCGAAGGGAACCTGCTTCTTGCTTTTCTGGCGAATGGGTGGAAACCTCGAACCTGATTGTGCCGGTCTCAACAAGCTGCAACCGCCGGGTGCCCCAGGTCTCGCGTCTGAGACCTGGGAGACCACGAACTCCAACATTCATTTTTCCACCCTAACTCCCACTGATTTCCATTGCAGTTTTTCCCGTTTGGCCTTACCTTTTCTCCTACTCAGAATTTCAATCTCCGGAGACACGTCAATGAACTCTGACCCGCAACAGTGGCACGGCATCATCGCTGCCTTTGTCGGCATTTACTTTGTTTTTTACCTGCTCATGGCGGCTGCATTCATGGTTCCGACGGGGTTCATCGCCAAGAAAGCCGGTCTATCGCCCTGGCTATGCCTGCTTTGCATCTTTCCTCTGACCGGCCTGATCCTGCTCTACATCCTGGCCTTCATCGAGTGGAAGGTGATTCCCGCGCCCCAGATGGGTTGGCAACCGCCCTACCCGCCGCAGCCGCCATTTCCGCCCCAGGCCTGAGGCGGCCAGCACCTGCCGCCGCAGCGGTCGAATGCTAGCATCGTGATTGGAAAGAAAATTCGCCGATGCCCGATTTCGCTCCCTCCGCAGCAAAAGCTATCCGCGTCCGTTTTGCCCCTTCACCCACCGGCTTCCTGCACGTAGGCAGCGCCCGCACCTTCATTTTCAATTGGCTCTACGCCCGCCACAATCACGGCGCCATGATCCTGCGCCTGGATGACACCGATGTCGAGCGCAACACCGAGGCCAGCGTGCAATCCATCTTCGACGGACTGCGCTGGCTGGGCCTCGACTGGGACGAAGAGTACCAGCAATCCGAACGCCTTGTCTTGCACCGCCAGGCCGCCTATGACCTCTTTGAAAAAGGCCTCGCCTATCGCGACTTCACACCCGCCCATTCCGAATCCGGCGACGCTTCCTCAGCGCAAGGCTCCTGGCTTTTCAACCCCGGCATGCGCGAACTTTCTTTTGAAGAATCCCATCGCAGGGCCGCTAACGGTGAGCCCTTCGCGATGCGCTGCCGGGTTCCACGTGGCCTCGATCGCACATTGCATTTCGTTGACAGCGTCTACGGCGAGCAGTCCAAGCTAGCCGACGAAATCGAAGACTTCGCCCTGCTGCGTTCGGACGGCATGCCGACCTACCACCTTGCCTCCTGCGTCGACGACGCCGATCTCCGAATCAGCCACATCATCCGCGGCCAGGATCACCTCACCAACACCTTCAAGCACCTGCTTCTCTTCGAGGCTCTCGGCGTCCAGCCGCCCCAGTTCGCTCATCTTCCCCTGCTCGTCGCCCCCGATGGCGCCAAACTCTCCAAGCGCCGCCATGGCCCCGTTGTCAGCGTCACCACCTACCGCGATGCCGGCTTTCTTCCCCAGGCCTTCATCAACTTCCTCTGTCTCCTCGGCTGGTCGCCCAAGAACGACCGCGAGTTCCTCCCTCTCGACGAGCTCACCGCCGCTTTCACGCTCGAAGGCGTCAACCGCGCCAACGCCGTCGTAAATTTCAATGAAGAAGGTCCTTTTGATCCCAAGGCCGTCTGGCTAAACGCCGAGCACATCCGCGCACTCCCCGTCGATGAGCTAAGCCGCAAACTCCAGCCCTTCTTCGAGCAGGCCGGCCTTCATCCCTCGCCGGAAAAGCTCCTCGCCGTCACCCCGCTCATCCGCGAGCGCATCAAGCTGCTGCGCGACGCCGTCTCCGCCGCCGACTTTTTCTTTGTTGACCAGCTCGCCCCCTTCGACCCCGCCGATTTGATCCCACAGAAAGGCGACGCCGCTCTCGCCCGGCGCATTCTCCAGCACGCCGAGGAAGTCCTCGCCACCACCCCATTCGATAACGGTTCTCTCGAGCAGGCGCTCCGTGCCTCAGCTTCGGACTTCGGTCTAAAGGCCGGGCAGGCCTTCCAGCCCATCCGGGTCGCCGTCTGCGGACGCAAAAACGCGCCTCCGCTCTTTGAGACCATGACCGTTCTCGGCTGCGACCTCTGTCTCGCCCGCATCCGCCAGGCCGAGGCAAGCCTGCAATTGATCGTCTGAGCATAGACCCCTGAAGACCAAGAAACTCGATGATCCGCTTTACGTTTCTCTGCCGGAATTCTCGTCGGAAAAACTCAATAAGCAGCCAAGAAGCGTCAGGGCACGACTTCAGTCGTGCCGCTCAGCCACTCCCAACTCGTGGGCTTTAGCCCCTGCGTGCTTTTGCTTTTTCAAATATGCCGTTCCATATGGATACTCGTCTGGCCTGTTTGCCAGACCCGCTTTCACCGGATTGTTTTCGATGTATTCACGATGCTGCTGAAAGCTCTTGTCATCGAGAATGCGCACATCCGAGTACCCACGCTGCCATATCTCTCCGCAAAAACCAAGCTCGTTGCTGGCGCGAAAGGAAAAGCTGCCTTTGATCAATTGCATCGCCTTCTCAATACTCATCTCGCCCGGAACGGTCATCAAAATGTGGACATGATTGGGCATGATAACGAAGTCGTGAACGGTCATTTTTCCGGAGCGCATGTAGGTCCGAAGAACTTCGATAAAGAGTGCCGCCATGCGATCCGTCTGAAAGAGCGATCTTCCGCCAGCTGTCCGCGTGGTTACAAAGAATGTGCGCGGACAAAATGAGGCGTTTGACAGATCCGAAGGCCGGGAAGGTATCGACATCGCAGTGGCTAAAGCCCTCCACTTTTCACTATCGCGTATGGCACGACTGAAGTCATGCCCTGACACTTCAAGCTTACTCAAATGTTTTCGCGGCCAAGCGTGCCGCGCGCCCGAGGTCTGGATTTTTGGGCCCTGGGGCACCCAATCGTGGCGGCAGGTTGAGATGCGGGCTTCCGCGCCGCTCTTATATTGAGCACAGCCCCTCAGTGGGATAATGAATTAAAGCTATGACCGACGCAAACCCGGAAAGCAACGACGCTCGCACCCAATCCAACTTCCTCCGCGATCAAATCGCCGAGGATGTGCGCACCCAAAAGTTCGGCGATGCCCAAATCCAGACCCGCTTTCCCCCCGAGCCCAACGGCTACCTCCACATCGGCCACGCCAAGGCCATCTGTCTCGACTTCGGCCTCGCCGACGAGTTCGGCGGCAAGACCAACCTGCGCTTCGACGACACCAACCCTGAAAAAGAGGAGCAGGAATACGTCGATTCCATCCAGAAGGATGTCCGCTGGCTAGGCTTCGACTGGGAGCGCCTCTGCTACGCCTCCGACTACTTCCCCCAGCTCTACGAGTGGGCTCTCCAACTCATCAAAAATGGAAAAGCGTATGTCGACGACCTCTCCGCCGACCAGATCCGCCAGCACCGCGGCACCCTCATCGAGCCCGGCACGGACAGCCCCTATCGCAACCGGACTGTCGAGGAAAACATAGACTTTTTCACGCGGATGAAGGCCGGCGAGTTCCCCAACGGCAGCCGCGTGCTGCGCGCCAAAATCGACATGGCCTCGCCCAACATCAACATGCGCGATCCGGTCATGTACCGCATCCTGCACGCCACGCACCACCGCACCGGCGACCAATGGTGCATCTACCCCATGTACGACTACGCCCACGGCCAGTCGGATTCCATCGAGCAGGTCACCCACTCCATGTGCACCCTGGAGTTCGCCGACCACCAGCCTCTCTACCGCTGGTATATCGAGCAGCTCGGCATCTTCCCCTCGCAACAAATTGAGTTTGATCGCCTCAACCTCACCTACACCCTGCTCAGCAAGCGCAAGCTGCTCCAGTTCGTCGAGGAAAAACGCGTAAGCGCCTGGGACGATCCGCGCATGCCCACCCTCGCCGGAATCCGCCGCCGCGGTTTTACGCCCGAAGGCCTGCGCGCCTTCTGCGCCGCCATCGGCACCTCGCGCACCAACGGCACAACCGACATTGAAATGCTCGAGTACTACCAGCGCGACGACCTCAACCGCCGCGCCTCCCGCGCCATGGCCGTCCTGCGCCCGCTCAAGATCGTCATCGACAACTACCCCGAGGGGAAAGAAGAATTTGTAGAGGTCGCCAACAATCCCGAGGACCCAAGCGCCGGCACGCGCCACGTGCCCTTCTCCCGCGAAATCTACATCGAGCAAGACGACTACCGCGAAGTCCCTCCGCCCAAGTATTACCGCCTGTCTCCAGGAAAAGAGGTGCGCCTGCGCAACGCCTACTTCATCACGGCCCACAGCGAAGTGAAAGATTCCCACGACCGCATCGTCGAGGTGCACTGCACCTACGATCCGGCCAGCCGCGGCGGCAACTCTCCCGACGGCCGCAAGGTCAAGTCCACCATCCACTGGGTGTCAACAGCTCATGCCCTGGCGGCAGAAATCCGCCTCTACGACAAGCTTTTCCTCAAGCCCGACCCCACCGACGTGGCCGAAGGCGAAGACGTCCTCAGCAATATCAATCCCAACTCCCTCGAAATCCTTTTGGATGCCAAGCTGGAGCCCTCTCTCGTCAATGCCAAGCCTGAAGACCGCTTCCAGTTCGAGCGCGTCGGCTACTTCTGTCTCGATCCAGATTCTGCCCCGGGGAAACTGGTCTTCAACCGCACCCTCCCGTTAAAAGACTCCTGGGCCAAGATCGAGAAGAAAGCGGGAACGTAAGGTCCCACCTGTAGGCATCGGGCGCTGCCCCCGGCAAAGATCATGAGACTATGGTGCGATGAGCGCATATTCGGGAATGACGGTCAACGAACGTCTGTGCGTTGCAGGACTCTTGCAGCAATGGGACCAGGCTGTGCTCAACAAAAACCGCGAGAAACTGGCTGAACTGTTAAAGAGGGTGGAACTCGCGGATCAAGCGCCCGCCATCGTTGAATCTGTGCTTAGGCGAAGGTGACAATGCCGTGTGCCGGGTGCCCCAGGTCTTGTCCGCCGCGGCTGAAAACCTGGGAGACCTCGAATCTACTTTGCAGATAATTTCGATCCGGCGGCGCACAATGTCTGTATGCCAACCCTCGGCCTGACCGAATTCGAGCGCATTTCAAGGCGCATGACCCACCCCCCCTCCCTCGAAACGTCCGTTTTCGGGGCACATTTGAGCCCGTGAAGAAATCGCAAGAAGCCTTGAATCATAAGCTTAGAGCACAAACTCGAAGGACGCTCTATGATCTCAATGGTAAACAAGAACCCCCGAAAGGCACGGTTTTTTGATGAAAAGGAGCGGCATCTGGGCGATTTTGAGAGAAAAAGCAGCCCTTTTTGAGCTGAATCTCTGGCCTTGGCTTTGCAGGACGGCATCAAAATTGAGCAATTCGGCGTCCGCTTCCACCGAACCGGGAAGCGCAATCGCCAGTTGCACAACCGGCCAGGATCAGCGCCACAACTGACCCCTGATATCTGAACCCTGATCCCTGCTTTTTCACTTCCCAATCACATCAATCGCCACCGGAATCGTCTTCGGCGGCAGGCAGATGTTCTTGTCGCAGGCCTGAAAATGGAGCTTGGCCTCGACAAGATGATTCCCCGGCGCAGCCACAATCCGCGCCTGAATTACGAACTCGTTCATATACACGCTCAGCTTGTTCCCCGGATCAGACTGCAGCGTGAAATCTGTACCGGAAGGATAATTCGCTGTCTCCAGCCGCACGCCCGATCCGTCGGGGATCGAGAACGTAGTCGGAATCAGAAACTCATCCTTCGGCTTGTTCGAGTTGATATGCAACCCTTCGGCCACACGAAAATGCAGCGCCACGTCGCTGGCCTTGCCCGTCGCAACCGTAACCTGCTCGGGATACATGTACTCCACCGCCGCGCCCTTCAGAATCGACCGGCTCGCCGAGTCCATCTGGCCCAATGCCAGCACCGTCCCCAACCCGATCGTCAATCCCGCGAGAGCCCGCGGCCAAGTCACCATGCATCCCACCAATCCGAACATCGAGTGTCCTGTTTCCAAAGTTCCCACCAAAAAGTAATCTGTCATCCTGAGCGGAGCGTACTTCAGCGGAGTCGAAGGACCTGCATATGGGGAGCTCACGACGCGCCACTGCCACTCATTCTGTGACGGTCGCAACGAGCCTTTGCGGCACCACGCTGAGTCCCTCAGTCCCTAATTTCCCAGCGCCTTCTTCACATTCGCTTCCATATCGCCTTTCGACGTAAGCCCCATTTGCACTGCAACCACTGTCCCGTCGCGGTCCACGTAGAAAGACATGGGCAACACGTCCAGACCGCCATAATCCTTGTCCAGCGTGCCACCGTCGATCAGCACCGGGTAAGGAATATGCAGCCGCTCGGCCGAGTGCGCAATCTCTTTCTTCTCGTCGGCCAGCTTCTGGGCGTCGTCGCGGTCAATGTCGTCGGCAGATAAGCCCAGAATCTCAAACCCCTGCGCCGCATACTGGTTCCTCAGTTCAATCAGCCACGGCGTCTCAATCTTGCACGGAGCGCACCAAGTGGCCCAGAAGTTCACCAGCACCGCCTTGCCCTTGTAACTGGCCAGCGACACCTTCTTCCCGCTCAAGTCCTCAAGCTCAAACGCCGGCGCAACCTTGCCCGTCAGCGGCGAAACGTACTTGGCGTCGTCGCCCGCCGCGTCGGCCACCAGCTCACCCTTGGCCATTTGAGCCATCAGCCGATCCGCTGCCTGCTTGCGAAATTCAAAGTTGGCCCACCCCGCCCACGCAAACGTGGCCAGAATGAAAAGGAGCGCGCCCAATACAATTGTGTTTCGTCTCACCGCGGACAAGACCTCACTTCCATATTGTACGAGCAAACCTACCTTGGTATCCAATCAACCACAGGGCCGGTCATCCTTCCCTTTCGCCTTGTTTCTGGCGAAAGGGTGGGAAACCACGAACGCCCCTGCCGCCCAAGCGGCGTCTGCCCCACCGCAGGTGGTCTGCCCCACCGCAGGTGGTGGTAACATCAGAAGCCGATGGCCCCCTCGCACGAAGATGATTCTCTTGAGCCCGCCGCGCTGGTGCGCACCGAGGCGGCGGCGCTGCTGGCCCTGGCTGACCGGCTCGAAGGCCCCATGTCCGCGGCCTTCACGCGCGCCGTCGACCTGATTCTGCGCTGCGGCGAAGCCAATGGCCGCGTAATCGTCACCGGCATGGGCAAGAGCGGCATCATCGCGCAGAAGATCGCCGCCACGCTGAGCTCCACCGGCTCCCCGGCGCTGTTCCTCCATCCCGCCGAAGCCGTCCATGGCGACCTCGGCGTGCTCATGCACGGCGACGCGGTCATCGCGCTCTCCGCCAGCGGCGAAACCGAAGAGATTCTGCGCCTGCTCCCCCTGCTCAAGCGCAAGGGCGACGCCCTCATCAGCTTCTGCTGCGATCTCAGCTCAACGCTTGCGCGGGCCAGCAATGTGGCGCTCGATTGCAGCGTCGCGCGCGAAGCCTGCGGGCTCAACCTGGCGCCCACCGCATCCACAACCACTATGCTCGCGCTGGGCGACGCCCTGGCCATCGCCGTCAGCCTGCGCAAAGGCTTCCGCGCGGAAGATTTCGCCGACCTCCATCCCGGCGGCAAGCTCGGCCTGCGCCTGGCGCGCGTGCGCGACTTGATGCACTGCGGCGATGCGGTCCCGGTCGTCGCGCCATCGACCCCAATGACCGACGTCATCTACGAAATGTCGTCGAAGAAGCTCGGCATCACCACCGTGCAGCAACAAGGCCGTCTCCGCGGCGTCATCAGCGACGGCGATCTGCGCCGTCTGCTCGAGCGCGAAGGCGGCGCAGCCCTCAGCCGCACCGCCGGCGAAGCCATGAACGCGAATCCACGCACCATCGCCGCCGATGAGTTCGCCGCCACAGCGCTGGCCATTCTGGAAGAGCGCAAGATCACGTCGCTGGTCGTTGTGGACGCCGACCATACCGTTGAAGGGATTCTTCACCTGCACGATCTCTGGGGCGTCGAGTTGATTTAATGGCCTGGTCGCCGAGTGTGTCTTCCTCTGCACGAAAGGCTTCGATCGTGCGGTCTTTTCCGGCAACCCGTGCTCGAACATTTAGAATAGTCACTGCTCCATTTTGTCCTGCGTCCGCCGCGGCGGACGGGAAAGCACCCCATCCACTCTATGCATCGTTGGTCCAAGCTCTTCATCCCCACTCTCCGCGAAGCACCCACAGACGCTGAAGTGGCCAGCCACAAGTTTCTGCTCCGCGCCGGCTACATCCGCCAGCTCGGCGCGGGCATTTACAACTACCTCCCGCTCGGCCAGCGCTCGCTGAACAAGATCATCGCCATTGTGCGCGAAGAGATGGACAAGATCGGCCAGGAGTTCTATCTGCCCGCCATTCTGCCGCGCGAACTGTGGGAACAGAGCGGCCGCTGGTCCGCCATGGGCGAGAACATGTTCCGCCTCAAGGACCGCAAGGGAGCAGACCTTTGCCTGGGCATGACCCATGAAGAGATCGTGACTTCCATTGCGCGCAGCGAACTGCGCAGCTACAAGCAGTTGCCGCAGATCTGGTACCAGATTCAGTCCAAGTTTCGCGATGAGCCGCGGCCGAAGGCGGGGTTGCTGCGGGTGCGGCAGTTCACGATGAAGGACAGCTACTCCTTTGATATCGACAAGGCCGGGTTGGACAAGAGCTACGATTTGCACGACGCGGCATATCGCGCGATTTTCACGCGCTCCGGTTTGAAGTTTGTCGTTGTCGAGGCTGATTCCGGGGCGATGGGCGGCTCGCAATCGCAGGAGTTCATGGTTTACACCGAGGCAGGCGAGGACCTGATCGCAAGCTGCCCTATATGCGGCTATGCTGCGAACCTGGAAAAGGCTACCTCACGGCTGGATACCGTTGCGGAGATGGAGCCGACTGGAGACGGTGCGCCGGAACTGGTTTCTACGCCGGGATGCGCGGCTATTTCCGATGTGGCGGAGTTCTTCAAGATCTCTCCGGCGTCGGACATCAAGTGCGTTGCATACATGGCGCTGAAGCGCGGTAAGGGTGGCAAGCAGGATACATGGCACGGTGTGGCGGCATTTTTGCGCGGCGATCATCAGGTGAACGCTCCTCCCCCCC
>DATKGE010000414.1:0-10403 GCA_035510955.1 Occallatibacter sp. | reverse complement strand
GTCGTAGTCTCCGCGGACGTTCCACTCCATCCAGTCGAGATGATTGTTGATCAATTGGGTGAAATTATTTCCGCCGACCGCCGTGGCGGGCCCGGTCGGATAAAACTGGGCAATATCTAAGGCTGCCGCATCCGGGCTGGCAATCTTCAATGGATTGCCCGCCGCTTGCGCATAAGCAGGGATGGTCGGAATCGTGGCCCCGCATTGATCCACGGTCGCCGCCCCGTATCCGCTGAAATCGCCGCCTTCTTCCGCGGCCGTGGGCACGCAGGCGGCTAACGGCACGCCCGTTATTTCCTTGTCCCACTCCTGGTTAAACCAGAAGAAGGCCTTGTTCCTGAGGACCGGCCCGCTGATGTTGTAGCCGTAATCGTCGCGGCGTTCCTTGGCTTTGCCCAGATTGTCGTGATCGGCAAACCAGTTGTTGGCGTCCAGGGCGTCGTTGCGTCCCGCATAGAAGGCGCCGCCGTGAAACTGGTTCTGGCCGCTCCTGGTGGTGATGCTGATGATGGCGCCCGCGGCCTGACCGTACTCAGGACCGTAGGAGTTGCGGATCATCTTGAATTCGGCGATGGTGTCAACCGCCGGATAGACGAGGATGGTGCGGCCCGAGCCGACGTCGTTGTTGTTCACGCCGTCGACCAGGAACAGGTTCATGTTGTAAGGGTTGCCGTCCACGGAGAAGTTGACGCCTCCGTCCAGCCCCTTGCCCACGAAGTTCGCGCCTTGCGCGGCGCTGACGCCCGGAGAAAGCTGTGTCAGTCCTACGAAATTCTCGCCGCTCAAGGGCAGCTCGCGAACCTGCGTGCCGCTTACCACTTCGCCAACCGCCGCCGAGGTGGTCTCCACCTGAATTGCGTCGGCCGCGACGGTCACATTTTCGGTGACCGCGCCGGGCTGCAGAACGGCATTGACCTCAGTGTTTGTGGATACGTGGACTTCGACGCCGGTAGAGATCGATTCCTTGAAGTGGGGCGCAACGATCTTGACTATATAGACGCCCAACGGCAACTGCGCGAGTGTGTAGCCGCCGATGCCCGAGGTGGTGGCAGAAAAGCTCACGCTCGTCGCGGCGTCGACGGCGGTGACCTTTGCGCCCACAACCGCGGCGCCGGACGAGTCTGTCACATTACCGACAATGGATCCGTAATACGCTTGCGCATGCATGGCAACGGGAACCGCCGCCAGCATGATGAGCAACAGAAATATCGCGCGCATCCCAATCCTTTTTTGGGCCGCAGGACTGCTTCTTCCGATTTCATTTTGCATCATTACCTGGTCTCCTGAGAGTGCAATCGTGAGTCCGATGGGTTACCCCACTGGTTTGGGTAAATCGCGCCATCTCGCTCAAACGATTTAGCGGACAGCTACAATTCTCCCGCGTTTATAGAACAACACGGACAGTCTTCCTGATCTGGGCAGAAATGCTAACGTGCTCGTTAGACACTGTCAATACAAATTTTCACGGCGACTTTTTCCGTTTTCTTCGACCGGTCGGGAGGCTTTTGGAGAGACGCGTCTGGGGCGGCTCAGCGGGTCCAACGCTGCCCCTCTGCACAGCGCTCTTTTGCTGAAAAGAATTCTTGAGACGCAACTTCCTAAAGCGGCTCCCTGGCAGTGCAAGGCGCCTAGAAGTGGCCCTTTACCTCCTTGCACGCGCGGAAAGGCCGGGTCTGGAGCCGCTCGAGCGGTTCCGACATCGCTGGTGCCGGTCGGGCCTGCTCCGCAAGCACCGAGCCGGAGCGGAGAACCGCCCGTAGGCTCTCGGGCCGATGCGGATAAGATGGGTGAGGAATGCAGAATTTGCAGGGGCGAACCCAAGGAAAACCGGCTCGCGGCAATGTATTGGAAAGCCGCGTTGCCCGGCCGCCGGCGCAACCCGGGCCGCACGCTGCGCGGCGCTCGCAGCGTGGGCTGCTGCGCGGATCTTTCCTCGCGTTGGCAATCGCAGTGACCGCCAGCGCCGCAAAGGGCCAGTTGTCGACCCAGGACCACCTTTCCGAACCCGGCTTCTGGCCCACTCAGGAGCAGGCTTCGCGTGCAGAGTTTGTTGGATCGGACGTCTGCGCGCGCTGCCACGCCATGAAGACGGCAACCCAAAAGGAAACGCCGATGGCGAAAAACCTGGCGCTTGCCAAGGACGCAGAAGTTCTCCGCGCTCATCCTGCTCTGGCCTTTTCAGCCCATCAATTCGAATATCGGATCGACACGGATCAAAAGCAGAGCACGTTTTCCATCGCCGGAGAAGGCCAGCGGCTGTCTTACCCGCTGCTGTGGGCGTTTGGAACCGGCCGCGTCGCCCAGTCCTACCTGTTCAAACAGCAGGACGGTAAATTCTACGAGGCGCGGGCAAGCTACTTTACCAATCTGCATGGCTTGGACTTCACTCCGGCCCGCGCCCTTGCTTCCGCCTCCAGCATCGAGCAAGCCATGTACCGGCCGATTCCCATGGATGAAGTCCGGCGGTGCTTCGCCTGCCACGCCACGGCCGCAAATGTCGGCGGGGGCTTCGATGAGCAGCACCTGATTCCCGGTGTCGGTTGCGAGGCCTGTCACGGTCCTGGCGCAGGCCATGTAAAGTTCATGGACAACCGCGCGGCCAGCTTATCCGGCGCAGGAAAGTCGACCATCTTCAACCCCGGTGACCTGATTGCCGCGGACGCGGTAGACTTTTGCGGCGCATGTCACGGCACATGGTGGGATACAAAGCTTTCCGGGATCAAAGGCGTGTCCAGCGCAAGGTCGGCGCCTTACCGCCTTGTCACCAGCAAGTGCTGGGGAACGGGGGACGCGCGGCTGGCATGTGCTGCTTGCCATGATCCGCACCGGCAACTGCAGACCGATGCGTCGGACTACGACCCGATTTGCCTGAGTTGCCATGTGAGCAGACCGGGGGAGAAGCCCACGAGCAGTCATCCGGGCGCGGCTTGCCCCAAGGCGACGAAAAAATGTACTGACTGCCACATGGAGAAAGTGTACGTTCCGGATATGCACGCCAACTTCACCGACCATCGCATCCGCATTGCTCATCCAGGCGAGCCGTTTCCCGAGTAGCGCCTAGCTCCACTTGCCGGTGCCTTCCACAATGGTGATGTAGCGGTTCAGCGGCAGGTCGGTAAAGCGCTCAACCTTGCCGCTGGGTGGGGGCCAAGTGACTTCCAGGCTGTCAATTTTTTCACGCCGGCCTATGCCCAGCACCACTCTCGGGTCATGCGAGGAGAGAAAGCTTCCGCCGCCCACCTTGGTTCGCGTGCGCTTCAAGTCTTCGGCCTGATAGGCGATGCGGGCTCCAATGGCATCGGGGTTTGACTTGCGCCCGATCAACCGCACGCCCAGCCAGTTGTTGAGTCTGCCGACGTTGTTGCGAAGCAGCAGGGGAGCTTCGTTGTTGTTGTTGATCAGCACGCTGACCCCGCCGTCATTGGCGAAGTCGCCGATGGCAAGGCCCCGGGCGGGAAACTTTTTGGCAAACACCGGGCCGCTACCGGCGCTCACATCCTGGAACTTCTTGCCCTCGTTGTGGAACAGCAGCAGCGGCTGCCGCCATTGGATGGCAGCAGACGCCCGGTCGAGCAAATCGTCGGGGAATCCGCTGGCCGCGATCAGATCGAGGTCCCCGTCGTTGTCATAGTCGAGAAACTTCAGTCCCCAGCCGCTCATCCAGCGGGTGGACATGCCGATGCCGGCCGGAATCGCGACGTCGTCAAAGGTGCCGTCGCCGTGGTTCTGGTAGAGGGAGAAGAACTCCTCATCGATGTTGGCGACAAACAAGTCCATCCAGCCGTCCTGGTTGAAGTCGGCCGAATCGACGCCCATGCCGGAGCGCGCCCGCCCATCGCCGCTATAGGCCACCTCGGCCGCCAGAGCGCTCTCCTCGAACCTGCCGTCACGGTTGATGAAGAGAAAGTTGGGCACGGTGTCATTGGAGACAAACAGGTCCATTCTGCCGTCGTTGTTCACGTCCGTGGCTACCACGCCCCACGCCTTGCCCAAATGTTCGGCGATCCCGGCAGCCTTGCTTATGTCGGTAAATGTGCCGTCGCCGTTGTTGTGAAACAGCCAGCTGGGCATGGGGTTGAATATTTTGGGAATGCAGTAGTGGCGCACGCCTGCGGAATCTTTGCCGCACCCGTGCAGCAGGTCGAATTCGGCAAACTGGCAGACGAACAGGTCAAGCCGGCCATCGTTGTCATAGTCGAACCAGACGGCGCTTGAACTCCAGCCGCCGACCGCAACGCCGGCCTGGGCGGTCACATCGGTGAATGTGCCGTCGCCGTTGTTGCGGTAGAGAATATTCTGCCCGCACTGCGTGACGTAGAGATCGGGGAAGCCGTCACCGTTGTAGTCCCCCACCGCAACGCCCATGCCGTAGCCGCCGCCGGCCACTCCGGCCTTTGCCGTTACGTCGGTGAACGTGCCGTCGCGATTGTTGCGATAAAGCGCATTTTGCAGCGGTTGGGGAGGATTAAAGAAATTTGATTTGCCGCTGTTGACAAGGTAGATGTCCATCCAGCCATCGTTATCGAAGTCGAGGAAGGCGCATCCGGCGCCGCTGCTTTCGGGCAGATACTTTTCGGCCGATCTGCCCGCTGAGTGAACCCAGCGAATTCCGCTCTTCGACGGCGGAACTTCCTCGAATGTGTAGGTCGCCGGCGGAGCGGCTCGGCCGAGCAGCGATGCGCGCACGGGGCAGGTCGCGGCCGCAACGGCCAGGTTGCGCAGCAGCCGGCGACGCGAGAGGTTTTCGCCGCGTGCGCTCACTTCGATCGGCGCGCCCGTGGCGCAGCCGTTGCCTTGCCCGCATAAAACGATCGGGAGTTCGTGATACGAGGCAGTATTGAGGGCCGACCTTTCGGGCTCGCCGCCCAGAAAACCGCCGATTCCATTTCCGTTACTCCCCAAATAACCTGTTTGTTCGACTCGCCGCCCTCATTTTAGCAACCACGGACGCAGCCGGACGGCGGGAAAGTCTGCCGGGACGAGGGCCGCTGCGGGAAGAATCCAGCGCCTCAGCGCAGGCCTGGATCCATCTGAGATTGAATGCCAGTTGAGGGCAGCGTGACGCCGGCGCTCATATTTGTCTTCAGGTCGTGGGCGAGTTTTTCAATTTTGGCCAGCTTTCGAAGCTGGGCCTGGGTGAGCGAATCGGAGTTCGCGCGAGCGATCTCCGAATTGAATTCATTGGTCAGCTTGAGGAGCTTGTTGGCGTCGGAAACAACTCGCTTTTGCCGTTCGACATTGAGAGCGCGCAGGCGCCGTGCCTCTTCGGAGGGATCGGTTTTCGGGATGTCGTAGTCCTGCCTGGCGTTGACAGGCACGCCGCTCGGTAAAGTAGGCAGACTCGGTGAAGTGCCTCGAATCTGCGCGCCGGCCGATGCCGCCAAAAGCAGCGCCATGCACAGAGCCCAACACGCAGCCCGGGAACCGCAAAGGGCCGATGCGAGGTGCGACGATTCAAAGGGTTGTTTATGCGCCATTATCCCTCCTGTAGACGGACTTCCGAAACTGACTTCGTCACGGAATGGGGAACCTTCCCGGTTTGATGCCATGGGGGGCTTTCGAGGCTTCGTGCGCGTTCCGTTTTTCGCGTCCGGGCAGATTCTCTTGCCCGCCAGCCTCGCGGATTACCCTAAGTGGGAGCGAGCCCTCTCTCGCCAGCGCGCCGATCAAGTGACTTCAAAGTATACTTACTAGCGGATACAGTCTATGCCGATTCCGGTATTTCGATCAATCTGGCTGGCGACGGCCATCGCTTTTGCGGCATCGGTTGCACAGATATCCGGGCAAGGGTCCGGGCAAGCACCTCCGAATGCCCAGAGTGGAGCGAGCCCTTCGGCCGATATCGAACTGCTGGAGAACCAGGCGCTCGAAGAAGGTCAAGCCGGAAAGACCGAAGACGCGCTTCGCGATTACCGCCGCGCCCTTGAGCAGCGTCCCAACTGGAAAGAGGGGCTGTGGAACCTGGGCATGCTCGAGTACGGCAGCGACCGGTTCGCGGAGGCCAAGGACACATTTCAAAAAGTCGTCGGCTTCGCGCCCGGCCTGGGCATCGCCTGGAGTCTTCTCGGCTTGTCTGAGTTCGAGACCGCCGACTATGACAATGCCCTCGCCCACCTGGAGAAGGCGCAATCTCTTGGAATCAAAAACGACGACGAGATTGCGCGCGTCTCCAGCTATCATCTGGGGATTCTTTGTATTCGCACAGGCCAATTCGAGCGCGCCTCGAGTCTGCTGCGGGGGACATTCGGGACAGACATGGCGTCGCCGCAGGCGAAGATTGCTTTGGGGCTTGCAACCCTGCGGGTACCCTTGCTTCCCAGCCAGCTTGACCCCTCTCGGGAGGCGCTGGTGCAGGCTGCCGGAGAGGCCGCGGCGGCCGGAGCCGGGCAACCAGCCAGCTTCGCCGCTTTGGTCCTGGATCATCCGGAATTGCCGTATCTCCACTACGCATACGGACTCGCGCTGGCCGCGGCCGGAAGAGAGAAAGAGGCGCTGGAGCAGATGGCTGAGGAGACCAGGATCTCCCCCGCCAGCCCCGTGGCGTGGATCGAACTGAGCCGCCTCGAACTTCGACAGGGGGCTGCGGCTGAAGCGCTCAAAGCGGCGCAAGAGGCCGTCCGGATTTCGCCGGACAATCAAGACGCCCACCTGGCGCTGGCTCAAGCCTGGCAATCGGCGGGGAAAGGGCAGCAGGCGGCGGCCGAGAGGGCCTTTGTGCCAGTGGCAGCCGAAAGGAATCCGGCCCCCGAACAGCGCATGGTCCTGCTCTATGCCAATGCCGCGGCGAAGGCCGAGACCGCTCCGGAGGCGAATCAACAGCGCTGGAACCGCGCTATGACGGAATACTCGTCCGGACAATACCCCGCCGCGATCGTCGATTTGAAGGCATGGCTGGCCACGACGCCGGAGAGCGGCACCGGCTGGGCGCTTCTCGGACTTTCCGAATTCGCGCTGAAGGACTTCGACAACGCCCTCATTCATCTGGACCGTGGTTCGCGGCTCGGCTTGAGCGCTGGTTCCGAGTCCTTATCCCTGGCCGGATACACATTCGGCATTCTGCTGGTTCGTGCGGGCCGGTTTGAACAAGCCGCCAACACCCTGGCTTCGATCGGCGATGCTTCGGGTCCTCTCGCTCAAAAGGTGGAATTTGCACGTGGTCTAGTGCTCCTGCGAAGAGCCGAACTTCCAGACGGAGTGAGCCCATCGGATACAGAACTCGTCACCGCCGCGGGCAGCATTGAATCGCTCCTGTTTGAAAGCCAATACGACAAGGCCTTGCCGCAGCTCAAGCTCTTGCTCCAGCGCTATCCCGCCACGCCCTTTCTTCATTACGCCTATGGAACCGCCTTGATCGCCTTGTCGCAGTTCGACCAGGCCGCCGCGCAAATGCAGGCGGAGAGGTCTATCTCTCCCGCGAGCGAAATGCCAGACGTCCGTCTGGCCTCCATCGCGCTGCGCCAGCACGACTCTGCGGCCGCAATTGAGTGGGCGCAACGCGCGCTTCAGCTCGCTCCCAACTCCGTCGACGCTCACTACCTGTTGGGGCGGGCCTCTCTTGAAGCAGGCGACCTGGCATCGGCAATTCGCGAACTGGAGATTGCCGCCAGGCTGAGCCCCGCCAGCCCGGAAGTTCACTTCAACCTTGCCAAGGCCTATGCCCGCGCGAAGATGAGCGAAAGGGCGCAGCAGGAGCGGGAAATCTTTTCCCGGTTGAATGCAATCGAACAAAGCCAGCCAGCCCACTAGGGCTCCCAGGTTGACCTGGGCCCGCGCGACTCGGCAGATGGCATGAAAGCGCCCCCTGAGGATGCTCCTGCTTCCCCCGGCTGCATTGAATTTGCGCATATCGTACCTGGCGGCCATAACCGTGGAGGCCAGGGTTGCGTCAAATCAGGCAATTGAGCCGTTTCATGGGACCTGTTTGTATTCAACCGCGCCTGCATGAGAATTGTTCCCCATGAAAGACGGCAACTTCATCCCGGCTGAGGGCTGCAAAGTCCTTTGCCGAAGACGGTTTACCTTGCAGCCGTCGGGAAACGCCGATCTGTCGCGATTCGGTCATGCTCGGGGTGCGTATAATCTCTTGCGTATCAGGAGGGGAATCATGAAGCTCTATCTTTGTTTCGCTGGAATTTTGACAATGGCGTGGGTTCCGCTGGCGAATGCTCAAGCTCCAGCAGGAGCCGGGGCACCCATCGAACGCGACCCGTCGAAAATCAGCGGGGTGGGCGACAACGCCAATCTTAGCCAATTGATCAATCAGCAGCACGGAAGCATGCAGTTTACGGGGAAGGTTGTTGTAGACGGCGCCAGGCCGCTCTGGAATCCGATTCCGATTGCGGTGAACTGCGGCGGGAAGACGCGCTACAACACGGTGGCGGATGCGAAGGGCGGTTTTGGCATCCTGCTCAATGCCCAACTTCCGGACAGCGAGGTTGTGAAAACCAAGAGCGATCTGAAACGGGTGGATGCGGCTGAATTGGTAGGCTGCTCGGCCACCGCGGTTCTGGACGGGTTTGATTCGACGTCGGTGACGATTGGCAACCGCGACATCATGGACAACCCGGATATCGGCACGATACACCTGCATCAGAACGAGACGGCGAAGGGTTCCGCGCTAAGCGCCACCACTGCCTCGGCCCCGGCGGATGCGATCAAGGAATTCGAGAAAGCCCATTCCGACGAAAACGACAAGCATCTTGACAGCGCCCGGCGACATCTGCAGAAGGCTGTCAGTATCGACCCGCAATTTGCCGAAGCCTGGTATCACCTGGGCAAGCTTGAGGAGACGGATAAACCGCAGGATGCTTTGAACGCGTATCAGAAGGCCGCGGCGGCGGATCCAAAATACACTCCACCGTATGAGCACATTGCGGCGCTGGCCGCGGCCCAGAAGAAGTGGCAGGATGTGGTGGATGCTAGCGATCACGCATTACAGCTGAACCCGGCAGGCACGCCGCAGATCTGGTACTTCAGTGCCGTCGGCAATTTAAACCTAGGTCACGCGGCGGTCGCCGAGACCAGTGCGGAGACATCGCTGAGCATGGATCCCAGCCATGTTGCTCCCAACACCGAACAGCTATTGGCCGTGATCCTGGCCGGGAGGGGCGCATACCGGGATGCGTTGGATCATCTACGCCATTGCCTGACCTACATAGCGCCCGGGCCCAACGCAGACCTGGTCAGGCAACAGGTGGCTCAACTGGAGAAGATCGTGCCGCAACCTGCAAAAAACTAGGGCCAAAATCCTTCGCGCCTGGGGTAAAGGCTTGCTGTCTCGAAGGCTCGAAATCGGTTGCGAAACGCACGGAATCGATGGGGTCCAGGAGAGTGAGGCGCACAGCTCAAATACGCCATTTGCGCAGAGCTTCTGCAGGTCTTCACCCGGATTTAGCCGTCGTCATGATTTGATAGAAGCGATCGGGGTGGCTCGCCAAAGAAGCTGAATAGGTCGTCGCTCGCTCCCACTGGAAGAGCAACTGGTCCTTCGCCGCAAGGTCAATGACGGGCTCAAGCCTCGCGGCCGAATCAGGGAAGCGGCCTTGGTCCCAATCCTTTCGCAGCGCTTCGGCGAGAGCGGAATCCCGTGCCGCGATGCTCTGAATCAGCAGGTTCGCGGTCTCTCGATCGAGCGGTTTTGCGGCTTGTTCCACGACAATCGATTCACGCCAGAACATTCTCTCCAGGTACTCGGCGCAAAGCTGAAAGGCTTGAAAGTCGGCGAGGTTTTTCATCACCAACGGTTCAACCTGAGCCAGCAGACTGCGCAGGCGCGTGAAGGGATTCTGACGCGGAGACTGATTTGTCAGCACGGCTGCAAGCTGGCGATCGTTACTCCACGGCACGGGCAGCACCAGGCCCATACTCGCTTTGGCAGACTCTTTAACAGAGGGCGCCGAGTCATAGATGATCTGAAATGCCTCGCTCCAATCCTCGTTCCATTGCGCGCGATAGCGCCTTTCCGCAAAGCGGCGGAATGCAGTGGTCTGCGCTGTCGCTGTTCCCTCTTTGAAAGCGACGGCAGCATAAGCGAATCCATCCCACATCGAATTCTGTATGTAACGGCTGGGCACCCAGTTGGTCACAATAACTCCGAGAGAGCCAACGTCGTTGGAGCCGAGATAGGCATCGGCAAAGGCGTCGATGTTCCGTAACTGCTCGGTGCCGGCCCGCGGGCCCCACTTGTAGTTAATCAACCCCGGCGCGCCAATGCCACGAGAGCCGTTGGCGCGGACCTGCGCAAGAGTCTCGTGAATTCTGCCGGAACTGTTCTCCCGGTAGTTCCAATCCATGATGACGATGTTCTTGTCTAACTGGCCAAGGATCTCCGGCTCTTTGTGCAGCACAAAGTCGCCCCACACGATGAACTGTTTTCCCAGCTTCTTTGACATCTGATTCAGCGC
>DATKGE010000413.1:0-11054 GCA_035510955.1 Occallatibacter sp. | reverse complement strand
CGCGTATGCGAGCTGCTCGTCGTCTCCTGTGTAGTCGAGCTTGCCATGACGCTACCGATGGCCATCTACTTTCACCGCATCACCATTTTCGCCCTGCCGGTCAACCTGTTCATCCTGCCGCTTCTTGCAGTCCTCATGCCGGCCGCGCTGATCACACTCATCACCGCGCTCGTCTGGCCCGCCGCTGCGGTGGTTCCGGCACTATTCGTCGCCATCCCGCTCCACTTCGGAACCTGGCTCGTTCATCTCTTCGGTTCGTTTGCCCTGGGCGATTTCCGCATCCCTGCACCGCCGCTCTGGCAGTCAGCCGCCTTCTGCGCATTCCTCGCCGCGGCCATGCTGCTGGCCCGCGGCCCGCGCGGGCAGCGTCGTGCAGCCTGTGCCGCACTGCTTCTTGCCGCCCTCGCCGCCGTCGCTCCGCGTCCCGTCCAGCACCCGCACGACGCATTGCTGATGGAAGCCATCGACGTCGGCCAAGGCGATTCTCTTCTCTTGATTACTCCTGACGGCAGAACACTCCTCGTCGATGGCGGAGGCTTCGGCGGCGGTCCGCACCAGGCCCCGCAGGATTTCGACATTGGCGAAGAAGTTGTGTCGGAAGCGCTCTGGGCGCGCGGCATCCGCCGCCTCGACGCCGTAGCTCTCACCCATGCCCACTCAGACCACATGGGCGGATTGCCCGCCGTTCTGCGCAACTTCCGCCCCGGCGAGCTATGGGTCGGGAACAACCCCGTCTTCGGCCCCTACAACGCCCTGCTCCATGAGGCCGCCGATCTCCACGTCCGCGTGCGTTCTCTCCGCGCCGGCGACGCGCTCTCTTTCGGCGACGCACAAATAGCCATCCTCGCCCCTTTTCGCGACTATCAGCCTGGGCCGATTCCCACCAACAACGATTCTCTCGTGATGCGCGTAGCTTATGAAGCAACCTCGGTCATGCTCGAAGGCGACGCCGAAGCGCCCATCGAGGACGCCATGGTTGCCCAGGCAATGTTGCCTGGGCATGGCCTGCGGAGCTCGCTGCTTAAAGTAGGCCATCATGGCAGCCTCACCTCCACGCGTCCCGAGTTTCTGTCCCACGTGGCCCCGCAGTGGGCCGTCATCTCCTGCGGGCTCCGCAACCGCTACGGCCATCCACGCATGGAAGTCCTCGAAGCGCTCGAAGCTGCCAAAGTCCGCACCTTCTCCACCGACATCAACGGCGCTGCCTGCTTCCGCCTCGACGGCAAAACCGTTACCGCCGATCCGGCCTGTGACTGGGCGCAATCGCCGTGAAACCCGGCTCACTCATTGCGCCCTCACCCGGTTCGCGCGTCCGCAGCCCGGTTCGCCTCAATCAACTCATGAATCACCAGCGACAAGTCGTCCCGCTTGCGCATGCTCATCTCCGTGAAGCGAATCTCCACAATCTGATCCCCGTGCATCTCTTTGGTCTTCCCCGGCAGCCTGAACGGCAACCCGCGCAGGTGGAAATCCACTTCGACCTGCGCATTCAGACGCACCGCAAACGGCCGTGCCAGCCGCACCAGGCAGCCATCCTGGCTAACGTCCATCACGTTGCCGCCAAGAATAGACTCCTCCGCCACCAGGTGCAGCACCGCGGGCGAATCGCCCACTTCCATGGTCAGCACCTTGTGCTCGCTTTTCAGCTGCGGGCGCTGGGGCGGAGGCGGCGGAGGCGGAGCCTGTTGAAACTCCTCTTCCTCAAGCGTCTCGGCAATCTCGGGTCCCGGCTCCGGTTCCGGCTCAACAGGCAGCGGATGCTCGAGCGCAATGATCGGGCTTCCTGCCTCCCCGGCCGCCGCCGCAACCGCCTTCATCACCACCTCCACCGCACTCGTGTCCAGGAGACACGTCAGCAGCCCAGCCAGCTGATTCCGGGTCCGTCCCGTGGGATGAATGAAGCGCACTCCGATCATCCGTTCCCCTTGCGTCCACTGCGTGATGCCCCACATGCTCAGCACCATTCCGTGGATGGCCAGAACCACCTTCACCGATTCCAGAGCCCCCGCCATAAACGGTTGCAGCGTCCGCAGCCCGCACCCGTTCAAGCTCACATCGAGCATCTCGCACGGAATGCTTGTCCCCTTGTGGATCAGCGTCCCCGGCGCGCGTTCAAGGTCGAAGCGCTCATCCACGCGTTTGTCCCGTCGGCTCACGGCTCTGCTGTCGCCTGCCCCGCTCCCGCTGCTGGCTAAACCTGCCGTTGCCATCTCTCGCCCGTCGGAAAGGAAAGACTCCTTCCCCTATCTGTTCTTTCGGCCAAACCTCCGCGGAACGTGAGAACGAAGTAACTGCGACGGCCTCGTTCCTGCTCCCTGCTTGCGCAATCGGCGGAGGTCCGGAACGTCGCGCCCCGCCAACCGGCATTTAGAAGCGCATCCGAACCCCCACCTGAATCTGCCGCTCCCTATAAAAGTTGGTCGCGTTAATGTTCAGCGGCTGCCCGAACGCCGGAGTGGCGAGGCCAGTGGTCGGGTTGACTTTGAGGCCGGTGAGAAAATTCAGTGTCGGAAGCCCGCCCGGTGTGCCGGACTCGATGTAGTAGCCGGTCGTTTCAATTTCTGTCACATTCTGGTGGTTGAAGAGGTTGAAGCTCTCCACCAGCAGTTCCAACTGCCGCATCTGACCCATATCGAACTTCTTGCCCAGGCGCAAATCGGCCTTCCACGTCGAAGGATAGCGATACGTATTGCGCCCCACGCCAAGTACCCGGTTGTCTCCGCCAGACCCGTTCATCCCCGGTCCCAGCCCCACGATGGTTGCGTTGGTAATCCGCTCCTCCGGCAGCGAACCTGAGGTGCGCATGGTGTAAGGCAAACCGCTGAAGAACTGCCCAATCCCCGAAAGCATCCAGCCATTCCCCAGCTCGCCGGCCAGGTTGTGCAGCTTCCACGGAGCTTCATAGATCACCATCGCGGCGGCCGAGTGGCGCATATCTTGGTCGCTGGTCCCATATTCTTGGTTAAAGTCGGGCGGCGTGAGGCTGAAACTGAGGTTGGCCGGGCTCTCATTGGGGTTCCAGTCCATGGTGTGCGAGTAGGTATAGTGAGCGTGCAGGCTCAGGCCGCGGTGGCCGTAGCGGACAATCTTCAGCACGGCTGATTCGTAAGTTGAATTGGCTTTGCTGGTGATCTGGTTGATCTGTTGATAGCAAGGGTCGAGCCATCCACTCTGGCCGTCGGTGTTCACTGGCGAGCCGTTGGGACAATCCAGCGAAGGCACGGAAGCATAGACGGGGACGCTGATCGTTTGCGTCTTGATGGGACCCAGCCCGAGGAAGCCACACGCGGTATTGTTAGGGCCTGTAGGGGTCTGGTCGCACACCTGGTAGATGATGAATTGGGTCGGGGGAGCGAGATTTGCGTCGATGAAAACCGGCAACCGGCGGCCCAGGCTCACCATGGCGCTGGCCGTCACTTGTACATGCCCCGGCAGCTCTTCCTCCACCGCCGCCACAGCCTGGTGCACCTCGGGATTGCGGAAGTTTGAGGCAAACTCGACCGCACCCGGCTTTACCACGCTCGCCGGTTTCCCGCTCAGCACGTAGGGAAACGGCGGCGCGCCGCCCGCATTCAAATTGTCCGTAGGCCGCATGAAAAAATTCAAATCGCCGTTGGGGCTGCCGGTCTGCGTCAGGGCCGTCTCGACCGTTGCATTCTCCGTGCGGCCAAAGTACATTCCATACCCTAGCCGCAGCACCGGCCAATGGTTCTCCAGGCTGCCCAGCGCCAGGCTGATGCGTGGACCCCAGTCGTTCCCCAGGTTGGGCAGCTTCTGGGACAACGGCAGGTCCGGGTTGTTCAGCGCGGCGATGGGCGGCGGCAACTGCTCGCGCTCCCAGCGCAACCCGCCGCTCACCACCAGCAGCTTGCCCGGCTGCCACTGCGCAGTCCAAAATCCTGCCCAATCGTTGGTGCTCAAATTCCAGTTTGTCGGCCCCATCGTCTGCGAGTAGTAGGAGTAACACGGCAGGATGCCAAAGCTGGTGCCCGTCGGGTCGCAGCCATGCTGGTTATCAACGTTGCCCGCATCCTGGAGCCCGTACTTGGCAAACACCAGCGCGTCCGATGCAAAGTTCACTACATTGGAGTAGGTATACGTCCCGGTCTGGTTGCGCAGCAAACTGGTCGCGTCAGCGTTGTGGCTCAGCTCGAATCCGCCCTTCACCAGCATGTTTCCGCGCACCCAGTCCACCGTCTCCTGCGCCTGGTATACGCGCTCGTCCGGATAACTCCCCGTGCCAAATCGCGAGGGGTTCCCGATTGTGAATCCATAGCGCGAGTCCACCACCATCTGCGGCAGTTGCCCCCAGACGCTGGGCGCAAGAAATGTCTGCTCATAGGCAGACGGCGTATCTGCGTGTGCGGCGAGAATGCTTCGCCCCGCCGACCCCTGCGTCACGGCCAGCAGATTGGGCGTGAGAAACGCCTCCCAGCGGCCCAAAAGCAATTCCTCGCTGGCCTCGCTCGACCCAAAGCTGTTCGTCCCGTAATTCTCTGAAACCCGCGTCAGCCCGCCGCCTGGCGAGTTCCACCGCGCACCCGTCCCTTCCAGTGTGAACCGGTGCCGCTCCGCCGCTTGCCAGTCCAGCCGCCCGAACCCCACCCACTGCGCGGCCCTGCGCGGAGCCGGCCCCAGCAAGCCGTCCAGGGTGGTCAACTCCTGCCAATATTGAGCCAGTCCCTCGTCGATGGGATTGACAGGGCTCAAGCCCAGCCGCGCGCTCAACACCTGCATCTGGTCGTTCGAAGGCTGGGCAAAAAACTCTTCCGGATACTTCACCATTGATAGTCCAGGATCGTTGCGCCGGTAGCTGTCCAGGGCTCCAAACCAGAACAGCTTGTCCCTCCGGAGCTGGCTGCCCAGCCCAATCCCCCACACCGATTCATGATCCGGCGGCGTATACGATACCGATGTAAACACTGGTGTCGTGCTCGCCGTGGCCGGTGCCGTCTCCTTCACCCACTGCGTAAACGGGTTCTGCGCCCCCCATGTATTCTGCCGGTCAAAGAAGAATCCCTGCCCATGCAGCCCATTCGTGCCGCGCCTGGTCTCCACTTTCACCCAGCCGCCTGCCGTACGCGCTCCTTCCGCTTCCGCATTTCCCGCAACCGTCTGCACCTCGCGAATCGCCGCCTCCGCCACCGGCGATCCGTGCCCGCCTGCCCACGCCCGCCCCATCCCGTTCTGATCGCTTCCGCCCTGCCCGTTTGTGCCCGGTCCTTGCGATTCGGGCCCCGAACTCCCTTGCCCGCCGAACGCCATCCGCGTGCTCGCCCCGTCGATGCTGGTTTCCGCCGGCTCCTGCCCCGCGCCGCGCAGCGAGTTCTGCGACACGCCCCCCGCCGTCGCCGCCGTCGGCGTATCCAGCACAAAATCCTGCCACCGCCGCCCCGCCGCGGGCAGCGCCTGCAACTCCGCCGCCGGCATAGTCGTCGTCCCTGATGCCGCCGCCGGATCCACGCGCTCAGTGACTGCCAATGCGGGCCTTACCTTGGGTTTGATAGCCAAAATTGACGCCCGCACCGCCGATGCCGCCACACTTGCAGCCAGGCCGCCGGCGGTCAGCAGCCCAGCCTGCCCCATGCTTGCTGCGTCCGCATCCGCTCTTCCGGCAATCCCATTCGCGTTCAGATTCAGCGTCAGCATCGGCTCGGCCGCCACTGAGTCAGTCAAATCTGGGGACGCAGCCGCAATCTGGGCTGAAGGCGTCAGCGTCCCAAGCGCCGCGCTCGGCAACGCTCTCCCGCTCAGCGCCATCTCCCGCAGCGCCTCCACAGCCAGGGGTTCATCCAGCACTTCCGTGTCCGCCACCGGCTGCTCGCGCGTGAATTCCGCCGCTCGGTGTTCAGCCAGCGCGAGTTCCCGCAGTGGATCCGCCCCCTGCCCATCGCTCGCAACCCGGGCTGTCTCGGTTTTCGCCACCGGCAATGCGACAACTGCCGGCGTCGGCGCTGTGGCAGGAATTAAAGCTCTGTTCGTAACTGCAGTTGCCGGCGCGATCGCATTGGCAGCGACCTCCTCAGGCTGCGCCGTCCCGGTCTCAAACGCCATCGCCGCCTGCACCCGCGCCTCGTGCCCGGCGGAAACCACCACGCCATCCAGCCGTCCGCGCCCCAGCTTCGGGCTTTCAGCGAAAACGGTATACGCGCCCACCTCCAGACCGCCGAAGCGAAAGCTCCCATTCTTTCCGGTTGTTCCCCGCGCCTCCGCACCCGTGGCCTCGTTGCGCACAACAACAGTCGCGCCGTTCAGCGGCGCCGAGTGCAGATCTGTCAGCTTGCCCGTCAGGCTTCCGCCGCCGGCGCTTCCCGCCGTTTGCCCCCCAGCCGACGCTCCCGCGCCCGCCAGCAAAACGGCCAGCGCCAGCCTCAACCAATTCCGCCCTGCCCCTGCCACAGCCATTGCAACACCCGCGTGGCAGACCCGGTAGAAAAGCACCCTCCCCCCACACCCTTCTCGCTCTGTCAGGCGATTTCGGTCGGGCCAAAGCGCCAGGCCGGGAAGAATCCCCAGTTCCGTGCCTCAAAGCCCCAAAGTGAAGTTGCAAACGATTCTAAGCCCAATCCGGTAAACTGAAAAGACGGCATAAAAGATTCAGCCCAGCCCGCACCCCCGGCCAAACTGATCCATGTTCCCTAATCCCTGTTCCCTGTCTTTTCCATGTTCATCGATGAAGCAAAAATTCGCGTCAAGGCCGGCGACGGCGGCAACGGCTGCATGGCCTTCCGCCGCGAAAAGTTCGTTCCCCGTGGCGGTCCCTCCGGCGGCGACGGCGGACGCGGCGGCGACGTCGTCATGGAAAGCTCGCAGCGCCACAACACCCTCATCCACTTCCGCTACAACCCCGAACACAAGGGCCAGCGCGGCCAGCACGGCATGGGCTCCAACTGCACCGGCCTTGACGGCGACTCGATCATCCTGCAAGTCCCCGTCGGCACCGCCCTCTTCGACCAGGACACCGGCGAGCTGGTCCACGACTTCGAAACCCCCGACGAGCGCGTCGTCGTCGCCAAAGGCGGCCGCGGCGGCCGCGGCAACCAGCACTTCGCCACCGCCGTCCACCAGGCCCCCCGCGAGCATGAGCTGGGCCGCCCCGGCGAAGAGCGCAACTACCGCCTCGTCCTCAAGCTCCTCGCCGACGTCGGCCTGGTCGGCTACCCCAACGCCGGCAAGTCCACCCTCATCTCCCGCATCTCCGCCGCCAAGCCCAAAATCGCCGACTACCCCTTCACCACCCTCGAGCCCAACCTCGGCGTCGTCACCGTAGGCCAGGAGCCCGATCAGTTCTCCTACGTAGTCGCCGACATGCCCGGCCTCATCGAAGGCGCGCACCTCGGCTCCGGCCTCGGCACCCAGTTCCTCCGCCACATCGAGCGCACCCGCCTCCTCCTCCACTTAGTCGACGTCAGCGACGCCAGCGGCCGCCCCGACCCCGTAGAAGACTTCAAAGTAATCAACAAGGAGCTGGCCAGCTTCTCCGTAACCACCCCCGAGCAGCCCATGGACGACGATCCCGGCCCCACGATTGAATTTCCGCTCGCCAGGAAGACCATGATCGTCTGCGCCACCAAGCTCGACTCCGCCAACCCCGAAAAGTTGAAGAAGCTGTCCGCCCACGTCAAAAGGAAGAAGCTGGAGTTCCACGCCATCTCCGCCGTAACCGGCCAGGGCATCGAAGAACTGAAATGGTCCCTGGCCCGCCATTTGCGGGCTGCAGAAAACCCATCGTAGCAAGACCGTTGGGTGCCCCAGGTCTCGATTTTGAGACCTGGGAGTGAGCGAACCTCAATCCGGCAAACACTCCGAAAACAGCTCCTGTATCTCAATCCGTATACAATCGAAGTCGGGGTACCCTCATGCCGAGCCCGACTGCCATGATCCACGTCCGCATCGATCAGAACCTGAAGTCGAAAGCGTCTGAAACGCTCGATGCCATGGGGCTAAGTCTTTCTGAGGCGGTGCGCGTATTTCTGACACGAGTTGCAACGGACCGGGCGTTTCCCTTTGAGCTTCGTGTTCCCAACTTCGAAACAATCGCGGCCATGGAAGCTGGCGATCAAGGCGAGGTCGTGAAATTCGGGAGTGTCGCAGATTTGATGGCCGATCTCCATGCGGACGATTAGCCGGACCGCCAACTTCAAGAAGGACTACAAACGCGCGGCTAAAGGACAGCATCGTACAACGCTCGACGCCGATCTTCTTGCGGCCGTCCCCCTGCTGGCGAACGATCAGCCCTCGCCTGATAAATTCAACGATCATCGATTGATATGCGGCGCATGACGAGGCTGACAAACGGATTCTCGAAGAAATGGGAGAACCTCCAAGCTGCTTATTCTCTGTGGTTTGCAAACTATAACTTTTGCCGCAAGCATCAAACGTTGCGTGGCACCCCTGCTTTGGAACCGGGTTTGACAAATAATGTTTGGGGAGTTGAACCGTTACTAAGGTGGGATTGAATTACGCGAGAAATCCACCAAAGTGGGATTCGGCCCTGTGAAAATCCTGAGGAAAACCTATTAATTTCATTGACTTCTAGGCAAGTTCAATCTTAAAGTGACTTCAGTGGCTCATTTTGCGTCCAATAGTTGGACGGGGCCCGGCTTGCCAGCCAACCCTATTATTCCCTCGACTGATTCGAGGCGATCCGTTATGCCCGAGAAAATTTCCCAGAGCACTGTGAAGTTCCACCTCATCAAGGGGAACTTCTTCAGGGTTATTCACGCCGATGGCGTAATCGGCGGACTCACCCCGTATGGGGGGATTTTTTTGTCTTTGTACAGTGAGCGAGGCGCGATACCGCAAATGATTGAGCAAGACGTAAACCCCGACGGCACTCTCGGCGAAGAGAAGAGAAGAGAGGGGAAAGAAGGTCTAGTGAGGGAGGTTGAGGTCGGCGTTATGCTGAATGGTCCTACAGCAAAGGGCATTGCCGATTGGCTTCTCAAGCAAGTAGCGATTTTGGAAGCGATCCAACCAGAAAGCCAACCAGAACAGGAATTGACCCCAAGCGGGACTTCCAGTTCAATGGAAGAGATGCCATGATCAGTGAAATTGAGAGCGAAATCGTCGAACCGCTCAGGAGTGCCCAGACAGTAAGCGGTGGGAGCTACTTCTCGTCCACTTTAATTGAACCAAGAAGCCTTTTCCCTTCGGCAGTTGAGCGGGTGTTTAACCTATTGGATGACCTCACGAATCCCGAACATGTTTACATGAAGGGTGAAAAACACCCGAGCAGGGAGACTATCCAATGGGCAAAGAAGGCGCTCCTGGGGGTCCTCCCCAGTTACTACCTTAGAACAGCAGAAATTGATGCTTTTCAGGGCGAAATTCACGTAAGTTGGGAGCGAGACACCAAACGGGTAGTCGTTTTCGTGCCCTCGAAAAACGTCTTGAAGCTCTATTTGGAGAGGACCCGAGAAGATGGCGAAATTCGTCACACCCTGCGCTCCATCGACAATCCGCGCGAGATCAACACGGCGCTTCTCTGGCTGTTCTCCTGAGAATATCTAGTGGGAGCGACGCCTATACAGCTTGGCGATCCACTCTCTGAGGATACCGTCGTCTTTCGAGCATTTTCCCTTCCTGGGCATAGAAAACGGGAAAAGAAAGTTCGATACCAAGCCTTTCTTCGAGGGGAGGATCACAACGATGGAATCTCTCTTGGACGAACTCCCGATGCCGCAGTAGCTGAATTAGAAGTCAATTTTGGCTACTGCAGCATACGGGTCGGCGATATTAGAAGTCTAAAATACAATCTGAATGTCCGTCCAGATCTCGGCAATCCAGATCATCTCATCTTATGCGGTGTTCCGGTCCTGATGGAGAGCGATAGAGATCGCGGGTTGGCGACGGAAATCGCGGGAGAACTGGCGAGAATATCCAAACTTGAAACCAGTGACCCGTACCCCCCACCAAAGAGAGAAGAAGAACTCCCTTCTCCATCCTCGTCAACAACGCACTCTTAGGACACGACCCCGGGGAGCGTGTACTGTTACGTCGTAGGTACAATATTGTGCAGGGCCGAAAAGATTTCCGTGACCGCAAGCCCATATACTATGCTCGCAAAAATGAACCGGCAAAGCGTCGAGGTGCAAGACGAAACCCCTATTCGATGGCGCTTCGAAGTTCAACGCCACAATTGCTGACCCTCTATTCCAGCAGAAGCTTCACAATCGCGAAGAGGGGTTCTACAAGGGCGACGTCCTGCGCGTCGTCCTAAAAAGTACACAATCAGAGAAGGCGAACGGCAGGATTCAGGCCCAGTACGAAATTCAGGAAGTTTTGGAACACGGGCAAGCTGTGGGGCGGAAGCCTTTATTCCCGAGTCCAACTAAGAGAGAACAGGCCGGGCGCTGCGTGGGAAACCGCAAATCCTGACGCGACCCGCGCCAGCCCGATTTGCAGATTAATTCCGTCCGTTGGCGCAGAATAGTCCTATGCCCAATCACCGCCAGCCCAACCGTCGCCGCCGAGGTTTCGTTTGAGGGCTCGATACAGGGTCTGCGCGCCTTTGACCCCACCCCTCCCCCGGTTTCCCCGCAACCCCATGAAACAAAAAATGTTACATGCAAAAAAGCCCATATCGCCCTCTGAAACAAAGGACATCTCATTTCAAATCGGTAGTCAGCTTCTGCGCCGCTTCGGTTCCTGGTTCCCCGCGCGTGCTTGCAGCCTTCGTTCCGCCCGGAAACGGAGTCAAGCGGCAGACAGCAGGCACATTTTTCATCTGCTTGATAAAAACCCGATAGCTGGGGCCTCCCGGTCGCAGCGTAGCCCAATAGCTCGATCGGCTCAGGAGCGGCTTCCGCCGCGCAAGAAGCTGGTTCTCCAGAATCTTCACTCCGCAGGTCAGATTGTTCCTGGGCTGCAGAATGGTCTTGGCGGGATCTTTCTCCGCTAACTGCTTGTCGTTATCCCAATCGAAATCGCAGCCATAGCGCTCGGCATCCATGAAAGTCAGTTGCAGTAGACCTTCGCTTCGAACCGTGCGCTTGGTCACCGTGTCTTTCACCGGCTCCTCGACGTCCGTGTGACGCACATCAGCGGTCGGC
>DATKGE010000412.1:0-11709 GCA_035510955.1 Occallatibacter sp. | reverse complement strand
AACCTGCGCTATTTCAGCAGCCTCTACCCAGGGCGGCCGAGCCTCTCGCCCGCCGAAGCCCTGCGCCAGGTCGGCTTGGACCCTGACCTGACGCGCACGCTTGGCCAGTACTCGCAAGGCATGAGGCAGCGGACGTCGCTGGCTCGCGTCCTGCTCCCCGTTCCCGAGTTGCTGCTCCTCGACGAGCCCTTCTCCAACATGGACATTGAATCCGTCAGCCAGATGGTCGCACTGCTGGCCGGCTTCCGCCAGAGCAACCGCACCATCGTCATCACCACCCATCAGCGCGACCATGCCGCTCCCATCGCCGACTGGATCCTGGCCCTCAAAGCCGGCCGCGTCGCGAGCTTCAGTCCTGGGAGCCCAACGCTATGAAGACCAACGGCGCCCGCTTCCTTGAATCTCTGGGCATCCCATTCGAGATCCGCGAATACGAAGTCGGCCCCTACGACCTTACCGCCATCACCGTCGCCAAAAAAATCGGCATGCCGGCCGAGCAGGTTTTCAAGACGTTGTTGGTCACGGGCGGCCCAAATGTTTACCGCTTCGCCGTCATCCCCGGCGACGCCGAGCTCGACTTCAAAAAGCTGGCACGCGCCGCCGGCCTGCGCAAGGCGGAAATGGCTCCGCTCAAAGACGTGCAGCCCCTCACCGGCTACATCCGTGGCGGCGTCACCCTCTTCGGCGCGCGCAAGGCCTACCCCGTCTACATCGACGAGACAGCCATCCTCTTTGACAGGATCAGCGTCTCCGCCGGAGCCCGCGGAACCCAGCTCATCCTTGCGCCCAACGACTACCTCCGCGCCGCCCAGGCCCTCGAAGTCGAAGTCCAGCTAGCCGACCTCACAAAGCCAAAACCTCTGGGTGCCCCAGCTCTCGCTTCTGAGACCTGGAAAGGTACAAACACGACTCCAGAAGGCGAAGACCAATGACCCGCGCCCTCTGGACCCACCTGGTCAAAGACCTCCGCATCGAGTGGCGCTCGCGCGAAGCCGTCAATTCCATGCTCTTCTTTGCACTGCTGGTCGTCGTCCTTTTCTCGCTGGCCTTCTCGCCGCAGGGCGCGTTCTCCCAGAAAATCTCAGGCGGCGTCATCTGCGTGGCCACGCTGTTCGCGTCCATGAGCGCCTTGAACCAGGCCTGGGCGCGCGAAATTCGCCACCAGGTCCTCGACGCCCAGCGCATGGCGCCCGTTCCCGGCTCCGACCTGTTCCTGGCCAAAGTAATCGCCAACTTCCTCTTTGTCTCCATCGTCCAGCTGGTGCTTGCGCCTGTCTTTCTTGTCTTCTACAACCTGCGCATTCTGGGCCAGGCCTGGCAATTGCTTCTGGTGCTGCCGCTGGGAACCTGGGCGCTGGTAGCCAACGGCACCTTCTTCGCCGCTCTGTCCATCCGCAGCCGCAACCGCGAACTGCTGCTGCCGCTGATTCTTTTTCCCATCTTCATGCCGGCGCTGCTGGCCATGGTGCAGGCCACCGGTTCCATCCTCACCGGCGACAGCGACCCCACGCTGTGGATCAAGCTTTTGTTCGGCTACGACATCATCTTCACCACCGTCAGCCTGCTGCTGTTCGAAGTAGTTCTCCACGCGGAATAGCCACGCCGATTTATCCTGCACATTGCGAACCTGTTTTCATTTCATTTGCCTGACCTGATTTTCATTTCATTCACTTGAAAGGAGAGACAATGAAGGGTCGCGGCCAGACATGGCGGGAATTAGCCCGCAAGTTGCCCTATGCCGGCCTCCCATTTGGCCTCTGTGGCACCCGATTCAGCGTTCAAGAGATCATGGATTGGCGCGAACAGGAGCAGATCGCCGGCAGGCCATCGGGATTGGAGGACTTCTATCGTTTTCATGGCCTTTGCTGGCCCTGCCGGTCTCGAGGTTACAATCCGGCCGCAGTGGATACGGATGGGAATTTGCCGCTATTCGAGGAATGCGCGGCCTGCCGGGGCGCTGGTGCAAGCGTCAACCCAAGCGATGACAACGATGTCCCGTCGCCGTCGTAAACTGAATACGACCCATCAGGAACTCCCATGAAAAGAGCAGCTCTCGGCCTCTACGTTGCCATCACCCTCGCCCTTCTGGCCTGGGCCTTCTACCAGGCCATGTACGTCGCGCCCGACGACGCCATGCAGGGCGAGCTCTTTCGCATCATTTACTACCACGTGCCTTCGGCCTCGGTGGCGTTCCTGTTTTTCGCCATCTCGCTGGCCGGTTCCATCAGCTTCCTCGCCTTCCGCCGCAACCACGCCAACCGGGCGCAAATCTCTGATGCCTGGGCCCTGGCCGGCGCTGAGGTGGGCGTGGTCTTCTGCACCGTCGTGCTGACGACAGGACCCATCTGGGGCCGCCGCGCCTGGGGCATCTGGTGGACGTGGGACGCGCGCCTCACCACCACCCTTGTCCTGTGGCTCATCTATGTCAGCTACCTTCTTCTGCGCCGCTTCGTGGCCGGCCCTCAGATGCAGACCCTGGCGGCCGTTCTCGGCATCTTCGGCGCGCTCGACGTGCCCATCGTCTACATGTCCAATCGCTGGTGGCGCACCCAGCACCCCGCTCCGGTCTTTGGTGGAGACTCCAGTTCCGGCATGGCCCCTTCCATGGTCACCGCCCTGCTCTGGAACATGCTGGCCTGGCTCGCTTGGGGGCTTCTGATCCTCATCCTCCGCTATCGCGTGGAGCGGCAACAACAGAAATTTGCAGAACGGGAAGCGCAGGCCGCTTTGACCGCCTGAGGTCCAAATAGAATCCGTCTTACATGCCGAGGAGGCAAAAAATGGATCAACGTGCAATTCTCGACCACCAGTTCACCGTCACCGCCTATGTGGTTACCTGGACCATCCAGCTTGGTTACCTTACCTGGCTTTGGCTGAAATGGCGGGCACAAAAGCGCGCTGCCCGGCGCGCCTTGCATAACCCTCGTTAAGTTTATCCATTTTAATTAAAATTTTTAGATTAAACGACTTACGCGGACAAACCAAGATCCACGACGAGACCTCCCCTGTCTTCCTAACTTTGGTAATCTAGCATGCTTACACCAAAGTGCCATAGGATGTGCACCAGTGGTGAAAACGTAACCGTCTTTGTGGGATTTAAGTTTTTTCCAATAACTCCGATGATCCAGTTGTGGACAGGCTCCAGAGAGCCGCACCAGGAGACATCGAAATGCATGACTTGTTAATTGCCTTGGCGTTTATCGGAATGGTAGTCGCTCCCGCAATCGTTGCCGCAAAGTCCGGAGCTGAAGCCGCGGACGAATTGGACGATTAACTAAGCAGCGCTCGCAGGGAGATTTGGCCACCATTCACCATGCTTGCAGATCGGTGAGGAGGCAAGATGCTTTCGCTAATTAAGTTCATGTTCGGATGTTTCGGAGGTGCAGCCGCGATGCTGCTGGCCATGTCGCTCCTCCACCCACCTTCCCAGGACGCCAACGCCGGGGTCTCTCCATCCGTCACAAGTGACCTGTTCCTGCAAAACGCCGTCGCCCAGGCCGACTCAGTCTATCGCCAGGCGGCCGTCGAAACGGGCCCGCAACTGCAGTCCTTCTATATGACCGGCAGCGCGTTTGCGCGCGCCAACGCGACCACCGCGCGGCTGCAGCTTCAGGGCATGGGAAGCGGCCTTGCCTACTATCTCTCCATCGACGCCTGGCGGCCACGCAACGCACCCTACTGGTTGCGGAACGGTTTAGCAGGCGTGGAACAGGCGTCCAGCGAGAAAACGATCGCGGCAGCCAAGGCGATGCCCATTTCGAGTGTCGTCCAATCCAATCTCAGCGCCGCGGCCTCCCGCTTCTAAAACGCTTTGATCCGCAGCTTCAAATCGAGAACGGAACTGTCATCCTGAGTGTTGGATGGGCATCTTACCTGCCAAAAAGGGGGGCCGCGGTTTCCTCGACGTGCCTCCTATCTTCATCTTCCTCGCGCGAACACCTTGTCGATTCCAGCCTGCCCTTCGCGTCGAAACACGCCAAAGCAATTGCCCTTCCCCGCGGCAAACGATAGACTGGTGGTTTGAGGGGCCAGTCATGTTAGTTGTCATGAAAGCGCAGGCCACGCCGGAGCAGATCCAGGCGGTCTGCGATTACATTGAGCAGTTGGGCTTTCGCGCCCACCCGCTGCCCGGAGCGCAGCGCACCGCCATCGGCATCACCGGCAACCAGGGCGAAGTCGAGCGCGGCAACATTGAAGAGCTCTCCGGCGTCGCCGAAGTCATCCGTGTCTCCAAGGCCTACAAGCTGGCCAGCCGCGACGTCAAAGAAGAAGACACCATCATCCAGTTCGCGGGCACCGACGCCACCATTGGCGGCGCCGACCTGGCCATCGTCGCCGGCCCTTGCTCAATCGAAAGCCGCGACCAGGCCTTCGAGATCGCCGAGCAGATAGCCGCCTCCGGCGCGCAGTTTTTCCGCGGCGGAGCCTACAAGCCCCGCACCTCGCCCTACGCTTTTCAGGGCCTCGGCGTCGAAGCCCTGCGCATCATGGCCGAGATTCGCGAGCGCTACAACCTGCGCATCGTGACGGAAGCCATCGACAACGAGACACTCGAGCTGGTAGCCGAATGGGCCGACGTGATCCAGATCGGCGCCCGCAACATGCAGAACTTCTCCCTGCTCAAGAAGGCCGGAAAGCTGCGCAAGCCGGTGCTGCTCAAGCGCGGCCTCTCTGCCACGCTGGAAGAGTTCCTCATGTCGGCCGAGTACATTATGAGCGAGGGCAACTACCAGGTCATCTTGTGCGAGCGCGGCGTGCGCACCTTTGCCGACCACACCCGCAACACCCTCGACCTCAGCATTGTTCCCGCCGTGCAGCGCCTCAGCCACCTGCCCATCCTCGTCGACCCCAGCCACGGCACCGGCAGGCGCGACAGCGTGCTCCCCATGGCGCGGGCCGCCGTGGCCACAGGCTGCGACGGCATCCTCGTTGAAGTGCACAACCACCCCGATAAGGCTCTTTCCGACGGCCCCCAGTCCATCTATCCCGATCAGTTCGCCCGCATGATGGACGAGCTCGAGCAGATTGCCCCCGTGGTAGGCCGCCGTCTGCCGCGCGGCATCCATGTAGCCGCCGCCGCGGACTGACCGCGAATGATAAAGTCGCCAGGCACGCGAAAGCCGGGTGCCCCAGGTCTCGCTTCTGAGACCTGGAATCCCGCCAGACTCATCCTGATTCCGGCGCTCTGCGCCCCGCTCGCCCTCACCGCGTGCGGCAAGCCCGACTTCCCCCAATATCCCGCCAACTATCGTGAATACGCATACGTCACCAACGGCGACAGCGGCACCGTGACGGTGCTTGACGTGGTCAACGTCCGCATCGACCGCGAAATCCCCGTCCGCCAGAATCCCGTAGCCGTCGCCGCAAGCCCCACGCGCAACGAAGTCTACGTTGTGAATTCAGGAACTGAGACCAGCCCCGGCTCCATCTCCGTCATCGACGCCGAAAAGAACGCAGTCGCCGCCACCATTCCGCTGCACCGCAAGCCGGTGTCCATCGATCTGAACGCAGCAGGCACGCTGGCCTACGTTGCCAACTCCGCGTCCAACTCCGTTTCCATCATCGACCTCAAAGCCCGCCGGGAAATCGCCCAGATCGGCGCCGGCGAGGAACCGGTGGTCGCGCGCATCGCTCCCGACGGCAACACGCTGGTGGTTGCCAATCGCCGCGGCAACTCGATCAGCATCATCGATGTGGCCACGCGCACCGTCCGCTCCATCTTCGACGGCTGCCCCGGCGCCGACGACGTAGTCATTCTTCCCGACTCGTCCAAGGCCTTCATAGCCTGCTCCGGCGGCCATCAGGTCATGGCCATCGCCCTGGCCAACGCGAAGACCAACCCCGCGCAACCCGACCGCCTGGAATCGCTGCTCGACGTAGGCCGCGCCCCCGTTCACCTGGCCCTCAAGCCCGACGGCGGCGAACTGTTCGTCTCCAATTCCCTGGGCGACTCCATCTCTGAAATCTACGCCAACACCGACGAAGTCGCCGGCGCCACAATGATTGGCGACGATCCCGTTCGCGGCCTGGTCTCCAGCGACAACTCTCTGCTCTATGTAGCCAACTTCCGGTCGCAGTATGTGACGATTTACTCCATTGAAGACGGCAAGCGCCTTCCTCTGTCCATGACCCCCCACGTGGGCGACGGGCCCGTAGCGCTGGCGTTTTCCAACTCCGGCTACTTGCTCCTGGTGGTGGACAACCGCTCCTCCGACGTAGCCGTAGTGCGCACCCCCACGCGTTCCCTGTTCACCATCCTCTCCACCGGCCGCGCCCCGAATGCCATCGCCATCAAATCCTTCAAGCTCCCGTAACTTCCCCACTTCACCACAACGCCTGTCGTCATCAGCACCCGAACCCCCTGTCATCTTGAGCGAAGCGTACTTCAGCGAAGTCGAAACCCTGCCCTAAGCGTAGCCGAAGGGGACATGCGGTTGCGTTTGGTCTCCTGCGAATTGCAAAAACGGCACTCCTTGGGACACAGCTGTCTAGCTCTTCTTCTCCCCCCACCGCGCCACACTGAATTGCGCCCCGGCAAACAGAATCAGCCCGGAAACATAGGCCCAGAAGATCAGCCCGACAGAAACATAAAACGGCCCATACAGCGCCTTCAGATCAAGATGCGGCAGCACCGCGACAAACACCATCTTGGCCAGCAGCCACACGATGCCCGTCACAATCGAAGTGCGCAGAACTGGCCGCCACGGAACCTGGCGGTTGGGCAGAATCCAATAGATGGAAAAGAAGAACAGAATCGACGCAACTCCGGTCGACAGCGAGAGCCACATATAACTGACGGCCCGGTAAGCGAAGTTATCGATGTGATGAAAGAAAACAAAGGTAAGCAGTCTTTGCTCCCAGGTATTCAGCAGAATGCTGGCCAGCGCCAGCGCCACCATGAGCAGCGCGAACCCGAAGGCGACCGTCTGATTCTGCAGATAATTGCGGCTCCTCGTCACGCCCCATGCCTGGTTGAGCGCTACTTCGAGGGGGAGAAAAATTCCCGTGCAGGAGATAAGAATCATGACCAGGGAAAGGACCTGCACGCCATGGCGCGGAACCACTGCCTCAAGGTTATACGTGATGAAGCCCTGGCTCGCGGTCGTGGGCAGGAAATAGTTCACCATGTTGCTCACCACATCGACCATTTGTTTCGAGTGGAAGACCGAACGGCAGAGCGTGTAAAGCAGTACGATGAACGGGATGAAAGAGATGATGGCGTTGGCCGCCACGCTGAATGCGAACGTGTGCACCCCGCTGTCGAGCAGGTAGTCGATCAGAGCCTTGCCGTCCTTGCGCCAGCGGTACCACTTAGAGCGGGTAACCGGGTCAGCGCCACTCAGGGTCACGGCAACAACAGCTTCATTCTCAGTACTGGAATCTGAAACTTCAACCACGCGCTGCTCCTTCATCGATGCACATAGAACGTTGCGGCTGCCCTGCGCCTCGGCTTCGGCGCAGCGCAGCTCAAAGATGGGTGCTTCTTCAAGGATAGACCTCTGTCCAGACTGCGCGCGAAGGCACAATAAGCCGGCGACGGAAGAGAAGGATGGCTAGGCGGCGACCATGCCATCTTCATTTTCTTATTGCATCCTTATTCGATTCAGGCCATAACAAGAGCACGGCGCGTTCGAGCGGGCCGAGAACCTAGCATGGAAGGCCATTGGGTTTGGAAGTTTCAATTCTTCAGGAGATCAACTCAGCCTGGGAATGTTATCGAGCTGCCGCAAGTGCACCATGCCGGTGCGCAGGGGCGGCTCGCGGCGTCTTCAGGGATTTCTCCGCTCGCCCCGAGCGGAAAAGCGCGCACTGCGGTGAGTTGAGCCCAGACAAGTAAAGGAGAGTGCACATGAAGGAACAAGGCGTAGTGAAGTGGTTCAATGGCGCCAAAGGCTTCGGATTCATTCAACGCTCCAGCGGAGAAGATGTGTTTGTACATTTCTCCGCCATCCAGGAGGGCGGTTACAAAACGCTGAATGAAGGCGAAGCAGTGGAGTTTGTTTGCCAGCAGGGTCCCAAGGGACTGAGTGCGGCAGATGTAACTCGCGTTGTCTAACTTGGCATAAGTCGATCTGCCGCGACGACGGGATTGAGGACTCGCTCTAACTCGCATAAGGAGTCATGTTAGCCGAGTTAGACCAGGGTCGCGAAGTTAGTCGGGCTTTGGCGGATTCGCCTTGGCTTGCAGCCGGGCGAGCGCCCACTGCGCCGCCGTGCGCAGACCCTGATCCACGGCCTCAGTCCACTGCTCAAGCAAGGGGTCAAAGCGGGCCAATCCGCTGTTGCCCATGGCGATGGCGATGTTTCTGCGCATTCCTTGAAAGCCCGCCCGGCGCACCGGCGAGCCGTTGAAGTGCCGCTCGAATTGCGTCTCGTCCAGTTGCGCCAGCCAATCGAGCTCGGGATTAACCAGCGCGGCGCGCGCCTCGAGTTCGGGGTCAGTGCCGATCGGCGCCTTTCGATTCCACGGGCACACATCCTGGCAGATATCGCAGCCGAAAACCTGCCGACCCATGCCTTCCATCAGGGCTGCGTCAATGGGGCCGCGATGCTCGATGGTCAGATAGGAGATGCAGCGCGTGGCGTCCATTTGGTAAGGGGCAATGAGCGCGCCGGTCGGGCATGCGTCCAGGCAGCGGCGGCAGCTTCCGCAGCGATCGGGCACCGTCAGCGGCCGCTGTTCCTGCTGCACATCCAGCGAAGTCAGCAGCACGGCAAGAAACCCGTACGACCCCAGCTTGGGATGGATGAGGCAGGTGTTTTTTCCCGTCCAGCCAAGGCCCGCAGCCGTGGCCAGTGCGCGCTCCACGACGGGGCCCGTATCGACGTAGCCTCGCGCTTCAAAAACGCCCAGTCGCTCGTGCAGCCGGGCCTCGATCGCATGCAACCTTTTCTTGAGCACCTTGTGGTAATCGCTGGGCAGGCGTGCGCCGCTTGCGTCCTTGCGGCTGCTCCACGCGTAGCGCGCAATCCACCCGGAGCCGGCCCCGGCCGGTTCAATGGAGCGCGGCTCTGAGCCGTTATAATTGGAAATGCACACAACGGCCGAGCGCGCCCACGGAAACGGCACGCTTACCCGCGACCGCACCAGCCGTCCCCTCTCATCCACACGTTCCAGGTAGCGCATGGTCCCCGCGCGGCCCGCGTCCACCCACTCCGCGAATCGTTCCGCATCGCGGTCTTCAGCAACATGAGGAAGTGCAACCAGGCCTGCCTCGGTGAATCCAATAGAGAGGGCCAGCGAGCGCACCTCCTCCCGCCGCAGAGGCGGCTGGGGCTGCGCAGAAGTTGGCTCAGAAGGAAACATGGAACCAAAGTCACCCCTGTTTGCGTAGGGAACACTGTGTCCGATTGCGAACGCCGGAAACGAAACTGAACACCCCCGCAATCGCGAGTAAGAATTGCGGATGGCTGCTATCCCTTGTGATTACAGCATATTCCCTCTTCAGGCAGGTTTGGCCGCCGGAGTGCAAGTACCAAGATACGGATTGCGCTCAATGACCGGCAGCCGACGATAAATCCAGGCCTTCTTAAGGAGATTTTTATGACCATTGCAATGTGCGAACCGATGGCGACCGTTACGATAAAGCCCGCCGAGCCGGCAGAACTGAACGAGCTGGTGCGAGGCCAGGACGTGGTCTTGCTGGCGCATGTGGGGCCAATGGTGCGCGAGCGCAGCGTCATGCTCGATCTGAGCGGCGTGGAACGCATTGACGCCGCAGGCATTACCGCGCTGGTGGCGCTCTACCGCAGCGCGCGGGAGTCGGGGCACCGCTTCGGCCTGACAAACGTGTCGGCGCGCGTCGAGCAGATTCTGGTCATGGTAGGTTTGGACCGCTATCTTCTATCCCACAATGCGGTCCGAAATTCGCATTCCGGCCCGCGGACGCAACGCCCTGCAGCTTGATTCACGCCCCCTGCTCGCAAACTCCGCTCTGGGGGCACTTGGCGTCTCAGATTGCGGAAATTCCGACCGATAGCCTCCACTTCAAACTTCCGGCAAACGATTCGTCTGTGACGAGTGGCACATGCAACGGTATACTGACGGCGCTATTTGTACTAGCGACAAGTCAACGCCGTGACGCGCTGTCAGATGCCTGGATGACCCGCACGCGCTCAGCCCTTTAGCCGCATTCATGTTGGATTGCTGAGCCTCCGTCCCGCCACCCTCTCATCGGGAGCCGCTGTTGCGGAGATCCTGGAACACGGAGGCATCATCCCATGACGCAGGGCGTTCTGGAACAGCCGTCTGCCGCCCCGGTGGACTCAACGTCAACTTCAATCAAGTATGTGTACTCCTTTGGCGGCGGAACGGCCGACGGCAACGGCAAAATGAAAGACGTGCTGGGCGGCAAAGGCGCGGGCCTGGCCGAGATGACCCTCGCCGGATTGCCGGTGCCTCCGGGATTCACCATTCAGACTGAGGCTTGTCGCGAGTACATGCGCGGCGCGGTCAGCTCGCAGGTCGACGTCGAGATGCACGCCGCCCTCGAGCATCTGGAGAAGGTGCAGGGCCAGAAGCTGGGCGCGGGAGAAAATCCGCTGCTCGTCTCGGTTCGTTCCGGCGCTAAGTTTTCCATGCCCGGCATGATGGACACCATTCTCAACCTGGGCCTGAACGACAACGCCGTCGAGGCGCTGGCCAAGCGCAGCGGCAATCCTCGCTTTGCCTATGACTCTTACCGGCGTCTGATTCAGATGTTCGGCAGCGTCGTCCTGGATATTCCCAAGAAGCATTTCGAACACATCTTCGATCGCATTAAAGAGCGCGAAAAAATCAAGTTCGACTACGATCTGCTCCCAGAGGCGCTGAAAGAAATCATCGTCGAGTACAAGAAGCTGGTGCGCAAGGAGACCGGCAAGGATTTCCCGCAGGGCCCGCTCGATCAACTGGTGCAGGCGCGCGATGCCGTCTTTAGAAGCTGGCAGAACGATCGCGCCAAGACCTATCGGCGCATCAACCACATCGACGACTGGCTGGGCACTGCAGTCAACGTGCAGGCCATGGTCTTCGGCAACCTGGGCGAGAACTCCGGCACCGGCGTCGGCTTCACGCGCAATCCGGCCACCGGCGAGCACGTCTTCTTTGGCGAGTACCTGATGAACGCGCAGGGCGAAGACGTGGTCTCGGGCATTCGCACGCCACTGTCGATCAGCGAGCTGGAACGGGCCATGCCCAAGGTCTACGACCATCTGCAGACCGTGACCTGGAAGATGGAAAAGCATTATCGCGACATGCAGGACTTCGAGTTCACCATCCAGGATGGCAAGCTCTACATGCTGCAGACGCGCAACGGCAAGCGCACCGGCCTGGCCGCGGTGCGCATCGCCATCGACATGGTGCGCGAAGGCCTCATCACGCAGGAGGAAGCCATCTTCCGCGTCGAGCCGAACCAGTTGTACGACTTCCTGGTTCCGCGGCTTGTTGAAAAGGGCGAGAAGATTGAAGTCCTCGCCACCGGCCTGCCTGCATCGCCCGGCGCGGCAGTAGGCCAGATCGTGTTCTCTGCCGAAGACGCAGTGAAACACTACGCAAGCGGCGCCTACCGGTCCATCATTCTGGTACGCGGAGAAACCACACCGGAAGATATCGCCGGCATGGAAGTCGCGTCCGGCATTCTCACCTCGCGCGGGGGCATGACCTCGCACGCCGCCGTCGTCACCCGCGGCATGGGCAAGTGCTGCGTGGCCGGCGCCGGCGACCTGAAA
>DATKGE010000411.1:0-15515 GCA_035510955.1 Occallatibacter sp. | reverse complement strand
GGGGAGAGCCCGTTCCGGGGGCAGCCTTGAATGGGGTGCCGAACGCCACGTCCATGAGTTATACAACCACCTCGGCTGCCACGTCTCCAGGCAAGACGTGGACAGCGACCTACCAGATCACCCCGTTCTTGAGCGATTATTACGCACCTTCGGCCACGGGCGGTTTGAACTCCAGTTCCGACCTCGTGAAGGCGGTCGGGGTTGGGAGTACCAAAGGTTGCCTGACGTATACTTTCGGCATCTGGGGTACCGGTTCCGGCAGCGGATTCGGAAACACCTACCTTCCAGGCGCAATCTATGAGGCGCAGGCGGCGCTGGTTGCCGAACAGGCTGCAAACTCGCCAAACGGGGGGAATAACGCGATCATCGTCCTCAGCGATGGCCAGTCCAACGCCAGCTACTATGAGGGTAAAACATCGGCTGGAGTATCATTCAATTCCGGCGCCTACGGAACAGCCAACTCCTCCAACCAATACGCGGACGCGAATGAGTTCCCGTCGGGCCCGGCCCTCAGCGAGGTAGGGCCTACCAGCACGAGTCCTGCCGATCCCGTCCCCGCTTATTACACTCCAGCAACCAGCGCTTCGAGCACGCTCGGCTATGACACGCTCAGTTCCTCGCCATCCGGGGGTTCAAGAAGCGGATCGTCAAAGGGCGTGTATCCGGATTGGTTTGACCAGTGCCAGCAGGCAATGGCGGCCGCACAGTATGCCACAAGCAAAGGAACCAGGGTGTACTCGGTCGCCTACGGCTCGGAGGGTACGGGTTGCAACAGCGGGTGGAACATCGGCTTGACCGATACCACGCTTCAAAGTTCTGTCGTTAGCAGTGCGAACGTCTCCTTCAACCTCTCCCAGGTTACCCCATGCTTGACGATGGAGAACATCGCAACTTCCTTGGCGTATTTCTACTCCGACTACAACCAGAGCGGATCGGGCAGCACCTGCCAGGACGCTTCTCATGCGACAGTAAGCCTGAGTGATATCTTCCAGGCGATCGCGTCAACTTTCACGACTCCCCGGTTGCTCCCCAACAACGCCACATAGATAGAGGATAAACATCGCTTACAAGGCACGCTTGTCATGGTGACATTGCAAGAAGCCTTTTGGGGAAGAAGCCGCGGAGTGCGCCATCTGCACCCATTCCCAGGCCGTTCGCTGGGTGCCTGTAGCGTCATACGTGCTCCGGGCGGATTGTCGGCTATCCGGACATGATATGGTGTGATCCTGTCAACATCTGCGAATCGTTGGGGTGGTTTTTGTATTTGTCTTTTCGAGGACAGGGTCAGCTGACGGCTGGAACCCCGTAAACCATCAGCATGGATCGCAACTCATCACTTTTCATCGCAATCACCATAAGCTGTTGATTCTTGATTATTTAAGTCCTCCGGAGCGTTAGGTCGGGAGTTCGAATTTCTCCGGGCGCACCATACAGCCTCTTTTTATTTGCAATATTTATGGCCTCTCGATCGGTGCGAAGATCGCCTCCAGTTTTTTTGTTGTGCTCAATTTTGTGCCCGCTCAAGTGAGCAACGGCCTTGGCCATCGCTACTCGCCTCAAGTTCCGATATGCGTCGGGCCAGACCCAAATGCCAGGGCCTGTCTCTTCAATCGTTTTGGGAAGCGTATAATTCCTGCGCATTGGAACCGGGTCCAAAAAAAGGGAGATCTCACTTCAGGTTTTTTCATCCTGAAGTCGCGGGAGGTGCGTTATGGGTACGGCACTTGATCATTTCAAAAGCTTGCCGCGCATTCAGTTGCAGCGCGAGCTCCGCAAAATAACGGGAATCGAGAAGTTTTACCTCTGGGAGTTCATGGGCCTTGGGTGGATCTTCTTGGAAGTTTATGCCGATCATCGTCTTGCGGATCAACTGGGCGTCACGACTGGCGCGGTCATCGGATACCGCGTACTTGTGGGACATGTAACTGGGGGAGCGATGAGTGACCTGATGAACGTCGAGTCGGACGAACCTCGCCATCCGGACCCATTTCGGTAGCCTTTCTAATCGCCTTCGCGAGCATCCCGCAGGTACCCCGAACGCCAGCGAGGGCTTGCCCGATTTTCGCCTTCCGTCTGTCCCTGCTGGTTGCGACTCAGAGCGATGCCGATGCGCGCAACCCCGCAAGCGGATGAAAAGGCTGATCCGCCTAACGCGTACTGCCGCTTGCGATCCTCTGCGGTTTTCGGCCGCATCTCCGTGGTTCCGCTGCTGAACCAGCCTGCTCCCCCGTGAGGCGCTTCCGCTCTTCAGCCGGTTAGACTAGAAAGCGTGGCCGGCGCGGCAAGTACAGCGCGGCCCGGACAAGGCAAAAATGCATCCGAATTTTCACTTTACCACCGTTCAAATCCTTTGGACGCTTACCTTCGCCGCGCAACTGGTGCTGCTCGTCGTGCTCCTCGGCCGCGATCGGATCAAGCGTTTTCCCTGGTTCTCGCTGGGCATTCTCCTCATGGCCCTGCGCCTGCTCGCCAGCCGCCTGCTCTTTGGCCGCATGCCCAGCATCACGCTCAGCGCCATCTTCATCGTCATGGCCGACCTGTCCGCGGTCGTCGGCTTTCTGGTGGTGGTGGAGATGGCGCAACGCGCCTTTGCTCCCGTGAAGCGCATGGCCTGGTACTCGGGAGCCCTCGCGGTCCTGATCGTGGGTGGCGGCATCCTGGCCGCCTGGGGACCCTGGCCGGCCTGGAAAACCCTCAGCGCCGGCTCCTTCCTGGCCGATCTGCAGCTGATGCAGCTGGGCGCTCAAAAGCTCGATATGCTGGTCGACTTGCTCACCGTCGAACTCGGCCTGCTGGTCATTCTCCTGGGCCGCAGTTGCGGCGCGGGCTGGCGCACCCATACCCAGCGCATAATCATCGGCCTCTCCACCGCGTCTTGCGCACAGCTGGCCGTGGAAGGCCTGTGGCAGTTGATTGCACGCACCGCCGTCCCCCACAGCCAGGCGGAGTACGACCGCATCATCGGCCTGCGCGACAAGCTCTTCAACGCCAACGGCGCGGTCTTCATTGCCGTGATCGTCTGGTGGATTGTTTGCCTGTGGATCGACGAGCCAGGCGCCGCCGCATCAGGCGACTCGCCGCTAATCACCTCACCCCAGTCCGAATATCTATCCACGGAAAGCGAGGACTTCGGGGAATCCGCGCCGGACGCGTTCCCCGCCCCCGCCAATCCCCAAGCAGCAACCGAAAGCTGACCCCTGGCCCCTGAACCCTGGCCCCTAAATATGGCAGCTTGCCTGCCCGCGCTTCTCCAGGTACTTCTGGTGGTACTCCTCCGCCAGCCAGAAAGTCTGCGCCGGTTCTACCTTCGTCACAATCCGTCGCGGCTTGAATCGCCCCTCGTTGGTGAGCTGCTCGATTTTGCCAAGCGCCTCGGTCTCCTGCTCCGGCGAGTGGAAGAAGATGGCCGACCGGTATTGCGCGCCCCAGTCCGGGCCCTGCCGGTTCAGCGTGGTCGGATCGTGCAGCGCGAAGAACGCGTCCAGCAGTTGCTCAAAGCTCACCTGCGCCGGATCGAAGTCCAGCTCCACCACCTCCGCGTGCCCGGTCTGGTCCGTGCATACGTCTTTGTAGCTGGGCCGCTCCAGCTTGCCTCCCTCGTAGCCCACTGCCGTCGCCGTCACGCCCTTGATGGCCGCAAACGCCGCCTCCACGCCCCAAAAACACCCCGCCCCAAATGTTGCCTTTTCCATGCTCATGTCCTTTCTGATGCTCTCAGCCATTCAACAGTAACAAAAATCGTCGACGCGCCAGCCCGATTACACTAGAACTCGATGACCGGAAATCTCTTCGCCAATCCCGACCCTTCAGCCCAGGAAGGCTGGTTCACCGCCCACTGCGACGGCGGCTCCCGCGGCAACCCCGGCCCCTCCGGCTACGGCGCCGTGATTGAAGACCCGCAAGGCCGCATCGCCGCCCGTCTCAGCCAGTTCCTCGGAATCCAGACCAACAACTACGCCGAGTACTCCGGCCTGCTGGCGGTGTTGCAATGGGCCATCGAGAACGGCGCGAAACGCATGCGCGTGGTCTCCGACTCCGAACTGATGGTCAAGCAGATGAAGGGCCAGTACAAAGTCGCCAGCCCCGTCCTGCGCCCGCTTTACGAGCAAGCCCGCCGCCTCGCCGCCAAACTGGAGAAATTTGAAATGCGCCACACCCTTCGCGGCGGCAACCAGGAAGCCGACCTCCTGGCAAACGAAGCCATGGACAAGGGGATGAGGAAAGGCAGGGATCAGGGATCAGGGACCAGAGATCAGAAACGCCTGCCCGAGGCATCGTCCGCCACGCCGAGCCGAACGCCCGGCGAACGGCATTCGGGATTCGCAAAACCGCAGCCGCACGTGACCCAACACCAAGTCCTGGAGGGCTACGTAAAAGGCGGCGTCGTGCACCTATTGGAAGGCGAACTCCCCGACGGCGTCTTCGTGAAAGTCATCCGCGAATAGACCGTAAATTCCGCCTCGGCCTACGGCTCTTTAATTTCTCCGTATTCCTTGGCGCCGACCGCCTCAAAACGGCCGGCGCGCCATCGGTATCGGGTTCGTACGAAACCTGACGAGCAGCATTCACCCTCCATCTTCTTCTGGTCAAGCAACTCAAAAACAAGTGCTCCACGCGCGCCGTAAACCCCGTAGAGACCGGAATATCCTCGGCTGCCCGTGTGGCAATAGGCCAGCAGCTTCGGCTTACCATCTGTAAACGAATAGATATACACATAATGGGTATTCTGAGTGCCCCCGGTTTGGTAAAGGAGGACGGCAATCGCGTCCTCTTGACCATCGCCCGTCACATCGGAGAAGGTCACGGACTGCAGCGTGAAGCCTTCCCCATCCTGCCCGTGGACCAAATTGATTGGCTTTCTGTTCGAGTACTCATCCTCCGGCGTGCGCAGCCATTTCAGCTCGCCATGCCCCAGCAAAGGACCGCTCAAAGGATATGTAAAGTTCTTGAAGTCAACCTGACGTATGGATTGCTGGGCGCTGGCCAATCCCGAGAAGAGGACTATCAAAAGTCCAAAGAAAATGCGGCGCATAGGCAGAGCTTACTCCCTGTTGATGCGCCGCATCAATGACTAACTCACCTACCGGCAGCTGGCTAACTCAGCCCTTTCGCCCCAAATCATTCCTCCACGCATGCCCGTCCCGCTCCAGCAGCCGGTCTGAGCACTCCGGACCAAACTTGCCCGCAAAGTAATTCGGAAATACCTCCGGCTTCTTCGCCGCCCAGGCTTCCAGTATCGGCGTATAGAGCGCCCACGTCGTCTCCACGCCGTCGCGGTGCGCAAACAGCGTTTGGTCGCCCAGCATGGACTCCAGCAGCAACCGCTCGTAGCCGTTCGCGCTCGACTTGCCGAACGCCTTCTCGTAGTCGAAGTCCATATTCACCGGGCACACCGACATATCCGACGAAGTGGGCACCTTGGCCCCAAAGCGCAGCGCAATCCCCTCGTCCGGCTGAATGCGAATGGTCAGCAGGTTGGGCTGAATCTCCTGGCACGGACCGCTGTTCTGCAGCCGGTTGAAGATCAGCAGCGGCGGCTGCTTGAACTGGATGCTGACTTCGGTGGCCTGCTGCTTGAGCCGCTTGCCCGCACGCAAGTAAATCGGAACACCCGCCCAGCGCCAGTTCTCAATCTCCAGCCGGATCGCCGCGTATGTCTCGGTGCCCGACTCCGGATTCACGCGCTCCTCATCGCGATAGCCCACCACTTTCTGCCCGTTGATCACTCCCGGCCCGTATTGCCCGCGCACCGTATTCAAAATTGGAATGGGCGGAATGGCCTGCCACACCTTCAGCTTTTCGCGCCGAACGCTTTCAGCCTCAAAGCTCGATGGCGGCTCCATGGTCACAAAACTCAGCAGCTCCATCATGTGGTTCTGCACCACGTCGCGCAGCGCGCCTGCCTTCTCGTAGAACGGCCCGCGCCCCTCCACGCCCAGCGTCTCCGCCGCGGTGATCTGCACATGGTCAATGTAATTGCGATTCCAGATCGGCTCGAAGATTCCATTGGCAAAGCGGAAGACCAAGATGTTCTGCACCGTCTCCTTGCCGAGATAATGGTCGATGCGGAACACCTGGCTCTCCTGAAACACCGCGTTCACCTGGTGGTTCAGTTCGCGAGCCGAGTCGAGATCGTGGCCAAATGGCTTCTCGATCACCACCGCCGTCTTGCCCTTTTCCGGCTGCGCCATCCCCTGCGCGCCCAGATTCTCCACGATTCCGGAAAAGAACTCCGGCGCCGTGGCCAGATAGAAAAGCCTGTCTCCGCCCAGGATTTTCTCCTTGTCAATCCGTTCTAGCTCAGCTTTCAATCCCGCATAACTCGCCGGGTCGTCAAAGTTAAGAGGGAAGTAACTGATGTCCTTTACAAACTCATCCAGTTTCGGATCGTTTGTGTCCGCACCGCCAAACTTCACAATGCCGTCGCGCATATCTTCGGCAAACTCGTTGCCCAGCGGCCGCCGCGCCACGCCCACAATGGAAAACTTGTCGGGCAGCAGGTTGTTTTGCCGCAGGTGAAACAGCGCCGGAAGCAGCTTCCGCTTGGTCAAATCGCCCGAAGCGCCAAAAATCACCAGAATCCCCGCCTCGGGAATCCTTTCCCCCCCGTGAGGAACCTTGGATAGATCCTCCGGCCGCACACTCATCTGCATCGTCGCCATAACAACCTCCAGGCGCTCAGTGAGCGCCAAGCTAACAGCAAACAGCTTCCAGTTAAAGGCCAATAAGTCCGAATCTGCCGCATCGAAGACTGTATGCTGTCCGCTGTATGCTGTCCGCTAGTCTTTTTTCACCGCATGTCCGCCAAATTCATTGCGCATCACGGCCAGCATGCGGTCGGTGAAGTTATTCTCCTCGCGCGAACGAATGCGCCGCATCAGCGACTCGGTAATCACCGGCGCGGAAACATTCAGATCGATGGCCTCCATCACCGTCCAGCGTCCTTCGCCGGAGTCCTCGACAAACGCCTCCAGGCCTTCCAGCTTGGGATTCTTCGCCAGCGCATCGGCGGCCAGGTCAAGCAGCCAGCTCCGCACCACGCTCCCATAACGCCATATCTGCGATATCTGCGGCAGGTCGAGGCCGAGTTCCTTCTTTGTCTCCATGATCGTGAAGCCTTCCGCATAGGCCTGCATCATTCCGTACTCGATCCCGTTGTGAATCATCTTCACAAAGTGCCCCGAGCCGCCCGGACCCACGTGTCCCCAACCCTTGTCGGCGGCCGGCGCCAGCGTCTCGAAGATAGGCCGCAGATACTCGACCGGCTCCTTGTCGCCGCCGATCATCATGCTGTAACCCTCCTTCAGGCCCCACACTCCGCCCGAAGTCCCTACATCCACAAACTGAAATCCCTTCCTGGCAATTTCGTCGTGCCGGCGCATGGTGTCTTTGTAATTCGAGTTACCGCCGTCGATCAGAATGTCGCCCGGATTCAACGCGGGTTCCAACTTGGCGATCGTGTCGTCCACAGGCTTGCCCTGCGGGACCATAATCCAGATCGCCTTCCGGCCCTTCAAGTTCCTGGTTAAGTCCGGCAGCGTCGACACGCCCACATTGCCCGATGCTGTAAGCTTTTTCACGGCGTCGGCGCTGAAGTCGAAGCCCACTACCTGGTGGCCGCCGAGCCGCAGCCGCTCGGCCATGTTACCGCCCATCTTGCCCAATCCAATCAATCCCAGTTGCATAACTCCTCCATTCGGTGATCCTTTAGATAACTCTCAAACCTGCTAACTCCCGCCGCAAACTGTCCGCGCCTTGAAATCGAATTCCCTTCATCCCCGCCGCCGCCGCACCCGCGACATTCTCCGGCCGATCGTCGATAAAGAGAACCCGCTCCCCCGGCCGTCCCAGAATATCCAGGGCCCGCTTGTAAATCGCTACATCCGGCTTGCGCAATCCCAAATAGCACGAACTCAGCGCGACCTTAAAATATCTGCGAAGTCCGAACTTCTCGAATCGATACTCGTTGGTCTCGCGCGCCTCGTTATTCAGCGCGCCCAGCATGCACTTATCGGATGCGGCAAGCTCGGCCAGGATTCCCAGCGCTCCATCGGCAAGCAGCTTCGACTGGGCAAGCATGTAAGCAAAGAACTCGTCGTGAGAAAAATCCCGGGCCTCGTAAAACACGGTCGCATCCAAATAAGCCTTCATGGGAATCGCACCCCGCTCCCACGCGTCGTAGGGTGCAGGGTGCCTGGCCTCGAAGGCCGCCCGGTCCAGGTGAAAATGCTCCATCGCCGCGGCGCGCTCGCCGTGGTCCCAGCCATTGGTCAGCAGCACTCCGCCAACATCGAACAGGATCACGTCGAAGGGGAACATCGGCGCCTTTCAGTACGTGTGTCTGTGATGAATTCCTGATGAAGCTGGTAACCCACTCGCCGCCAATCCGGGGGCAATCTTTGACCTCCCCACAATTCGCCAGCCTTCAACCCCCTTGAGTTTCAGGCCGGATTCGCCGACCCGTCTCCGCATTGATACCTGGCCTCGATGGCCAGCACTTTCTTGAATCGCCTCGTAAACCGCTCTTCATTGGCAATAAACTTCGCGGCCACAAACGCGTCGATGCACTCGTATGCCAGCGCCGGTCCGATAATTCGCGCGCCCAGCACAATCACGTTCATATCGTCGTGTTCCACGCCCTGGTGCGCGGAGTAAGTATCATGGCACATTCCCGCGCGGATCCCCGGAATCTTGTTGGCCGCCACGCAAACGCCTACGCCCGAGCCACAAATCAAAATCCCGCGCGGCGCTTGGGCCGCCCTGATGGCCAGGCCAACTTTCTCCGCAAAGTCGGGATAGTCGTCCAGCGGATCGGGCTTGTAAGCGCCCAGGTCCACCACTTCGTGCCCTGCTTTCGCCAGGTACGCGCGCACCTCTTCCTTCAGAGGAAATCCCGCATGATCCGAACTGATGACTAACTTCACCGCGCACTCCCTTGGAGTCAGCGACTAGTCCCTTAGTCCCTAGTCCCTTAGTCCCTTTCTCACTTCACCAGCTTCCTGGCTCGCGCGGCCACGTTGGCCGCGCCAAATCCAAGCTTCTCCAGCACCACCGGCCCCGGCGCCGAAGCGCCAAACCGGTCCAGCCCGACCACATCGCCGTCCAGGCCCACATACTTCCACCAGCCCAGCGTTGCCCCGGCTTCAACCGCCAATTTCGGCACGCCGGCCGGCAGCACGCTCGCCTTATACTCCGCAGTCTGCTCCTCGAAGATCTTCCAGCTCGGGAAGCTCACCACGCGGGTGCGAATTCCATCCGCCGCCAGCAGCTTGGCCGCTTCCACCGCAACCGACACCTCCGAGCCCGTGCCCATCAGCACCACCTGCGGGTTGGCCTCATCCTCAAGCACGTACGCGCCCTTGCTTACTCCACCGTACACATCCACTGCCGCCGGATCGATCACCGGCAGATCCTGCCGGCTCAGCGCAAAGAAGCTTGGTCCCGTTCGCTCCAGCGCCAGCCTCCACGCTGCTGCCGTTTCGTTCGCATCCGCCGGACGAAAATCGGTGAGCTGCGGAACGGCGCGCAACATCATCAAATGCTCAATCGGCTCATGCGTTGGCCCATCCTCGCCCAGTCCGATCGAATCGTGCGTAAACACAAACAGCGAGCGGATCTTCATCAGCGCGGCCAGCCTTATCGCCGGCTTGCAATAGTCTGAGAAGCAGAAGAATGTCGACCCGAAGGGAATCAATCCCCCATGCGCCGCCATGCCGTTCACCGCCGCGCACATTCCAAACTCGCGCACGCCAAAAAACACATTCCGCCCCGCCGGGTCCACGTGGAAACTTGCGCCTGGTTTGAAGATCGTCTTGGTCGACGAGGTCAGGTCCGCAGCGCCGCCAAAAAGCTCCGGCACAATCTCCGCAATCGCGTTCATCACCGCTCCGCCCGCATTGCGCGTGGCCACCGGCTTGCCCGCGGGAAAGCTCGGAATCGCCTTGATCCAGCCGTCCTTGCGTACATCCTTCTGGGTACGCTCGAACTCCGCCGCCAATTGCGGATTGGCCTCCGCGTAGCCGGCAAACTTCTTCTTCCACTCGGCCTCGAGATTGGCGCCGCGATCCACGGCCTTGCGCCAGTTGGCCAGCGCATCGTCCGGCACGTAGAAGCTCTTGTCTTCGGGAAAGCCGAAAAACTTCTTCGTCGCCGCCACCGCTTCCGCGCCCATCGCTTCGCCATGCACCTTGTTGGTGCCGGCCTTGGGGCTGCCGTAACCAATCACTGTGCGCACCGCGATGATTGACGGCCGTTCGGTCTCGCCCTTGGCATTTTCAATGGCCGCTTCAATGGCCTTCAGATCGTTTCCGTCGGCCACGTGCTGCGTATGCCAGTGCAGCGCTTTGAAGCGCTCCATCACATCGTCGTTGTAACTCAGCTCCGTCGGTCCATCGAGCGAGATCAGATTGTCGTCGTAAATCCAGATCAGCTTGCCCAAACCGAGCATTCCTGCCAGCGCCGCGGCCTCATGGCTTACGCCTTCCATCAGGTCGCCGTCGCCGCACAGCGCAAAGGTGTGGTGATTCACAATCTCAAAGCCTGGCTTGTTATAGATGGCGGCCAGATGCCGTTCGGCGATGGCCATGCCCACGCTCATCGCAATACCCTGGCCGAGCGGGCCTGTCGTCACTTCCACGCCTTCCGCTTCGCCATACTCGGGGTGCCCTGGCGTAATCGAGTCCCATTGCCGGAAAGCTTTCAGGTCGTCCAGCGTCATCTTGTAGCCGGAGAGAAACAGCGTTGAATACAACAACGCCGACGCGTGTCCATTCGACAGCACAAACCGGTCCCGGTCCGCCCATTTCCAGTGCTTGGGATTATGCTTCATCAGCTTGTGATAGAGCAGGTAGGCAATCGGTGCGCAGCCCAGCGGTGCGCCGGGATGGCCGCTCTTGGCCTTCTCCACCGCGTCTACGGCCAGCAGCCGCAGGGTATCGATCGAAAGTTGATCCAGTGCCGCTTTGTCCAGCGAAGGTCCAGCAATGCTTGTGGTCATAAGCTTCTACGAATCCTTTCCTTGGGTCGATCCCAGTCCCGCTCAAAGCAGCGGGGACTGTCATTCACCCGCGGTCGCGTGTTGCTTGAACTTTCGGCCAGTTATTGGGCCTCAACCTGCATCTCCACATTGTAACCAAGCCAGGTGTCCTGCTCCGTCCAGCGCCAGGTCCATTCCAGCTTGCCGTTCTCGGCGCCAGTCACAATCTCCGCGCTGTGGCCCGCGCTGCCCAGGCTGCGGCTCATTGCCGTGTGCGTCGTCTTCCAGCCGTCCGTAGTCCACGTCAACTCAAAATTCTTCTCGTCCAGAATGCGCAGCGTATTGCCCGCCGCAATCTTCTGGATCGGCCGCCTGCGCGTGTAGATCTCCACGTCCTTGCGCAGCCGCTTCCTGTTCTTCGGCTCGCAGTAGCGCTCGTACACCGCATCGATGCGGTCGAAGACCTTCCCGTCCACGGCCGAGCGCAGCAGCTTCAGATACTCCGCGTGCGCCCACACCAGCGGCACTGCCGACCCCCCCGGCTGGCCCAGCTTCAAGCTCGTTCCCGGCATATTCGCCTGGTCCCACACCTGCTCCGGCATCATCTGGCCGCCGGTCGCAAAGCGTTCGTACGTTCTGATCAGCTCGGTGATGTCTTTTCCTGCCGCCAGCTCATAGTGCGCGCGTTCTCCGGTCAGCAGCGGCCATACCCGGCCCTGGCCCCACCCTTGAAACGGGCCGCCATCCGGCCGGTCGCCGTAGCCGTCCCAGTTGTAGCGCAGCCAGCCCGGTCCCTGCGGCAGCCCGCGCTTCAGCACCGCGTCCACCACCTTCAGCGAATCCACCATCAGCGGATCGTCCGCCCGCCGCACCCCATAACGCACCAGCTCCAGAAAGCCCGCATCGATAATCTCGCGCGCTTCAAACTCCACCCGCGTTCCCGGCGGCCGGTTTTGCAGCCGGATGGTCTCCGTCCCACAGCTTTCGCACGCATAGGCCTCGCCGCTCTCCGGCGGACGAACCCGCATGTAGTGGCGCTTCACATCCGGCAGCAGCACGCCTTCATTCGTCACTGTCCAGTCTTCGAGATGTTTCTCGATCCAGTCGGCAAACTCCTCCAGAAACACGGCCAGCTCCACCGAATCGTGCGCCCGCGAAATATCCGCTGCGCAAATCAGTCCGGCAATCACCGCCGCCAGCGTGGAAGGCGAGTAGCCCGCATTCTCTTCCCAGCGCTCCTGGTGCGTAATCGGCGCTTGCCGCACCAGGAAACCCGCCGCCCGCTCCACAAACGGAAACATCTTCAACTCGCCCAGCGCATCTGCCTTCCACAGCCGCCACGCCAAAATCACCGGGAACGCCACCTCATCCAGTTGCTGCCCGCTCCAATAAGGTGTCCCATCAATCCAGAAGTTCTGCGCAAACCCTCCGTCGGGCTGCTGCGTGCAGGCCAGGTAAACCAGTGCCCGCCGCGCCGTCTCCGCGCGCCCGCAGGCCAGCAGCGCGGTAGCCGTCTGCACCATATCGCGCGTCCACACTAGGTGGTAGCCACCCAGATCGTCGTCGCCCTTGGCCTGGCCCCAGGGAATCGACGCCGATGCTACAAACGCGCCCGAGTATGTCTTGTCCTCATGCGCCAGCAGCACGTTATGGCTGGTTCCCATCAGATTGCCGTCGTCGCAGGCTTTGGCCGCCAGCCACATTGGGTTAGCCGCCCGCTGCCACTGCGTAATGTAGCGGCTCCGGAGCTCCGCAAACGGCGTCGCCAGCGACCCCACGGTCTTCTGCGCCGCGGTGTGATGCCCTTCGCCGATGCCGAACGCAACCGTAAATTCGAGCACCTCGTCCTTGCCCATGCCGTCCAGGTCCAGCTCGCCCATCACCGCAATGTTGCCGTTGGTCGCCGAGCCAAACTCCCAATCCATTTGGAAGTTGTCCATCAGGTCGCGCCAGCCGTCGCTGGTACCCACAAATCCGCAGCTAACCCGCGAGAATCCGATTCCGGATGGACCGCAATGGGCCGCCATGGCCAGCGACCACCTGTTTTTCCACGCCATCAGCACCTTGCGCCCGGCAAGGTCCACCGCGCGCGCCGAGTTGCCCGCCCCGCCGCCATCCAAATGCGGCGCCAGCAACGCATACACCTTCAATCGCGGGAGCAGCTCTTTATCGCCTTCAATGCGGACGTGATTCAAAACCACGGAGTGGTGCGGGTCGCAGATGATCTCTTTCGTCAGCGTGTAGCGCCCCTCCGGATCGCGGTTCACATACCGCACCCCCAGCGCCTCCGCATGGATGTACTCGAACGTGGACTGCAGGTCGCGCTTCTCCTCGTGGAAAAACGTCTCTCCATCCGTGACCAGGAACTCCATGTCCCGCACCTGCGCGCGGTCAATGGTCGGATGGTAGACCTCGTTCAGAACCCCGTGCGAGCACGTAAACCAGATGCGGCTAGATGCCGCGTAGGCCGTCCCCACCGCATCCTTCACGCTGGAAGTCCAGCGCGGCGCCATGCCCGGCGCGCCAAATGCCTCGCCCTGTTGTTCAAGCCATCGGTACAACGGCTGTTCGCTCATCGTCACATCGCTCTTTTCGAATTTGGGGGAAGGGAGTTGAATTTCGGATGCGGAGAGGAAGCCGCGCAATGCCGCACATCCTAACGATGTTCCCGGACCCCCGAAGGTTTCACGCCTCGTAGAATACGCCATTATCGGCGGGTACCTCTGCTCATTATTCCCTATTTCCTATTCCCTGCTCCCTGCCTCTCGCAGCTTTTCCGCACCCAACCAATTCCTTCCGGCATCCATCCAAACATACGCATCCGGTGCCGGGTGTGAAAACTTTGCTCCACCATCCCGGCCCAACACGCTGCCCACTTCCGCGCATCGCCGGGCCAAATCCTCGCAGTACAATTCCAATCGAAGGAGATTTCCCCAAATGGCTTACGAACTTCCACCGCTTCCTTACGACTACGCCGCGCTCGAACCTTTTATCGATGCGGAGACCATGAAGCTGCACCACGACAAGCACCACCAGACCTACATCACCAACGTCAACGCGGCCCTGGCCAGCCATCCCGCCCTGGCCGCCAAGTCCGTCGACGACCTGCTCCGCGGCCTGGCCGACGTCCCTGAAGACATTCGCGGCGTAGTCCGCAACAACGGCGGAGGCCACTCCAACCACACCGCCTTCTGGAATCTCATGGGCCCCGTCGGCTCGGCCGGTGTTGGCGGCGCGCCTACCGGCCCCATCGCCGCTCAGATCAAAGCCGACTTCGGCGACTTCGAAGCCTTCAAGAAGACCTTCAACGAGACCACCGCCAAGCAGTTCGGCTCCGGCTGGGGATGGATCATCTTTGTCGGCGGCAAGCTCAAGGTCGTTACTACCCCCAACCAGGATTCGCCTCTCAGCCAGGGCCAATACCCCATCCTCGGCAACGACGTATGGGAGCACGCTTACTATCTCAAGTACCAGAACCAGCGCCCCAAGTATCTTGAGGCCTGGTGGAACGTCGTCAACTGGAACGAAGTCAACAAGCGCTTCGCCGTGGCCAAAGGATAAAAGCAGGGAACAGGGATTAGGGAATAGGGATTAGATCGCCGGGTGCCCCATCCTTGAATCGATTTTGATTCAAGGATGGGAAACCACGAAACCATCCCCGCCCATAAACCCAGCTGACTCGCTGCACTCGCAACAACTCTTCCCCCAGATTTGTGTCTAATTGAAAGTGATGAATCAGATCCGTATGCGCCGTTTCACCTCATTTCTTTCGGCTCTTCTCTTCGTGGGTTCGCTCCACGCAACGGCCCAGACCGGCAGCTTCATCATCGCCCAGCACGGCAAACCGGTCGGCACCGCCACCGTCACCTTCGCCGCCCAGCCCAATGGATACGACACCACCTCCATCGTCCGCGTCGCCATGCAGGGCCTCAATTACTCGCTTTCCAAGACCGAGAATCTCTCCTCGGCCAACCGTCTGCGCCACGTCCAGCTCAGCGCCACGGTGAACAACTCCGCCGTCAGCCTCACAGCCGCGCCAGACTCAGCTCAGTTCCTGCTCAACGTCTCCGCCAATGGCCGCGCCTCCACCACGCGCCTTGCCTTGCACCCCACCGCGGTCTTCCTGCCCGACTTCGACCCCGGCGCATTCGACACCCTGCTGGCCATTGCCGTCGCCCAAAACAATCGCAACCTCTGGGCCATCCTCCCCAAGAAATCCGGCGTCCAGAACGGCTCCATCGTACCCGTCCAGCTAGCCACCTATGCCGACGAAAAGGGAACCCTCGACGGCAAGCCCATCACGGTTCACCATCTGGTCGCCACCATCGCCGACGCCAAATCCGACCTCTTCTCCGGCCCCGAAAACCAGCTTCTACAGGCCGAACTCCCCCAGCAGGGTTTTGCCCTGGTCCGCAAAGGCTTCGTCCTCACCCCACCGGCCAAGGCCGGCGCGCCGCCGCCTGCGCCGCAACCAGCCCAGCAAGCCCAACCCGCCGCACCAGCCCCCGTGCAGCAATAAGTCCCAAGATCCCCCGTGCCC
>DATKGE010000410.1:0-56720 GCA_035510955.1 Occallatibacter sp. | reverse complement strand
CAGGCCCTGGATCACTGCCTGCACTGGCGCCGGAGCCAGCTTCACCACTTCGAGAATCGACTGCTCCAGACGCTTGACTCGTTGTTCCATGTGCTGCACTTCGTTCAGACAATCCAGCAGAGTGGCTTCCCGCGCCGGATGTGTGTAGTGGACTTGCTGGATCCACTCGACGTATTTTTCCGTCCACGCCTTCAGTCCCAGTGGAGGACGCTGGCCTGTGCGGAGCAGAAACTTGGTTAGCCGGTGCCGCGCTCGCAGCTGATCCTGCTTCCACCCCACGGACGAAGACCTGTCCGTGGGGACCCCGGTTTGGCCGCCTCTCGTGCCCGGACAAGATCGCGCAAGGCTTCCGAGCTCTCGTCTGGAACCCAGACTGCGGTGAGATCGCCGGAACGGTGACTGCGTGACAGCTTCAGAGCGTCCAGCCGGTCCGTCTTGACCCGCTCGCCTGGCTTCTTCGGAACAAGAGTTGGCGCAACAACCGCGCACTCGACTCCCAACTGAGTCAACTGCCAGTAGAGTACGAAGCCCGTCGGGCCGGCTTCATAGCAGGCCCGCAACTGCTCAACGGGACCAAGCTTCTTGATCAACTTCCGGATCGATTCCTCGCGGTTGGCTATCGTACCCAGGCTGCGTACCTCGCCATCCGGTTCAGCTACGGCTACGGCAATCGTTTCGGCGTGGACATCCAAACCCAAAAATCGCAACTTCTCTCTCATGACCGGTTCCCTCCGCTTGTGGCTCTGGACTGTGGTTCTGCAAACTACCTCAGCCTAACCCACGTCGAGCGCATCGAGCCGGTCACACCATAATGACTACTTTTTCGACAATAGGCGAACCCTTGTCCTCCCCTCCCTGCCCTAGACCCGTAAACCTGCCGATCAGACGGCTGATGTGCCCACTCGCGGGACCTACTGCTGGGCGGGTTTGGCCGCCGGCTTGGGCGATGGCTTGGCCGCTGGTTTGGCCCCTGCCGGGGTGTGTGTCACGGCAGGAACGATTCGAGCCAGCTTGATCTTGTCTATGTCACGAAAATTGGCTTTCAGGTAGGCGTCACCCTGCTCGGAGATCAGATCCTGGCGCGGGGATTCGCCGTAGACAGCATATATCTTGTCGACCACGTCCATGCCTTCGACGACGCTCCCGAAGGGGGCGAAGCCCATGCCGTCTAGGCGGGCGTTGTCAGCATAGTTAATGAAGAGTTGTGTGGTGCGGGTGCCGGGACCGGCGGTAGCAAAGACAAGCTTTCCGCGCTTGTTGCTTTGAACGACTGGATCATCCTGGATCGTGGCGGTCTTCCAGACCTTGTTGACGGCGGAGTCGGCGCTGAGCCCGAACTGCACAACGAAGCCGGGAACGACGCGAAAGAAGGCCGCATTGGTGAAGTAGCCGTACCGGACCAGGTTGTAAAAGCGGTCTGCGCCGAGGGGCGCCCAATCGCGATGCACTTCGATCACGAAATCGCCCGCGGTGGTGGTGAATTTTGCCTTGAAGACCGCGGGCGCCTTGGCCTTGAACGAGGCCGGGTTCAGCAGGGACGGACGCGGGCCGGCAGTGCCTGTGTGGACGGCACTAGTCTTCGCGGGAACGCTTTTGGGGGCCGGGTTCTGGGCGTGGACGAGAAGGCTCGCACACAAAACAATGAACGTCGCAATTGCTTTCATAATGACTGATTGTACGAAACGACGGAGTGATTCGCTGCGGCCGGGGAGACAAAAACGGCGATCCGGGTTACCTTTAGCCAGTTGACGTTGGGGAAGAGTGGCCGACGATCGGTCGGAATGAAGCCTCCTCGATTGAGTCGGCAGACACCGAGACGAGCTCTGAATCAGGAGACGGCACTCCCTTCACCAAGAACGACGTGAATTTTCTGCGCTCCCTGCGCATCTCCGAGGAAGAACAAACGGTGCTTCGGCTGAAGGCGGGTCCCAAACGGGCCTACAATTTATATGAATCAGGCAAGTAGGCAGGGGCATCGAAGCACATCATGAGGCTTAAGCTGAAATGCGGATTCCTTACCGCGTTGACAATGGCGGCGTCGATGGCGTGGGCCGATACATTGGAATTGAAGAACGGTAGCGTGATTAAGGGCAAGTTCCTTGGTGGTACGGAGACCGAAATCAGCTTCCAGGTCGGCTCGACGGTACAGAAGTATAACGTCGCAGACATCGTGTCGCTCAAGTTCGATTCGGAAGGCGCGGCAAGTGCCCCGGCGGCGCAGCCGCAGAGTTCGCTTCCCGACGCTCCGGCGGCGGTAGCGCATGTCGAAACGAAGCCGGCCTATGTAACTATCCCAACCGGGACACCAATCTATGTGCGCACCATCGATGCCATCGATTCCACCGATAGCCTCGTGGGAGACCGCTTCCAGGCTTCGCTCGAAGAACCCTTGACGTCGGAAGGCAACGTGGTAGTCGCGAAAGATGCCCTCGTCTATGGCCGGCTGACAGAATCGAAGGAGTCAGGAACGTTCACCGGCAGATCGCAGCTACGTCTGGAGCTGACCGGGATTGTAGTGAATGGAAAGATGGTGCCCTTGGTGACGGGAGAGTATGAAGCGACTGGCAAGTCGCGTGGCGCGAGCACCACGAAGAGAACGGTCGCCGGAGCGGCTCTTGGAGCGCTCATCGGCGCCGCTGCCGACGGCGGCCAGGGAGCAGCGATCGGCGCGGGCGTCGGCGCAGGTGCCGGCGCAGGCTCGGAAATCATCATTGGGGGCGACCATGTAAAGGTGCCGAGTGAAACCGTCCTCGATTTCACGCTGCAGCAGGATTTGTCGATACCGACGGGTCAGAGGTGATTCCGGGCACAGTCACGAGAGATCAGTTTGCATTATGGCAATAAGGTCTTGCCGGTAAAGGAATGCACCCCAGCGCATCATGCTGTTGGTGGCAAATTGTGAATGGCATTGTCGCTCGACGAGGATGGCCAGACACCGCGCCCTGAGCTGCGACCTGATGCAGCCTGCCAAGCGCCCGAATTACCGATTCAATTTCATGCCGCTCTGAAACCCACTCACAATTGGGCAACTTGCCCAGTGGCCGACTCCCTTCCCGCTATGGAGCCCGCAGTACCCCCAAGGTTCGGGGCAGGCGTAGCAGGTGAAACTTCCGGATTGCAGATCATTCACTCGGAGCAGCGCCGAGACCTGGGAAAACGTTCGCAATGTCGACCTGCAGGTACCTATTGTGTTCCGATGAGCGCCATGCTGATTCATCGCCAGCGATGAGGTTCGATTGTTACCTGAGCGACGAAAACCTCCGCCGAAAACCTTCAGGATCGCCAATTCCAATCAAATCGGTTACTGCGGGTCGCGCTGCAGGTATTCGATCGCCTTGTCTAATACTTCGTCTTTCCCTGCGCGGATTCCAGTCAGCGTCGGAAGGACTTCAATGGCTGGCTGCAGGCCCATGCGTTGCAATTGCCGTCCATCGGCGTGCCAGACTCCCTGACCGGTGAAGTACACGAGAATTCCTCCGGGGACAGAGAGATTGGTCACATCGCCGTTAGCTCCCTGGGTGGGACTTCCGATGAATTTCGTGCCGTTGGCCGCTTCAAAGAACAAGCCGGTGTGTTCCGCCTGGCTGATGGTGCGCTCGTCCACCAGCATCACCGTGCGCCCATGGTAGCGGGACTTCTCGGTGTGGGGCAGACTCTGCAGGAACGTGGTCAGCGCCTCAGAACTGGCCAATTCACCGTTGGGAAAGTCCGCCGACGCAGGGTCTCGGCGTCGGAATAGTGCTGCAACCACGTCATTCTTATCCGTAAGGCGAGGCGCGATCGACCAAGCGGTTCCTTGCGGGTAGCCTCGATCGTCGAAGATGATCGCCGGACAATCCTTGAACTTTTCAAACATCTCATCCACTTGCGTCACCCGCAGGCGGTCCAGGTCTGCATAGCCGATGTTCCCCGGTAGCAACCGCATGATCTCCCCGCTTCGATCACCTTGGCTCTTCGGCATGTATTCCACTTTGCGCGCCACTTTTACTTCGCGCACCTGATCGTGAACATCGCGGATGGTGAACGTTGCAATGGAATCCTTGGGGCCCCGCGCAAGGCTTCTCTCCGTTGCACGGAACAGGCCCGCCTGCGGAGTCGAGAAGGCTGTGTACTTCAGCCGCTCTGCGATTCGCTGGCGGGCGTCCTGGCCATCCAAATTCAAGATCACATCGCCGATTTCAAATCCGGCATTCTTCGCCGCCTCCCCGTCAGTGAAACCCGTTATCACAGGCAATCCTTCGATGTTCCTGACACGAATAGGCGCGCTGGCATCGCCGAAATGCTGAACGAGAGTGTCGCTATAGACCACGCCGTGGCTGTCGTGGATATGAGTCACCATCTCCGCAATCGCAAGGTTATAGTCGAGGGCGTCCCTGGCTGCTTCCATGCGCGGGATAAACTGGCGCAGCGTGTCGTTCCAATCTTCGCCCATGAGCCCTTTATAGGGGTAGAAGTAATTAATCACGGCCCACACCCGGAATGCCCCCAGCAGTCGATATTCCACCGGAGGATACGGCATATCGTCGTAGGTCTTGTCGCGTGGAGCTGCTGCCTGCTCCACCACCTTCGACCGCGGTGGCGGAGGAAACTTGCCTGCATTTGCAAGTTGCAGAGCCGCCTGCATGGCCGGATCCTCTTCGCTTTTCTTGTTGGAAGCAGGCACGGCGATGTTCGCTGCAATGCCACCGGTGCCGTCGGCGTAGACAAGTTCGCCGAGCCTGAGCTGCACCTTCACCTCATCCGGCAGGTCGACAATCTGGGTGCTGACCGAGGATTCTTCGCTAGACGAACCCTCCGACACAATTGCGCCTTTGCCCGAGGCCTGGAGGCCGAGCGCCATTTCGGGCAAATCTGAGTGAGGACCGATGATGAAAACCACCGGAATGTCTTTTCCGCCGCCTGCAGGCTTGATGGGCTGCCGCCCTTGCAGGTAAAAGCCCGAGCTATACCTGCCGCTGGTAGTGCCGTCTTGCGGAGCGAAGCCGAGGTGCATCCGCCTGCGCTCGCCCGGCATGTCTAGTGGTGTTGTGGTGAGCAAACCTGCTATACCGCTGTCTGTTATTGCATCCGAGGCATTTCCTTGCTCAGAATCGGAAGGGGGCGTAGCAGGTCGAAGGTCGAATACGACAGCCCGGGCTGTCGGCACCTCTTTCTTCACCGCTTCCAGTTTTTTCTGGGTCCCGACGAAATCCGTGAAGTCTGAATACCTTGTCATCGACACTACAATGACACCATCCGCATTCTTGCGAAATGTGGGCTGCCGTTCTACCGGCGCGGGATTCTCTGGGGCTGGCACAAGGGCCGGTTTGGAATCATTCAACACTCGGGTGACGGGGTCGCCGAGTTCGCTCAGCATTCCTTCGATCGCAGCCGCGTACTCCGCGGTGTTTCGGGCGGCGTTCACCTTTGGAATCGCCTTCACCAGTGCCTGATCCCAATCGATATCCGTCCGGTAAGCGAGATAGGGATGGAAATACTTGACTGCCGCCCATAATTTCGCGAGCGTGACTAGACGATCGGTCTGTACGGACTCAGACGTTGAATGCTGGGCTGACGAAGGCCAGCTGGTGGACAAAACCACCAACAAGACAGCGGCCCAGGGAACGAGCCTTGAGCAAACTCTCATTACGCTCTCTCCAACAATGCCGTGATTCTAATTGAATCATCACCAGCTCGAATAGAATAAATTCCCGTCGCTGCCTTCAGACGAAAGCGCTCATTGAGCGCGGGTTACGCGCAATTCTCCGGATTACTCCCCGTAAACGCCCCAGGGTCCGCGACGATGTTCTCGGTGAGTGGTACCCAACATCATCTCCCATTCCCGCTCACCCGCCCAAGGATATCCGCGGGGTGCGTGGAGACCGTCTTGTCGGTGAACGCAGCTCAGTTAGCCCATGCCCGCCGCGTTGTGTGCCGAACCAGTGAGAGGCTGGAGTACCGAAGAATGTGCGCATCTCCTGCGACGCGGTTGGGGGCGGCCTGGTGGCTCCCAGAGGTACTGAGAGAGCACGCCATACGCCGATCACCGGGCCTGTTGCCGGCGACCGCCATCATCCGGAATCGTAGCTCCATGATGGCCGGCCTGAGTTCGCCTTCTGCATCTCTGGCCTCGATCCGGTGTACGGCAAGAACGAGAGCTCGTTTCATGATCCGGTCAACGGTGGTGCTTCCGTCTTCGGCCCGCCGTTCCACGCAAGTTCGAACCAGAAAATGGGTACCCTCCTCTTGGGCGGCGCAGAACATCTCCCAGATGTCGCTTTCACGATCACCGATGTGAACGCAGCGTCGCGGGTCGGCGAGCGTGCCAGTCGCCTGCCGCAGGTTTTCGATCCAACGGACGCTCTCTTTCTTTTCGATCGGAATACGTGTGGAACAAATCTTCCCGCGCAGGGAGCGCGTGTGCTGAAACTTCCCGCGCGTCCAGTACTTCACCGCAACGAGGCCCAGAGGAAGACCCGCAGTGGTCACGGCCACGCTCGAATGCATGAGAATGCCGCAGACCGTATGCAGGCACGGCATGCCCTTTTTGCCCTTGCCCGGCCAGAACGGCTTAGTACGCAGCAAGCCGACCGGCTCGGTATCTGTTCGCCTATAGCTGAACTCGGTCGTATCGTGAAGAATCAGGATCGGAGAGCCATCCTTGGCAACGCGGCTGCGGGTGGCCAGAAAATGCCCCGCCAGAATCGCCGCTTCGCTCACGCGACCGTTCGAGAAAAAGCGGTATGCCGCCTTCAATGACGCCCAGTCCTGCGATGCCCAAGGTGTCGTGGCGCCCACTCGCCTGGAGAACTGCGACAAAAGCTGTCGTAGCCGCTTCCCGTGGCGAACATCCGCGAACTGGCACCCCATCATCTCGTCCTCTACCCATCCCGCCGCATGCTTCTCCGACGACTCCCGACGCTCCGTGGTGTGAATCTCTTGAGATTTTCCCATGAAAACCATCAGGACTTGATTCGCCCGTTACCATAAGTACCTGATTTGATGCGGAATACGGTTCATCAATATCTAGCTGTATTACTTTCTGAGTTATGGGTAATTGCAAGTACGTTAACCCCATCTTGTTTAAATCTGTTCCAGGCGTCAATGTTGTGGCATGAAACAGCTGAAGGCAGAACTATGGACGAAGTGGCGGGGCCTGGTATCGGAGCAGAGTCACGACGGTCAGACGGTGAGTGCATGACGTAACATGCGATCAGTTTTGCACGGGGACAGAACAAATTTGGGTTCGGTTTATATACCTGATTTGACAGCCGAAGGGTATTTTGGCGAGGCACAGGTGTCTGAAGCATCGGCTGCGCGAGCGGAAAATCAGGGTTCCGCATTAGTTCTCTGCAAAAGTGATCAATTCTGATCAGCAATGCCGCCTCCCAGGCGGCTTTTATTTATTAGTCAGACCGGCTTCAAAAACAGAAGCTCAAGTATCGCGGGGGCGGTTGGGAGCCCAAATGGAAATTCCGGTCAGTCTGCATCAATCAGATACTGACGTAGCAATGGAGATATCCAATGACGACGCGACCAAGCTTTCTACCGTTGTTGCTAGCTCTTACCGTGTGGCTTGGAGTCGGCCCGCGAGGCCTGTTTGCGCAGGGTACCGATCTCGGCACGATCCGTGGAACTGTTACGGATTCCAGTGGCTCCACCATTGCCAACGCTCAGGTCCAGATCACAGATCAGGGTACGCTTGCGGTGTACCCCTACAAGACCAACGCCCATGGCGTCTATGAAGCCCCCGCACTGTCCGCCGGGCGCTACAAGGCCACCATCACGGCCCCTGGATTCAGCACTAGCGTCATTGATGGCATCGTTCTGACCGGTTCGGACGTGGTCAGCGCAGACGCCAGGCTTCACCCTTCGGTGACGGTTAGCGTCCAGGTAACAGCCGAAGTCGGATCGATCGACACAGAGAATTCGACTCTCAGCGAGACGCTTTCCCCCAAGGCGGTCATCGACCTGCCACGCGACAGCCGCGACATCTATCAATTTCTATACGTCAACCCAAACATCACGCAGGGCGACGAACCTGGTGATTTCAAATTCATTGCTGCGCAGAGCTATGGCGCCAGCTTCTCAGTAGACGGTCAACGTTCCAGCGGCGGCATTTTCGGAGCCGTTACACAAAGTCAGCCATCTCTGGAGTCGGTGGGAGATCTCAATGTACTCTCGAATTCCTTTAGCGCGGAGTACGCCGGTGTTGCGAATATCCGCGTTACCACCAAGCGTGGAGGGGCTCAGTATCATGGCTCTCTCTTTTACAACAATAGCAACTCAGCTCTCGGCGCCTGGACAATAGCCGACAAACAAAATCTGGCCGACTTCGCGCCCACACCCTTTCAGGCCACCTATCCGAAATCGTTCTTCAACCTCACCGACGCCGGCGGTTCCTTTGGCGGCCCGATCCCGAAGCTAAAGAACACCTGGTTCTTTCTGGCGTATGAGCACAACTGGACCGTCAATCCCATACCCGAATCGAATGAGCAAGGTGTATTGCACCCAACCCTGCTGACGGGTAACTTTGCCCTTGTCGCAGACGCCAACAAACCGGCGGTTCCTTCCAATGTGACCCTTAGCCCTTCTGAGATTGCGACGGACACTGTGGGGGGTCTCGGTCAACAGTTCATAACCATCCCCCAACGACTCATCAATCCAATTACCGAGAAGTTGATCACCATGTATTCCCCGGTGATTGGAAGCAGTGCACCAATCAACCCCATGACCGGCCTTATTCCCAGCTATTCAACCTCGGTCAAGGGAACAAATTCGCAAAATATGGGGGATCTGCGGATCGATCACGATTTCAATGACGCAAATCGTCTCTACGGGGTCTATCACGGGTCTTCTCAAAATACGGCCACCTCTCCTGTCTCTGCTCCCTATACGGGTCTCGGACTTCTCCATAACACTCGCCAGAACTCCACGCTTTCAGTTTCGTATACGCACGTCTTCTCGTCGCATTTCGTCAATGAGGTTCGTGGGGGCTACAACATACAGGACTATTTCATCCATTCCAATACCACGGTGGAGGGCTTCCTTGAGGGCATCGGCTTCTCGGCTGCAGATATCGCGGCCTACGGCACTGTTATCGGGCCGGGGGAACTCTTACTGGACGGAAACCCCACCATCAGCTTCGGCAGCAGCGGAATCTCGACTCTGGCTAGTGGCGGCCGGAGTTCTGACCGCAATCTGAATCAAAACCTTATAACCTTCGGAGATACTCTGACGTGGGCGATCGGCCGGCACACGATCAAGTTCGGCGGCGACTTCGTTCGCAATGAGGCTGTCGACGGCTTCGCATCGAGCCGGGGTAAACCTTACGGAAGCATGAGTTACTCCGGCAGCGGTCTCAACCCGTTCGCCAACTTTCTCCTCGGGAATGCGCCAACCAGCGCCACCTATGTCGCTATACCCCGGCCAGCCATGGACATTCACAACTGGGAGAACGGCTATTACGTCCAGGACGACTTCCGCGTGACCACGCGGCTCACGTTGAATCTGGGTATGCGTTATGACCTCTATAACCCTTACATCGAGAAGAACGATCTTCTGGCCAACTTCGATCCGAACTATCGCAACCCTTCCACAGGCCAGGTGGGCCGCGACGTCATTCCGTCGGCAAAGACTCTGCCCTTTCTCGCTCCCAGTATCACCGAGAATCCGCCGAACGGAATCGGCTACGTCCTTGCCGCTAATTCCGGTCTTGGCGTTGGTCGCGGCCTGGTCAGAACTGATAAGGAGGACCTTGGCCCACGCGTGGGTGCCGCTGTTCGTCTTACAGAAAAGAGAGTCCTGCGTGGCGGCTTTGGCCTCTACTATCCCACCTCCGCCGCCCAGATTTATCGGGATGCCATCGGAACCAACCCATTCAGCCAGGCGGCCACCAAGCGATCAGCCGCTGGAGCCCCGATTTCGGGTTGGCCTGTGGGAGGGGAATCCGCAGGCGTCTCTCCTATCACAGGCGGAGCGGTAGGTGGCTTCGGGAACGTACCCTCAGCCAACTATGTTCCGGTAAATCTAAAGAACCCACGTCTGTATGAGTGGAACGCTACCTATGAACAGCAGATCCCCTGGCAGTCGACAATGCGGTTTTCTTATATCGGTGGACACCAGGTAGGTCAGATCGTGGGAGTCGATCTCGACGAGATTGCTCCCAGCGATAACCCATTCGGTACAACCGTAGGCGACGGTGTTACTCCTTGCGATCCTGTCAATCTGGGAAACTGCGCCTACTCCCCCGCCGACGGCGCCAGGATCGAATTCCCCATCCTCGGTGATTATGTCCTTGGTTACGGCAACGTTGGCCACAGTCTCACCTCGTCCTTCCAGGCTCAGGCCGAACGTCAGTCCCACGGCTTCGCCTTCAGCCTTGCATACACCTATCTAAATCAGAAATCATCGGGCCTCGACAACGGGGACACCAGCCTCGGTGGAGAGGACTATAACCCTTTCCAGCCAAACTACGACTACACGACGGACGCTTATGTCTCCGAAAGCCGGGTGGTTGGCTACGGCATCTACGATCTGCCCTTTGGACGCGGCGAGCACTTTGCCTCCACCTCGTCCAGACTTATGGATGACCTTGTCGGCGGATGGCAGGCATCGTTCAATTTGTTTGCAAAGACAGGCACTAAATTCACGCCGTTCTGGGATTGCTCAGACTGCGACCCTGTCATGCCCGGCAACGTTGCTTCCGGTGCTGTCGATGCAGTCGGCGACTTCGACGGCCCTTCGTTACGTCCGACGGTGCTTGGAAATCCAATGAATGGCCGGGCCAAAGGATTCCAGTTCAATTCTGCCGCCTTCGGCCTTCCCGATATTGGTTCGACACTGTTTAGTAACCCAGCTGCAGCCAAGCGCAACTCTCTTAGCGGCCCAGGAACATATGGCGTGAACCTTGGAATACATAAATCCATCCACATCAATGAACGTATGTCCGTTCAGCTCGGTGCGGACATTGACAACCTCTTCAATCACGCTCTCCTGTCTCCCGATCAAAACTCCGGCGGCGGTGGCGGATACTTTGCAAACCTTGGCAGCTTCGCACTCGAGGTGGATCAAACAACGCCGCCCCTGCCAGGTCAGCAACCAAAACTCCTGCCGATCGACACCAACCTGAGCGACGGCTTGCTCGTCCCCAATCCAAGCTTCGGCCAGTTGAATAACAGCTTTTCGCAGGAAGGGATCAGCGGTAACCGCACCATCCGCTTAAGAGGGCGCCTGACCTTCTAGGTCCATCACGGCGAGGGCTGACGGAGTGTTCCGTCAGCCCTCACTTACAAACCATTCGCAATGATTTGAATACCCTGATTTCTACATAAATTGATAACAGGATGCTCTGCATTGTGCCGCTTTAAGATTCCAGAATGACCTTGCCTTGATCACAGGTCCCGGTACAGAAGCATTAACGGGAGGGAGGACTTTCCCCGGCTTCAACTTCAAGTGGGGTCAGTGCGCCATGTCCGGCCTTGTGGATCCCGCAATGATCTGCATCAGCAACTTTGGCGGCGGTATGTGGCATGGTGCTTCGAGCGGCGCCGAAGAATTCGTGTACATGGCCACTGCCATTCTGCAGTCTGGCCATTGATCGTACTTGTCTAGGAGCAGGCGATGAACCGACGAGAGATACTGAAGACTGCGGCCTTGCTGCCTATATTGCCCAGCCTCAACGCGCTGGCGGAAGATCCGAAGCACCTATGGCAGGGTTACGAATTCAATTCTCCGTTTTCAGCAAAGGATCGTCTGAACCAAGGCCCATTCGACATCGATCAGGATGACGGCTGGCAGACTATCTTCTTCACCACGCCATCGGAGAAGCCGCTTCGCAATCCGGGCTTTGGGCTCCTTGGCTATACGTGGGAAGAGAGCGGGCCCTCCATGGCCGTACGCGACGGACGCCAAACCTTGGAAGACCATGTGGAGAAGATGGCCAGTCTTCCATTTGTCGACGCGCTCTACATCCGTTGCGACTGGCGCAACGTGCAGAAGCAACCCGGCAGACTCGACCTCGATCCTGTCTGGGACCTGACTCTGGCAGCCGCGGAACGTCACGGACTCCGGGTCGCCTTTCGCATTCAGAGTTCCAATACAGCATTTCAGCCGGGCCAGCTTGCGCTGCCTGAATTTCTGCGCTCGCGCGTCCCTCTCGTCTCCATAGGACCCATGGGTAAATTCGGCGACAGCGATCTCTCCGCATCCGGCGGGAAAAAAGGAAATTGGATTGAGCCGCGCTACGATCATCCCGAGTATCAAAAGGCGCTGGCCGAATTGAACCGTCTGCTCGCCGACCGCTTCGACAGCAACCCGCTGATCGAATTTGTGGACGTCATGCACGTAGGATTCTGGGGTGAAGGCCATTTTGGAGGGTATCCCAGTCCGTTCCCTGACATGCAGACGGCGCAGCGCACCCTCAACCAGATGGTTCGCATGCAATTGGCCACATGGAAGAAGACGCCACTGGCCATGAACACACAGCCGGACATCAGCAATACAGGCAACCGTGAAGCACTTGAAATTGCGGTGCAGGGAGGCGCCTGGGTCCGCTCCGACAGCATCATCGTCGAAGAACCAATTCAAATTGAAGAACTGGCAAATCGTCCTCCCTGGCTGGCGGCAATTCTGGAAGACGGATACTTCCGCTCCTATGACGTCGCGAAGCTGGTTCGGGATGCGGCTGGTGTCAACGAGCTGGAAAACTATATGCTCCATGTTCTCGATCTGAAAGCGAACTACTGGTCGCTCTGGACCGAGTCGGAGCATCTCACCAGCTACAACGAACGCTACCCTCGTGGGTTTGAACGTCTGCGTACCAACATGGGCTATCGGTTGAGGCCCTCCTGGGTGTGGCAACGCAAACGCTCAGGAACATCGGAATTGATCGTAGCTATCTCCAACAGAGGGGTCGCAGGCGTTCCAGGCGTACTTTGGCTTTCGGCGAAAAGCCCAGACGGAAAGCTCAAAATGCGCGGCTCGCTCAATCCTGGACACCCATACGGCAGCTCTCTGCGAATGTGTTCCTTTCTCTTGCCAAAGGATTATGCAGGCATAATTGACCTTCTTGCAGAGATCGAAATGCGGCCGGATGTGCTAAAGCCTATTGCCTGGGCCTGTGACCAACCTCTCAATCAGGACGGTTCTCTATCTTTACAAATCAGGCCAATGAACGACTCGAACTGGCGCAAATCGATCTAGGTTCCTGACCGCATGTTTTTGTACCAATTCCGTGCCCCATCCTTTCGCCTTTTTTCTGGCGAACGGGTGGGAAACCACGAACCCCAAAAGTGCGAAAAACTCTGGACACTACCCATCATGAGTATCTCCCCGTACCAGGGTGGATTCGCTCACCTGGCACCTTGAAGCTGACAAATGCCACGAATCGGCCGACGCGCAAGCAAGACAAGAGTCACCACGCCGGCGTCGACCGGGTGCGGAGTTTTGAAGTTTGTAGCCTGCTTGTACGGGCCTCAGGAGGATTTGCGAACCGTGATCTCCGCGATTCCCAATAGATGCATCGCGGTTTCCAGAATCAGCTTTCCTGTGCCCGCTGCTCCAGGAGTTAGAGTAACTTTCAAGTGATTCTTATCGACGAACTGGATGTTGTCGTCCGGAATGGTATGGTGCACTTTTGCGGCATCGATCCACATTCCGTGGAGGCCCGCAGCGAAATTTGACCCCACCAGCACGAGATCTACTGGCGCGTCACTAGAGTCGATCGGTAACACATCATCCAAGCTCAGCGCATTCAGCGGGAAGGACTCGCAAGCCGACTGTCCATCGCCATTCACCAGGAATAGAAGGTGTGAGCCGGCAAGATGTTCGGTTGCATCCAGAAGGTCTATTTCCAACTTCGAGTAGAAGGATGTGCCTGACGGCTGGTCCTGTTTCGTAAGTCCCTTTACTGTGAATTGGTCCATGCGCAGTTCTTCTTTGTCCACCTTGACGATGGCGGCGTCGGACAGATTTTCGCCCTTGACTTCGATCCTGATCACGGCGGGGTTTCCGGCGGCTTCCGGAATAACTTCGAGGATGGTAAGCAATTCGATAATCGGTCCGGGCTGACGCACAAACTTGCCTGTCAGATACCCCGCGGAACTGATCCCCATCAGTGTGAGAAATGCGGTCGGCACATCCGGCAACTGAGCCAGCGAGGCCGGATCCGTGGAGAGGATGATACCCAGAAAGCCCATGCACCCAACCAGCGTCCAGATGAAGAACTGAAAACGCTCGCCGGCAACCACACCGCCTGTGCTGATGAAATCAGCCATGGAAGGATGAAGAGGCCCTGAGCCCTTTGAACCTCGATTGACGGTTATGCCCACAGCAGCAACCGTCGTTCCAACGCTCACGCCAAGAAGCGTCGGAAGGTTTTCGGGAATCGGAGGAAAGGAAAACGTCCATTGGATGTACATGCGACAGAAAAACAAATACACGTAGCCAAATACGGCAACCGATGTCCATGCAAGCAGCTGAAATTTGGACAGGCTGAAGGAGTTGGATTGTCGATCGAGAAAGAACGCCGCCAGTGGGCCGGTCTCCTCTCCGGCCAGCCTGCTTAATCTGATGCCCCGGAGCACCAACAGGAAGACAAGCGCAGCCAAAACGCAAAACACCAGGATTGCCGCGAACCGCAGCGTCTCAGCCCGCATTCCGGAGAAGGTAATCTTTTGAGGGTTGGAGATGTTGTTCCCGACCTTGATCTCGAAGCTGGCCGGTCCTTCATAGCGGCCGGGATGGTAACCCGAGATCTTGAGTTTTTGTCCCTCCATGCCGGGATCGTACGAGAGGCAGACCTTGTCGTACTTCTTCGCTTCCCGCCAGGCCGCGCATTCGCTCTCCGACCCAGCCTGCGCCGGGCCGTAGCCAACCACGATCAACGTATTGTCCGAAGCTTGGTGCGCAAGGTTTTGCCCGGCGATGACAAATTCGAAGCTGTTGCTGTCGGGATTGGAATAGTCGGTCGCCGGCGCAATCGAATCGAGGGTCACTTTGGCCGAAGCGTCCGGGACGATCCGCAACTCGCCGGGAACAGCAAGTTCATTGGAGTCGAAATCGAGAAAGACGAGATAGTCCCCGGTCGGCGCGTCGTCAGGCAACTTGAAGGTCACGCTCTTTTGATCCGCGCCCGCCACGCCGGGCAGTTGGTAGCCGCGATCGCCCTTTTCCTCCTTGCCGGTGCGCAAATATACCGTGATTGGCGCGTTCGGGAAGCCATCGCCATAGACCACGACGGATTGGCCACGGGTGGTCACCGGAAGGTTCGGCTGAGGAGAAACCGTGGCCGCGGAAGCCATGCCGGTCAACCCGAGAAGCACCGGCAAAAAGGGGAGACACCGCAGATTCATGAATGCTCCAGCGGAAAGACAAACCAGTATTCAGGGATGGCGATCAATAAATTCCAAGAACGTAGCACCTGTTGTTGTTCGCTTGCAAGCGAAAAATTCCAGACGATTCTCTGACAGAGAGCCCCGGAGACTCTCCATTGCCAGCGGCAAAGGCCCCGACGGGCACGCTCCAGTCTCCGAAGTAGTGAGGGATGCAAAAATGGAACCGGCGGGGACCGCTGTAGGTATATTGGCTCGTCACGAAGGAGCAAAATGGAAATCATGGATAAAGGCTGTTTGATAGGGGGAGGCTGGGACCCAGGTCATGAAGAGGATAAGTAAGGCGGGACTCGGAACGCTCACCGGACTATTTGCTCTTGTTTTCAGCAACTCAAGTCCAGCCCAGGATGTGGCGAAGGCCACCGAAAATTGGTCCATGATTGGCGGCACTCCGGGAAATTCACATTATTCCACTCTGAAAGAGATCAACCGCTCCAACGTCGCAAAACTCGGGATGGCCTGGAAGTTTGATACCGGACAATCTGGCGGCCTGGAGACCACGCCGATCGTTGTGGGCGGCGTCCTTTATGCCTTCACTCCCACGCAGCAGGTCATTGCCCTCGACGCCGCAACCGGAAAGCTTCTGTGGAAGTTCGATTCCTTGATTCAGGGAACCGGGCCCGACCGCGGAATCGCTTATTGGACCGACGGCAAGGAGAAACGGCTGCTGGCGGGTGTAATGAACTTCGTCTACGCCATCGATCCAGCGACCGGCAAGGTGATCGCCAGCTTCGGAAAGAACGGAAGAATCGACCTGCGCGAGAATCTCGGACGCGACCCCGAGCTTCAGTCCGTGGCTCTTACCAGCCCTGGGGTCATCTACAAAGATTTGCTGATCGTTGGCGGACGGAACCCGGAGACATTGCCTGCACCTCCGGGCGACATTCACGCCTACGACGTGCGTTCAGGCGCACTGCGATGGTCGTTCCACACCATTCCACACCCCGGCGAATTCGGCTACGAGACCTGGCCCAAAGACGGATGGAAGTTAGGTGGCGCAGCAAACAACTGGGCTGGCATGGCCATCGATCGGGAGCGCGGCATTGTGTATGTTCCCACAGGCTCTGCGGCGCCGGATTTTTATGGAATTACGAGAATCGGGGACGATCTCTTCGCCGACACATTGCTCGCGCTCGACGCCGCAACCGGTAAGAGGATCTGGCATTTTCAGGGAGTGCATCACGACCTCTGGGATAGAGATTTTCCCGCCGCTCCGATCCTCTTCTCCGTTCGACGGAAGGGGAGAACGATTCCCGCGGTGGCCCAGACTACAAAACAGGGGTATCTTTACGTCTTTGACCGAGTCAACGGCGTGCCCCTGTTCCCAATCGAAGACCGGCCTTACCCGGCAAGTACAACCCCTGGAGAAGTCGCTTCTCCAACGCAGCCCTATCCCTTGATCCCGGAGCCTTTTGCGCGGCAGATTGTAACGGAGGACACCCTCACCAACCGCACGCCGGAGGCGCATGAGTGGGCGGTAAAGCGCTTTCGCGAGATACGCCACGATGGACAGTTTGTTCCGCTCAGCGCCGGCAAAGACACCCTTGTTAATCCGAGCTTTGAAGGCGGCGCCGAGTGGGGAGGCCCGGCGGTTGATCCGGACACGGATGTTCTCTATATCAACGCGAACAACTATGCCTCAATGGGAGCACTGGCCTTCAGCAACTTTGGCTCGCCTGGGCGGATGACTTACTTGAACCAGTGCGGTGTCTGCCACGGCGAGCACCGTCAGGGATCGAATGAGTTCCCGCCGCTTCTCAATATCGGCCACAAGCTCACTGTCGAACAGATCGCAGCGGCCATCCACGACGGCAAAGGACGCATGCCTGCCATGCCCCTGCAAGGCAACACGTTGAAGGAATTGCTCGACTATTTAGCCACAGACGCGGATCCCCCATCGGGCAATCCGGCTGCTAACGAAAAGCAAGTGGCAAACGACACCAACGCCGCTCTTCAGCAGGCGCAATCGCCCCAGCCAACCCATCAAGCGGGGGCGGAGATCTATCAGGCGCAGTGCGCAATTTGTCACGGAGAGCAACTCGAAGGCATTGCACCGTCTTTCCCTGCCTTGCTGGGGGTGGGAGGCCGGCTTTCCGACGAGAAGCTTCTCGAAGTCATCCGCTCGGGCAAGGGGCGCATGCCGGGCTTTCCTGCGCTCTCCAGCAACGAGACCGACGCACTGATGCGCTTTCTGCATCCTCCGGCACAAATCCGGGAGGGAGAGAGCGCTCGGCAATACACCTTGACCGGCTACCGCAGGTTCGTGGACCCGGATGGGTTTCCGGCCACGGCAACTCCCTGGGGAACCCTGAATGCGCTCGACCTGAAGACCGGCAGCTATCTCTGGCAGATTCCGCTGGGACAGTATCCGGAGTTGGCCGCCAAAGGAATGGCTGACACCGGCAGTGAAAACTACGGCGGTCCCATCGTTACCGCCGGTGGCCTCGTATTCATTGCAGCCACCAACTTCGACCACAAGATACGCGCATTCGACAAGACGACGGGCAAGTTGCTGTGGGAAGCTACACTTCCATTCGCCGGGAATGCGACTCCGGCAACTTATGAAGTGAATGGACGACAGTTTGTGGTGATAGCCGCCGGCGGCAGCGGCATGAACCCCAGGGGACCCACAGGAGGAGTTTACGTGGCATTTGTTCTGCCGCAACGACCCGCGGAGAGCGCCAAGAAGCTGGGAGGCAAGCGGCCTTAAGGACGCCGGGGCGATGCGCCACCTCGACTTTAGCTTGCCACGCCGTATGGGGATTCGATCGAGTGGCCATTGACGCTGCGCGACGGCGAAGGACAGACACCACTGTAACGGGATGCAACGGCTCAGTGACGTTCATGAGCGCGATCCCGGCATTTACAAATTCCTCACCCCTTGAAGCTGACAAACGCCAAATGCCACATAAGCGAGTTAGTACCAGCAGCGTAATGCGTCCCTTAACCTATATGGAAACAGAGCGGCAATAAAGAATCAAACCACCCTGAAAGGATATAAAAAGAATCAAGTAACAATGAAAAGAAATTAAAAATACTTGACAAAGCACACAAATGCGGAGTACGTTTTGCATCGTTATGCTGGGCCGTCAATCGCTTGCAGGTCAAAGCAAAGCTGAGAGGAGAGCATCGTGATATCTGCGCGGTTTCAAATTCCCCCCGTTGGCGCCGGTCTTCCACTCAAGGCGCTGTCCCTTGTGACTTGTTTCGTCCTGTGTTTGCTTGCGCCTTACGTATTGGCACAGCAGAGTCCGCAGTACGGCTCACCGGCAGCCTGTCACACCATGCAACTTGGCAGCCCGACATATGGCCCAAACGGGGGAGCGCTGAATGGATTTCTTCCATTTGTACAAACCAATCTCTGGAACACCAACATCGCAAACGCTCCAATTGACCCCAATTCTGCCACGCTCGCCGCTGTGTGGGCCGCCGCCGGCGGCTATAAGCTGCATCCCACGTTTGGGGCGTCGCCCGCCGATGGTGGCATTCCATACATTGTCGTAGACTCCAGGCAGACCGCTTCGGTACCAATCAACGTGATTGACTATGCAACGGAAAGCGATGTGGTTGTGGCGCCGTATCCTGGCGGGGATGCCGTCCCCATCGAAGGGGATGCCAGCGACTGCGCGGGTTGGCCGGACACTTACATCAGCGATGCCCACACACTGGTGCTCGACCGCGCCACATGCTGGCTCTACGAGACGTTCAACACGAATCGCTGCAATGGCTCATTCAACGCTTCGAGCGAGACGATCTTTGACATGACGCAAGATCAGTTCGTGTCGCGACCCTGGGGCTGGACTTCGGCCGATGCCGCCGGAATGTCGATATTTGCCGGGTTGGTGCGGTACGACGAAGCAGCTTCGGGAGTCATCAATCACGCATTGCGCTTTACGATGGAACATACAGAGGGGGATAGCAATGGCGGGTATTTCGTGCTGCCCGCCAGTCATGCGGCGAGCCACAACACGACTGCCAATCTGCTGCCCATGGGTACGCGGCTGCGCTTGAGGGCGAACGTCGACATTTCGAGCTACTCGCCCATCAATCAGGTCATTCTCACCGCTATGAAGAATTACGGGTTGATTCTGGCGGACAATGGCAGCAACTTCAATGTCGTTGGCGATACCGATCCGCGCTGGGACGACAGCGATCTGGGCAATTGGCACGGAGGCCCGCATCCAATCACGTCGGCCGACTTCGATGTGGTGCAAATGGGCCCCGAATACCCCGGTATGGATTCTGTGTCGGCACCTACAGTTTATCCCGGAACCGGAACTGCGCCGGTGATCAATAGCTTTACCGCATCGGAAACAAGGGTGGCCCGGGGGACTCCCGTCACCTTCAATTTCGATGTAACCGGCAGCACCTACGATTACATTGACAACATTGGTCCGGTCAGGCTTGAATCCGGCAAGGGGTGGGTGACGATTCACCCCACGGCAACGCAAACATATACGCTCTACGCCCTGAACACTTCCGCCGTAAATAACGCGATCCAGAGCACACCGATTACCGTTACGGTGCCTGGTTCTGAAGTGGCTCCTCCGACCTTCACTCCGGCGGGCGGCAGCTATGCCTCCAATGCGCCGCTATCGGTGACGCTGAATACGACAAGTGCCGGCGACGGTACAGCGACTTACTACTATACGACGGACGGGACGATGCCGACGACTAACTCGACGCTGTATGTCGGAGTGGCGTGCAGTAACGCCGGCCCCGCGTGCAACAGTAATCCCGGCAGCGGATCGATTACGCCAATCACTGTCACTAACTCGGAGACGTTGAAAGCGATCGCCGTAGTTCCCGGCTATCCGAGAGCCAGCGCTGTAAGCGAGGCGCACTACACCATCGGAAGTACAGAAATGACTGACACGCCGGTCTTCAACCTGGCGTCAGGAACCTACTTTGGGACGCAGACGGTGTACCTGAGCGATGTCACCAATGGCACCGACGGCAACGGCAATACGATCTACTACACCACGGACGGAACCACGCCAACGACCAACTCAACAGCGTTTACCAACAATAATGGCTGTTATGGTTGTCTTGGAGCCGGACCGATTACTGTCTCCGAGTCTGAGACCATCAAGGCAATCGCGGTGGCTGCCGGGTACGCCGACAGCGCGGTCGCAACCGCGACATATACCATTCGGCACCGGCCCCAGGAAGGTTTCCCGCTCCAGGAGCTACACTGACGCGTCCCTGCGCGACCTGCACGTGATCGCCCGGCGGGGGCGTCCCGGACCGCGCGGTTCGAATTCCAGCGAACGGCTGCCTGATGCGGGATTTTTAGAGAGCTGCAGACTCGTCCGGTAGGCCGTCCTGCAAATAAATTAGTCGCATTGTACGTGGACTTTCTTTTTCGGGTGGCCGGATCCTGTTCCGGGTTGCCGGGCTGTGATGACATCCGCAGGAGCACGAGTGTCTCCCAAAATCGGCGCCCCACCGACTTTGCCCGGTAGCGGCTCTACCTCGCTGCACCTGCCCCAATGCGTAGGGAATACGCGGCTCAAAGGTCCAGGAGTTGAGAGCACAAGCCTTTCTTTAGAACCCTACATCGTCCCTGCGGATTTTTCTCTTCTATTGCATTTTTGTTTGTTTTTGATCCACAATGTGTGCTATTGTTTCCAATCATCTCTCGAAGAGTGAGAGAAATGGGCCCAACCGTGAGTGAAGTGTTCTTAATGGATAGTCGAGCGTTCGGCGATGAAACGCAGAAACCAGAGGACTGTGAAAATGGGAAGCATTCAGTTGAGGCAGACGGCGCGAAGCTTTATATGGATGGCCTTGTTCCTGCTTGGATGTTGCGGTATTTTTTCAGGACGCATGGCATTCGCCCAGGTTGATCAGGGAGCCATCAATGGCGTTGTGAAAGATACCACCGGCGCAGTCGTGCCGCACGCCCTGGTAACGCTCACCAATACCGACACGAATTTTGTGTTGCAAGACAAGTCGGACGGAAAAGGAGAATACAGTTTCTCTCCGATCAAGATCGGCAATTACACGGTGAGCGCGACGGCCCCCGGGTTTGAGACGACAACCCAGGAAAACGTGCGCGTCAATATCCAGGACCGCTTGAGTATCGATATCGCCTTGAAGCCCGGTGGTGTAAAGGAAACCGTGACTGTAACTGGCGCCCCCCCTATGCTGCAGTCGGAGACGGCTTCCGTGGGTCAGGTCATGAGCACTGACACCATCAACGCCACGCCGCTCAACGGGCGCAACTGGGTCTATATCGCGCAGTTGGCGGCCGGCGTCGATCCCTCCTTCGCCAACGGCACTGCCCGCGGCGGCGGCACGGGAGACTTCTCCGCCAATGGCCAACGCACAACCCAGAACAACTTCATCCTGGATGGAGTCGATAACAATGTGAACGTCGACGATTTTCAGAACGGCGCCAGCTACAACGTCAGGCCTCCACCGGACGCGCTGGCTGAATTCAAGATCGATACCTCCAACTACAGCGCCGAATTCGGACACTCGGCTGGAGCCGTGCTCAGCGCCAGCATCAAGTCGGGCACCAATAAAATCCACGGGGATATTTGGGAATATGTCCGCAATACCAGGTTCGATGCGCAAGACTGGGACTCCAACGCCGGCGTCCCCGCATACCACGAGAACCAGTTCGGCGCCACGCTTGGCCTGCCGCTCTGGAAGAACAAGATCTTCTACTTCGGAGATGCGGAGGCAAATCGCATCGCCTTTGCCCAACCCAGCGCAACGCTGACCGTACCCACGGCCAGCATGCGCAATGGAGACTTTTCCGAGCTCTTCAACTGCATTCCTGGCGCCAGCTGCTCCTCCACGCACAACGCCCAGACAAACAAGACCGTGCCCGTTGGAATCTTTGCGCCCAATACTGGCGGTCAACTTCCGGAGACCCAGACCGGCGGAGCGTTTCCAAACCCAGGCGACGGCCAACAATCGGACACAGCCGTCAACGGCCAGCCAACCACGAACGTGCTTACCCCAGGCACTCCGACCCCGGGCGGAACGGGCCAAATGGATCCGGTGGCGGTTGAGCTGATGGCTGCTTACCCCAAACCGAATACCGGGGGTTGGAATTCCACCAACTACAACACTCCGGGCAGTGGGCTGGTTTATAACAACTACAGCGTGAATCTGCCCGTCAAGGATGATACCTTCCAGTGGGATCAGCGCCTGGACTGGAACATTAGCGCCATGGACCAGACCTACGTGCGGTATAGCTACACGCATGAGCAAGTCGGCTTCACTCCTCCGCTCGGGCCGGTTCTCGATGGCGGCAACGATGTAAGTTCCTTCCATGGCGCAACCAATTTCAACCTGGCGCAGAACTTCATGGCCAGCGAAACACACCTTTTCACACCCTCCCTCATCAATGAATTTCGTTTCGGATATAACGAGGGCAAATATGAGTTCGTTCAATCGAACGCCGATGTCCCGGCGAGCACTCTGATTCCGGGGATGGGTGGCGTGCCTTTTTCCGGTTATCCTGAGGCGAATGGAGGCCTTCCCTATATTCCGCTTACCGGCACGATTGCAATGAGCGCAATCGGCGCGCGCCGCGACGTTCCGTCCGTCGAACACCAAAACGTCTACCAGATTCTCGACAATGTTACAAAGGTCTGGAAGAACCATTCCCTCAAATTCGGCATGCAACTGGAAAGTATCCGCACATCCTTTAGTCAGTCCACCTATCCGCGCGGCAGAGACACCTTCAATGGCGAATTCTCCGGTAATTACAACTATACGGACGTCCCTGGCGCGCCCGACTATAACCCCAGCGGCAACCCTGGCTTACATGTACCCGATACCGGAATGGGCGCGGCCGACCTGTTTGGCAACAACATGGGTAACGTTGGGCTCTCGCCGGGCTGGAATACCAGCTACTATCGCTGGTATCGTTCCGCGTATGCTCAGGACGACTGGAAATTCAACTCCAGGTTGACCGTGAACCTGGGTGTCAGATATGACTTTACTCAGCCAGAGAGCAGCAAGCCGGGCGATCTGGCCAACTTGCTCATCACATCCACCAGTCTAACCGCGCCGGGCGCGGGCACAAATGGTCAATCTGCTACAGGCACGGCCATTTATCAACTGCCCGCCAATCTGAGCAGCCAGAACCTTCTCCCGCCACAGTTTGTCAGTCTGTTGGCGTCGCAGGGCGCTAGCATAGAGTACAGCAGCAACAACCCCAACTCTTTGGTGACGGTTCAGCATGATAACTTTGCCCCGCGCATCGGGTTTGCCTATCAGCCCGATCCAAAAACGGTAATACGCAGCGGCTACGGCATATTCTTCGGGTCACTTGAAGCCCCTGGAGGCGCCGAGCTGGAACAGAACTATCCCTTCTCGTATGCCGCGGTGCTTTACAACGCCTATCTTGGCTCCGGCGCTTGCTTCCCATCCGCCCAGGGTGGTCCGTTCAACCCTGCGAGCCAATGCCCGTCCGCCGCTACCGCGGATACGGCAAATGGATCGAATCTTCCCTACCCTACAACTCTCGAGACGGGCATGTCCCTCTATCTCAACAATGGCGGCCTGACTACTGCTGCCGTGGGTCAAACTGCCTTTTCCGGGTCCGACACCCATCCCAAGACTACATATACTCAAAGCTACAACCTGACGTTTGAGCGCGAATTGTCAAGAAACATGGTTGCATCTGTTGCCTATGTCGGAAATAGTGCAAAGCACACCTTTGCGGGCACGAATCCACTCGGTCCCATTGCTGTGAGCAGCTCTAACGATCCGTTTGGGGATCAAGGCACCAGCCCGCTTCCAGACTTGTATTACAACAATGCCGACGAGCAGTGGATAGGCGAAGCAATGTACAACGGGTTGCAGACGAAGCTCGAAAAGCGCGCGTCTGCCGGCTTGAGCTTCCTGGCTACCTACACCTGGTCCCATGCCGAAGACGACGCGTCAAACCCCGGAATTGGGGGAGGGCCGAGCTATCGGAACACAAACGTCATTCCACTCAAATACGAGTTCACTAATGCCAATTACGATGCCCGTCACCGCTTCACATTGAACGGCACTTACGATTTGCCATTCGGCAGGGGAAGGAAATATCTGGCATCCGGCGGCCTGTTGGATTATCTCGTAGGCGGGTGGTCGGCCAGTGCGACATGGTCCGCGCAAACCGGCAACCCGTTTACGGTTGCTTCAGGCGGTAATTTCTCCAGCGCCGCGGGTTTCAACCAAATTAATGCAATCCGGGTTGGCGATCCGTTTAAGGGTGGTGGTACTCCGAATCCGGCGAACACTAACATGGTTGGCGAAACATGCCCGTCCTCCGTCAAGAATAAGGCAAACTGGTATAACCCTTGCGCCTTCATCGATCCGACGCCGGGGGGCAACATCCCTGTTGGCGTCTTCCTGACAGACGTTCAAAGCGCCATTGCATATTCCGGTTCTAAGTCAAACCAGATTTATGCGCCCGGATATGAGCGCGTAAATATGTCCGCGTTCAAGAACTTTAGAACTTGGCGCGAGCAGTACGTCCAGTTTCGTGCGGACGCCTTTAACCTTTTCAATACCCAGTCCTGGAACAGTCCATCTGACAACAGTGACAGTCCGACCGGCGGTCAGATCACCAGCGCTCAGCAGTTCCAAAACTATACGCCGGATGCCCGCTTCTTCCAACTTGCCGCAAAGTATGTGTTCTAAAAAAGGCGGATACCCAGTGGGCGTCAATGCGCCTGCTGCTTGAACAGGAATATCTCCCGCAGACGCTTTCGTGCCTGCGGGAGATATTGTTTCAGCAGCCATTGCGGGGTAGTATCGGAATACGCGCGGATTACCACTCCGCGGGAAGATCGCGGGTATTCCTGTAAACCTTGGTGTGCGATGGATGCCTCTCGACGGAATCTGCTGAAAGCGGCCGCGATCGTGCTGGTGGATCAGTGGGCCAGCTCGCGGTGCCGCGCCTTTGCCGGCGGGCCTTCCAGTAACTCGGGGAATAACGAACGGAAAGTCATCGTCGTGGCTTGCGGGGGAATACGGCGTGCCGAGACCTTTTCCGCTGCCGGCCTGGAAAACATTCCGCATCTTTATCGCGAACTTATGCCTCAAAGCGTGTTCTATCCTTCCATCCGCAATGCGGGCGCCACGTCGCACTACAACACTATCTCCAGCATCGTTACCGGGAACTGGCAACGGCTGGACGATTGGGGGAAGACGGCGCCGGAGAGCGCGACGCTGTTCGAGGTTCTGCGCAAGCACATGGGACTTTCTCAAGAGAATGCCTGGCTGATCTCCAGCAACAAAGCACTCACCAGCCGGATAGGCGCGAGTTCGATGCGGGAGTTCGGCCCCCGCTACGGCGCGAACGTGGTTTTTCCCAAGCAGTTGCTGATCAACGCCGTGATTCGCGCGGCCGCTGAGGGGCACCCGGAGTTGAGCGCGGACCGGGGCGCCATGGAGCCTGAGCTTGAAGCCATACTGCAGAATGCCGACAACTATGAGGGGCTGGGCTGGTCTGTCTCGGGAGATGAATCCCTGCTTGACCTGCGCATGCAAAGCTCCATGCAGCAAGCCATTGAGAATCTGGTGCGCACCAACACGCCCGTCACGGGTGATGAGTTCACTTTTCTGGTCAGCGCGGAAGTGATGCGGCGCTTTGCGCCCTCTCTGCTGGTCATTACATTCTCCGATGTGGAAGTTGCCCACTTTGGGTCGTACTCCATGCATGTGGCCGGGATCCGCACCATGGATCGTCTGGTGTTTGAGCTGTGGAACCTGGTGCAGGCTCATCCCTCCTACAAGGGAAGGACGACGCTGTTTGTGCTTCCCGAATTCGGGCGCGATTTCGACGGCTCCAGCACCAACGGCTTCTTCAATCACCGGGCGATTGACGACTCCACCAGCCTGACCTGGATGATGTGCCTGGGAGAAGCCGCAAGGTCCCCCGACGTGATAGAGCGGCCCGTGCAGCACATCGACCTTTGTCCCACCATTGCCGGCCTGTTTGGGATCAAAGACCTGGATAGTCCGGGAAAGCCTCTGCCAGGGCTTTCTGCATGATTGGGAGGCACGATGAAGGAATCGCCTGACAACGCGCAGGCAGCGGCTTCCAGCCTGGACGCTTTCCGGGGCTCCATCGAGCGATTGCCCGTCACCATGCGGCCCTCGTTGAATCAGCAGATGAGCCAGTGGACGACGCTCTTTCCGTTCGAGCAGAACCGCGTCGCTCAGTTCATCAAAGGTGTGGAGACATTCAGTCCCGCTGCGTTGGATGGGCTGACTGCGCCGTTGTGGGCGCTGGAAAAGAAGATGGGAGTCAAGCAGTGGAATTTCTCCGAGGCTTCCGACACCATCGAGAATGCATCACAACTCGCGCGGTCGGCGTACTATGCCGAGTGGCGCCGGGAAGTGCAAAGAGTCTTCGAGGCCATCAACACCGCTTCGCGTGAATCCGCACCGATCCAAAATTCGTACCCACGCTTGATCCTTCTCTTTCTTCCCCGCAGCCTGCCGGTCGACCCGCTATTTGCGTGGAAGCGATGGGACCCTCGCGGGCGTGAGATCAAAATCTCGGGCGGCTCGGAACGGCTCTGCGAACTGGTTCTGCAAGGCCACGCAGGCCTCTCCTCGATCGCAACTCTGGCGTCGCACCAAGGCAGTCGAGAAAGCTCCGATCTGTGGCTCATCGACGCGGAGGCAAAACTGAGCGGCATGCTTTCTCCGCTTTCTAGGATGAACGCCTGTTCGTTGAGCTTTGCGGCTCTCAAGCCGTTCCGCGATCGATTTCTCGCCGAGCTGAATAAAGCGTCCAAAGATATTCAGGCCACCGACGAGATCATCGCGAACCTGCGGCACGAGTCCTGGGACGCGTGGGGACTGTGGCCTGGGGAAGTTTCCAGCCAGCCAAGGCTGCGGAGATTTGTCATCGACCTTTTTCTCAGCGGAAATGGCGCAGTCATTTTCTCCAATGCTTTCGTCGAATGGGCGGCCTCCGAGGCGCTGCGCCGCGCTCGTCCGCGCACCATTGTCGCCCGCTTTGGCATGCGCAGCAAACCCAAGCCGTTCACCAGCATTGCCGTCTTTGAGAATCAGCAGAGAATCAGCTCGCTTCCCGATGTGGACGATCCGGAGAACAGCGCCATCGATGCGATGATCCTCGCCCGCTATGTCTGGCTCAGTGCCGGCAGGTATACCGAGCAGGAACAAACCCTGTGTCTGTGCGTCGCGGAACATGGGGATTCCGCCTATGTGATCCCGCCCGCCGGGAAGAGCCTGGGATGGAGTCCGGAACGCCCTATCGCGCCGGAAGAGCTTGACCATTGGATCGAGGCGCAGTTTATTTCCTGAACCAGCAACAAGAATCGACCTAGAAGCTTCGATTCATCCCTTTCCTCATATAGGACACGGGAATCGCAATAGCCCCCAGCCTTATTGCGCCCCGTGATAGCGTTCCTTGCCTGCAGGATCGTAAACCGTCGGGACCGTCCCCGTAATCGAAATGGCCAGCGTGTTTCCGGCAGTGCGCCCGTTCAGGCCCGTGGCCGTGACCGTGACAATGTATTGCCCGGGCTGTGTGTACGCGTGCGAGACCTCCGCGCCCCCTGCGCTCACGCCATCACCAAACTCCCAGTGGTAGTCGAGCACCGGCGCATCGACGCTGGCTGCGACGGCATGAAGCTCCAACAGAGCACCAGCCAGCCCAGCGGCCGGTGCATGGGCATCAAAGACAGGCGCCGTGTCGGGTACAGATGTGTCGATCAGTTTCAGCATGCGAACGGAATGCGGTGGCAAGGTAAGGGCAAGTGTCCGGCTGTCCATCGGCGCGGCGGCGCCGCGCAGCACATCGGTCGCCGTGTAAGAGCCACTCGCCTTGAGCCCCAGAGTGTCCAGCCCAAGCGTGTGGCTGCGTGCTTCCTCGGTCCAGTTGAAGACGATGAGAATCTGCTGCCGTGGGCTCTCCTTCAGCAGGAAGACGCTGGGCTGCTTGTCCTCCGGCCGGTAAGTCATCAGGTCGAGCGGCACGGCGGCGCGGCTCAGACGTGTCATGTCGAGTAGGTCCGCATTCTTCACCAAAGCAAGACGCTCCGGGGAAGCGCCCAATGCGGGCAGGTCATCGCCGATCTCGAACATGCCGCCGGAAACGGCCGCGAGCGCGATCGAAGCCTCCGCCTCGTCCAGCGTTAGCGGAATCTTGTTGCCATGCCAGCCCCGGTCGGGAATGACCTGCTTGGAGACAGTAAACGCATCCGGATCCGAGACATAGAAGTTGCGGTTCATATAGTAGCGCGCGGCCACGCCCGTTGCGGCGTCATGCGTGGAGGCGAACGTGTGTCCGGTGTCCTGTCCGATGCGGCCAGCGTTCACAAGCCCCACCGGCGTGAGCATGAAGCTGCCATCTTTGTCGAGCACCACATCGTCTCCCACCGTTTGCCGAATAATCTCCAGACCGGTGCGCAGCGCTTCGAGTGCCGTGGTGTTGGGACGGTAGTGAACTCCCTCCACGGCCGAAGAGTCCATGAAGTCCATCTTGATGAGGTGCGTGCCCCAGTTCTTCACCAACGTGCGATAGGTGGAGTGCAGATACTCCTGCGCCCCTGGATTGGTTGTGTCCAGCGCATACAGATCGTCGGTCTTGGGACTGACCTTGCCGATGTGGATCGGTTCCCCAGCCAGGTTGTGCACCAGCCAATCCGGATGGTGCTCATATACCCACGAGCGTTCCGACACCTCAAATGGCGCTACCCACAGCCCAAACTTGAGTCCCTGGTCTTCCACCTGATGGCAGGTATAGGCCATGCCCAGGGGAAACGCCTTTCCATCGGGAGTGGCATATTCTCCCCGTGCATACTGGTACCCCTCATCCACAAAGACGTATTTATATCCCAACGACTCGATATTCTGCTTAAGCCAGGAGGCATTGGTGAGCACCGTATTCTGTGTTACTCCATAGTAGTAAGCCGTCCAACTCCACCAGCCGATAGGAGTCGGCGTCGTAACCAAAGCCTTATGGAGAATGCGAATGACGCGGCCGTAGCTTTCGAGCTGTGCATGGTAGTCGGACCCGATGGCGAACATCACTCTCTCCGAACTTATACTCGTCCCGGCAGGCACCTGAACGCGGAATGGATCTGGATGTCCAGACGGAAATTCCTTACTCTGGTCTCCCGTCGCCGCGTCGGTTCCGGTATCCGAAACATCGTACGAAAGCAAATGAGCATCGGGCCCCGTGGTGCTTAGCAGGTGGAAGCCGGTAAGAAACCGGTCGGCGGAAAGCGCTCCCAGGAAGATGCTTTGTCCGCTCTTCTTGTTGTACGTGAGTTGGCTGCCGAACCCCAGGTGGAGGCCATTTTTCGGCTCTCCCAGATCCATCAGTTGCACTGGATTTTCGCTGAAGTCGTCGGAGAGCACGCGGTCTTGTGAAGCGGGCCCGTTCAGCTGCAGCACTGCACCGGCGTTGCTCTTCAGTACCCGGATGGCGTGCACTTCGATGGCTTTGGCAGTCGAGTTGCTTACGCTCACCCGGATGTCTCCCCAGGGCTGGCCCTCATACACGCGAAACTCGCAGACCAGATCGGGCGTGCCGGGCAAGCCGGTATGGGTCACCGTCAATAGCTGTCCCGATCCAAGCGCATCGTCGAATGAGGCGACCGTGCTCAAATGCCTCGGATAAAACGAGGATCTGAGCGTTCCTGCTGCTGTGTCGGCCTCGACTTCAGAACGCAGGACGTCTCCGGGAATGGTCGTTGACCGTAAGGCGTAGAAGCCGTCGTCGAAGGCTTCTACGGAGAGATTTCCGCTTCGAATCAAGTTAGCCTGGGAGGGCGCTGGCTCTCCGTGCGCTCTGCCTGCAGGCCAGACCGGAAGCAAACACCAGACCGGGAGCAAAGAACGGACCAGCAGCAAGGAAAAGATCGAACGCATCCATTTCTTCATCCGGGATTTCCTCCTATCGAAGCAACTTGGCCCCAGTCTGCCTTACTGACCTGCCATTTTCAAAAAGCGGGGAAATTAGACCCGGCAACGGGAGCCTTGTCATAGAACCTGTATTCCCGCAAGGGGACCGCTTTGAGGAGAGGTTAGCTCCGCCGGCTTCCAGTTCCCTGGGGACGGCTTGTTCTGGATTTCGAATTGGAAGCATATTAACATCTTAGGCTAACTTTATGTTGCTCCGAATTTCTATTTGTATGCTATAATTTCATGTGTCCGGTGATTGCGTGCGGGGAATGTGTGCAATGCGGAAGGATACAGAATCTCGTGGGGGAATGGTTTTCTTTTTGCCTGCGGAAGGACAACACTAACCCACTGGAGACATGAACGATGGAAAGCGGAGCAGCGACACTGCACGAAATCCACAGCCAGCCCGAAGTTTGGGGCCGGTGTCTAAGCACATTGGACAGACTCGATTTGGAGCCGCTGGTGGGCGACAAAGACCCACGGATTCACGAGTGGCTCTTCGTCGGCTGCGGCACCAGCTACTATTTGGCGCAGGCGGCGGCGGCCACACTTACGACCTTGGCGGGCGTGCCTGCACGGGCTTTGCCTGCTTCGGAGATCCTGCTGTTTCCCGGATTGTTTTTTCCCATCAAAGAGGCCGGCCTGTTCCCGGTTCTGATCTCGCGTTCCGGGCATACCTCCGAGGTCTTGCAGGTTGCTGAATTCCTGCGCCAGCGCGGCGTCGAATTCCTGGCGGTGACATGCGACGGCAACGAACTGACCCGCCTCAGCACACGGATACTCAAACTGCCGGTGACGGAAGCGAGCACCGTGATGACTTCTTCGTTCACCTCCATGCTGATGGCGCTGCAATATATCGCGGCGCGGCTGGCCGGGCAAGATGAGTTTGTGGATGCGCTGCACTCTCTGCCCGCGGCGCTGGCGGGACTACTGCCCATGTATGGCCGAAAGATCGAAAAATTTGCCCAACGATCGTTTGAGGATGTGGCATTTCTGGGCCAGGGCGCGCTCTACCCCATAGCGTCGGAAACGGCGCTCAAAATCATGGAGTCGTCGTCGAGCTATGCTCAGTTCTTTCACACGCTTGAATTCCGCCATGGGCCCATGTCCATTGTGTCGGAGAAGGTTCTGGTGGGGGCGTTGCTCTCCGAGACCGGGTACGCGGAAGAGAGCGCGGTGTTGCTGGAGATGAAGGCGCTCGGGGGCTGCACTCTGGCCATCGCGAATCGGCTTTCGCCCGAAGTACGGAACTCTGCCGACCTGGCCATTGAACTGGGACTGGCGGTGCCTGAACTTGCCCGGCTGGCTGTCTATGTGGTGTGGGGGCAGCTGCTCGGCTGCCGCCTGGGATTGCGCAAGGGCCTCGATCCCGACTCCCCACGCCATCTTAGCCGCGTCGTTACCCTCGTAGACTAGTGAGATATGAGGAAGCGCTTCGATGTGACCATCGCGGGTGAGATCAATCTGGACCTGATTCTCTACGGACTTCCGGAATCGATGCCACTGGAGCGGGAGTTGCTGGCCAGCGATTTTCGCATTACTCTGGGCAGTTCCTCGGCCATTGTTGCGCACAACCTGGCTGCGCTCGGAGTCTCGGTCGGATTCATCACCCGGCTTGGGGACGACGCGTTGGGCAGCATAGCACTGGAACGGCTGGCCGAGCGAGGGGTCGATCTGACTTGCGTGAAGCGCGTCTCCGGCGGCACATCCACGGGCGTCACGATCCTGCTGAACCATGAAGGGAAGCGTCATATTCTCACCTATCCGGGAACCATGTTCGAGATGGCTGCCGCGGACCTGGATATGGCTTACCTTGCCTCGGGCCGGCACTTCCATCTCTCCTCGCTCTTTCTCCACAAGGCGCTTCAGCCGGACCTTCCCAGTATCTGCAGGCAACTGAAGGCCGAGGGGCTAACGCTCTCGCTGGATACCAATGACGATCCTGAGGATCGCTGGGGCGGCGCGCTCGACGAACTGCTGGGCATGGTCGATATCTTTCTGCCCAATGAGGACGAGGCCTGCCGCATCAGCGGGAAGCCGGACCCTGAGAGCGCCATCGAAGCTCTGGCAAGGCGCGTTCCGCTGGTGGCCGTCAAGTGCGGCAAACGCGGGGCCCTGGTGCAGGCGGCAAACCGGCGCTGGCTGCTTCCCGCGGCATCGGTCGCTCCCATCGATACCGTTGGCGCGGGCGACAGCTTCGATGCCGGGTTTCTGGCCGCGTACCTGCGGGGCGAGCCGCCGGATGCGTGCGCCGCCTTCGGAAACCGTACGGCAGCCCTCTCGACTCTGCGTCCCGGCGGCACGGAGTCGTTCCGCGATCCTGGATTGGTGCGGGAGTTTCTCTTTCCGGCCGGCTGATCGCAATCGAAGCCGTGCAGAGCAGCCAATGCGAATCGATTGCCGTGAATTTCCAGGCGTCCCTGAGCGCTGAATCCCTTCAGTCAATCGTCCTCCATCGTATTTTCGCGCCCATCGCACGCGCAAACAGGTATGATAGGCAACAATATGAGACCTAAGATACGGGATATGAAAGCCAATAAGAAAAGCGGAAGCGACATGCTCATCGATGAGCGTCGTAACCATTTGCTCGGCCTTATCCAGCGTGATGGGCGCGTATTGGTCTCGGAGATGTCGGATGCGCTGGGCATTTCCCGCATCACCATCCGCAAAGACCTCGACTATCTTGAGTCCAAAGGGCTGGTGCAGCGCACCCATGGAGGAGCGCTCTCACCGCAGGAGAGCACGCTACTCGATCCCTCCCTGCAGGAGAAGGAGCAGAAGCAGCTCAAGGAGAAACAGCATATTGCCAAGGCGGCTGCTGCCCTGGTGGAAGAGGGTCACTGCGTACTGCTCGACTCCGGAACAACAACCACCGCGATTGCGCGCGAACTGCGCCGCTTCTCGCGCCTGACGATCATCACCAATGCCGTCAACATCGCCACCGAGCTGGCGGGGACGGATTTTGAAGTCATCCTGACCGGCGGAACCTTGCGCAAGAACTCGTTTTCCCTGGTCGGACCCCTGGCCGAGGAGGTGCTGAGCGAGATGCATGCCGACATTCTCTTTCTCGGCGTGGACGGATTTGATAGCAAGATCGGGCCGATGACGCCGAATGTCCTCGAGTCGCGCGTAAACCGCGCCATGGTCAAGGCGGCCAAGCGCGTGGTGGCTGTTTGCGACTCCACCAAATTCATGCGCCGCAGCCTGGCGTTGATCGTGCCGCCCAAGGCCATCCATACCGTTATTACCGACGATCAGCTCGGCGATCACGATCTGGAGGTACTGACTTCGGCAGGGATCGAAGTGATTCGCGTATAGCGCGTGTGCCCCTCGACGCGTCGTCATCAACTTCAGGCCTTTTGCGCGACACAAGCGCCTGCGTAAGCCCGCAGCACCTGCCGGATGCGGTGGATCGTGATGGCACGCGGCTCAGGCTCGAGTGTGCCGGCGCGGACCTCAACATACTGCTCGGGCAGAAAGGCGCTGAGCATGGTTTCAGGAATTGGCGTCTGGCGCAGGTTACTCACGAGCTTCTCCACCGCTTGCTTCACTTGCGGTGCGGTCCAGTAGTAGCGCACCCGATCGCTGTAACTGTAGAGCCGTTGCAGACGCAAGGTCCGTTCATCTCCAGAGTAATGATGTTCCCAATGGCGGCGATCGTCGAGCATGACGCGCTCCAGCACCTCCATCAGTTGCGAGCATTGCTCCTGTGCCACCAGCTCTGTTTCAATCGACGATAGGGCAATCAGTGCCTCTCGCATCGCGAAGGTGAGCGCCGGTCCAACCTTCAGGATGGCAAATCCATCACGGACCAGATTGCGATATGCCTCGGGCCGCTGGTAGTCGGTGGAGTGCGCCTCGTAGACCAGGCCCTCTTCGTCCTTGAGCAGCGCGGTGAGATGCACGGCGCGCACCGGGTCATAATCGACGACACTGTCATGGTTGAATTCAACTCCCGGCTGCACCACCAGGGCGATGACCCGTGGCCAAACGTGCGACAGTCCTGCCTCATTGAAGACTCGCCGGTGAATGGCCAGAGTCTCGACCGCGGCCTCAAGGCTGGTCACGGCGAGCTCGGTCAGGCTTTCCGTCGCCCCGCCGGGGACGGGTACTTCTGTGCCAATCACATAGACGGGCTTGGGTTCGCCGCTGGCCTGCTCCGCTGCGGTGCAAAGCACCGCGGCGCGGCGGGCGATGGTCTCGCCGGAAAGCGGAACGCGATCGTCCACGCAAGCCATGCTGGCATCGAGGTGGATCTTCTGAAACCCTGCGCGCGCATAGGCTTCAACCGTGCGCACCGCTTCACTCATGGCGGCGACCGCCGGCTGGCTCTGCCATGGATTCGGTCCCAGATGATCTCCGCCGAGGATCAACCTTTTTTCGTCGAATCCCTTGCTTGCGGAAATATCGAAAACGAGACGCCGAAAATCCTCGGGCAGCATTCCGGTGTAGCCTCCCAGGTGATTCACCTGGTTGGACGTGGCCTCAATCAAGAGGTCCGACTCATCTTCAAGCGCCTGGTCAATGGCTGCTTCAAGCACCCAGGGATGCGCGGAGCAAACGGAGTAGATTCCACGCGGCACGCCCTCGCGCCGCGCCTCGGCCAAATGTCGCAAAGCGTCCGACACTGCTCATCTCCATTGCCCCAACGCAGGGATTCCGACACAGCTTTGGCCTCTCTCATTTCAAGAAGGGCCGATCGGCAGTTCGCTCGTCTCATCCCTCTGCGCGAAGGCTCGCAATGAGCCAAGTGTACACCAGGAAGAATTAAAAGAAGAAATAAACCGAAACATTAAAATTGAAAAGGGAACAAGCGTGAACTATACTCGATTCCGTCGGATGATTTCGCGGAAGCGCAGAGGAATGGCAATTATGAGTGGCGAGGACGGTATCCGCGAGGACAAGTTTGTCGCCATGCAAACCGCCAGAGTTGCGGTCGATCTCCGCCTCAGCGACTTCGCCCCGCGCTCCCAGCTAAAGGTTGCCGCTCATGAAATTCTTGAGCCGCGCTTCCCGGTGATCGACTATCACAACCATCTCGATGCGCAATCGCCGCAAGCGGTGCTGGACGTGATGGATGCCTGCGGCGTGGAGAAGATTGTCAACATCACCATGCAGACGGGGCAGGCCGCAATCGAGACCATCGACCGGTTTCATCGCGCGGCGCCGGATCGGTTCGCGGCCATCGGATGGATGGACTGGAGCGGCATTGAGCGAGATGACTTTGCGCAACTGAGTCTGGACCGGCTGCAGCGCCTGGTGGAGCATGGCGCCTGTGGATTCAAGTTCTGGAAGGATCTGGGCCTCGCCGTTCGCGATGGCAGCGGCGCCTTGCTGCCCGTGGACGATGAGAGATTGGCGCCGATCTTCGACAAGGCCGCGGAACTGAAGATTCCCGTCATGTTTCATACCGCCGATCCCGAAGCGTTCTTTACTCCGATCGATCGTTTCAACGAGCGCTACGAGGAGCTTGCCGCTCATCCGGATTGGAGTTTCTTGGGCTCGCCGTTTTCCAAAGCTTCGCTGTTGGAACAACGCAACCGCGTGTTTGCGCGCCATCCGAGGACGACCTTTGTCGCCGCGCATCTTGGGGAAAGCAGCGAAGACCTGAGTTATGTGGCAGAGCTGCTGGACCGCCACCCCAACCTCTATATCGACATCAGCGCACGCACTGCGGAACTCGGCCGCCAGCCCTACACGGCGCGCGAATTCGTCATCCGGTTTGCCGACCGCATCCTGTTTGGCACAGACCTGTTGCCGGATGTCGGCATGTACCGTCTCCACTATCGCTTCCTGGAGACGGACGACCAATACTTCGAGTACCCTTCGCACGCCTCGCGCCAGGGCCGGTGGAATATTTACGGGCTCTCCCTGCCCGCGGATGTGCTGGAGAAGATATACCGCATCAATGCGCTCAAACTCTTGGCTGCCGGCTCGCGGTGATTGATCGGTCCTGGCCAGGAATGCCCGGGAAGGCACACCCCCTCAGCTTCGCTTCTGCACTACGCTGAGCGCTGCCAGGATCACAGCGTTGCTTGCGATAACCGGTCCCATCTCATTGTTGAAGTCGTCAGAGCCTCCGCGGAAGCCTGTGGTACCTTTCAACCGGATCTCCTGAACGACTTTACCCAAGCGCGGATTGATCCACTCGTAGGCGAAAAATGTGATGCGATCCGGCGCACGGCTTCCCACTGGCACCGCGTCTGCGTTGTAGCAATAATCGCGGGCGAAGACACGCTGGTCCCAATTCCACTCCAGTATGTTGACGCCGTAGCGGATGGGAATGGTGGTGACGAAGCCATCTTCATAGACCAGTTCGTACCATCCCAGAAGGTCCGCCGTGTCCGGCTGATCCCAGATCAACCTGTAGCTCTCCCGGTTCTTTGCGCGCCTTGCCGACGCGTGCAGAAACACCAGGCTGGTCGGTGTTTCTCCCACAGGAATGCCGGCCACGGCATTGGGCAAGCCGGTGGCCTCCGCGCCCTCCGTCCCGACGACAATCGCGCGCATGCCGTTGACGCGCCTCAGGTCGAAAGGGACCCTATTCAACTGTACGGTTTGCGTCACCATCTCATCGAGGCTCACACCCAGGGTCCGGACCGTGTCTCCCATATTGAATTTGCGCGAGATATCGACCGGCACAATGGATGTCTCCGTCTGACTGGGAGGGGTTATCCCGCTGAGCCTGGCGCGAATGGCGGGCAGCATGGATTGAACCCGGCCTGACAAGTCCTTGCCTTGGATCACACGACCGGTCCAAAGTATGTTGCTGCAACCAAGAAAATCGGACATGAGGTCTTTGCCAAAACCAACTTCGTCGGTGGCAAACCAGGCGGACGGCGCGCCACCCCGCAAAGCCGGGCGTTTGCTGCGTGCTTCATAACGCTCGATGTCCGGTTCAAGGTTTCCGAAGATCTGCTGGAAGCCCATCTTGTCGAGCAATGCTTCGTTGCGTTCGGCCGAGTTCTGGTGACCCGGCTCGTCGCGCCAAAACCAGTTATAGATCAGGCAGTCCTTGGGAATCAGCCTGTCGACCTGTTCCGCAGTGAGTCCGCCGGGGGAGTTGTAGGTCCAGCCATCCGGCGCTGCCTTCTTCTGTAACCCGCTACCTCGAACCGACTGCAGCAGCATGTCGCCCCACAGCTGCGTCTTGACGCCTTTGGAGGCCAGATATTGGTGAATCCTGTTGACATCTTCTCCGAACAGCTCGCCGATCTCCTTGTCGCTGCATTGCGGAGACACGTCCACGGGAAGAAACAGCTCATCGTGGCCGATGTGGACGCTCTTCGGCTTCAGAACGTCGATGAACTCGTCATAAACCTCGAAGACCAGGGAGTAGGATTTCGGGTTGACCGGGCAATAGATATCGGGCCACCGATCCTGCGGAACCGCGGCCAGATCTCTGTGTTCTGTCAACAGGTAATAGCTATGCGTAAAAGAAGGGAGCACCGGAACCAGTTCGATATGGTGTTTGCTCACCCAACGAGCCAGATCGACTACCTCCTCTTTTTCGAGAAAGCCACCGTCCGCGACATCTTGATGTGAAGAATTCTGCTCCATGTCGTGAAACGGTCGGCGAGGATAGTTGCGGCAACTGTAGTTGACGTCACTTGCGAACTGCACCCATCCGGAATTCAGCTCGGGATGGCTGTCAAGCCTCATGCACGCGTTCATTTCCATAATCAGCGTGTTGTACTTGTTAAGCGCCATGAAATCGCGCACGAAGCGCTTGAAGAACTGGATATGGTCGCGTCCGGGGAGAAACAGATAGATTCCTCGAAAAGGCTTGTCAGGCCAATCGCGAATCTGCACGCCGCGAATTCGTAGTTGGCCATCCTCGTTGGCAAGCAATTGGCGGAGAGACTGGAACCCATAGAAGGCGCCGCGATCGCCGTTGCCGGCTACCAGAGCGATGTTGCTGCCGGAGCTAAGAAGATAGCCCTCGGGGCCACGACCTTCCACGCCCGACGTCAGTTTCATCTCCGCGCAAGCCCGCCTGACCAATGGGTTCTCCATCGATCCAATAAGAATTGCGCGGCGGTCGGCACCCAGGCTGGTGGCGCGCTGGATCTTCAGATGCAGTCCAAAGCGGCCGCTCAATTCGTTCACCAGGGAAGCGGCCAAGAACAGATCTTCTTCAGATGCCTTTTCCGGTACGGCCACTATCACCTGATCGTCGAGGACGAAATCGCTGCCGGAACTGGAAATCTCCTGTGGCTCCGGCCAGATAAGAGAGTCGAGCGGCGGGCATGGTCCGTTGCACGGAGCGCTGCTTTGGCCGGCTGAAGCGGGCAATGCACCCAGCGGCGGGAGGGCCTGAAAGAGCGCATTCGAGCCGGCAATTGAACTGCCGACCGCGGCCCCCGTCACGGCATGCAGGAACTCACGGCGTGTTAGATCCATCATCAAGGGAACTCCTTCCTGGAGCTTGCCAGAAGAGGGAAGAACTGCGGATACAATGCTAGCCGGTTCCCCGCCGCTGCCGTGGAAAGGCTGCCAATCAATTCAAGCATCACGTCATTGTCGAGCGCGGAGTGGGCTTTGGGCAGGCACAGCGATAGGAACGGGGGAATGGGCTGCCTCGGGCGGGTTGGCTGCGCCTGCGGCGGGGCCATGCCACACCCCTCCGCCGTATGTGGTGATATAGATCTGGGCGGGGTCGTTGGGGTCGAGAAAGATGCGGTGGCCCCATTTGAAATCGTAGCCCTTGATGCGCGCCCAATGGACGCCGCGATCGGTGGAGCGGAAGGCCGCGGCGTCAAAGCCGGTTATGTAGAGCGTGTCCGGATGTTTGGGATCGACTGTCAGATCGTAGACATGCTGCGATTGTGTGAACTGGGCTCGCCAGGTCTGGCCGCCATCATCAGAGGCATAGACGCCGCCGTTGCGGTCGGCATAATCGCTTTCCTGTCCCCATGCCGTGAGGTAAAGCCGCTGCGGATTGCGCGGGTCGATCTCGAGCCCAGTGGGACCGGTGACGCCTGCGGGCAGTTCGATGCGCTGCCAGTGTTCCGCCTTGTCCGTCGAGCGATAAAGCGCTCCGGCGCCGGCCAGGGAGTAGTCCTTTGCCTCGGTCCGGCGAGCGACGACCAGATACAGAGCGCCATCCTGGGCAGCGGTGATGCGCCAGGCGAAGGGTTCGTCGCCCGGGATGCCCTGGTTCTTTTGCGTCCAGCTTTTTCCGTTGTCGGTGGACTTGTAAACACCGCGGCCAAAGGCGCAGGCATAGAGCGTACGATGGCCGGCGGGGCTGGAAGGATCGAGCAGGATGTGGGTGATGGAGTCGTCGGGAAGGCCTGCATTGCTGGGCGTCCAGTGGTGGCCGCCATCGGTTGAGACGGCGACTCCGCCGGTGAAGTGCCGGACGCCGCGGTTGCGCCACATCTTGGGCCGGGGCAGATCGTGTGTGCCGCTGAAGGCTCCCCAGATCAGGTCGCGCTGGGCGGGGTCGAACGCCAGCCAGTAAGCGGTGTTGCGCCACTCTTCGGGAACGCCATCGGAGGTGCTTTGCCAGGATTGGCCGACATCCACGCTCTGAAACAGCCCGATGTCGGTGTAGTCGATGAAGATGTGCCGGGAGTCGAAGGGGTCAAACTGCACGCCGTAGTCGGTGGTTACATCCAGGCCGCGGGAGGTCCAACCGCTGCCATTCACTTGCTCGGAGTTCATCTCCTGCCAGGTTGCGCCGCCGTCGAGGGTGCGATAGGTGCGGAAGAGGTCGGTCGCGTAGGCAACGTCGGGGTTGTTGGGCGCGACACCGAGACTATAGGGTGAGTCGTAAAAGATGGCGATGCCGCTTTGCGTGGCGCGCTGCTCAATCCAGCTTCCGCTCAGGTTGGAGCCAGGCTGGGTCGATTCTTTGTAGACAATCTTCCAGGTGTGAGCGCCGTCCGTCGTCTTGGCGATGCCATCGAAGATATTCTCCTTGCCCGATCCCAGTTGAAGGTCGCGAAAGCCGGCATAGGCGACCTCCGCATGGCGACCGCTGGCGGCGATGGCTTCAAACTTGCCTGAGGTCTGTTCGAGCGCGGGAGTGACCGGTCTGAAGTGCTGGCCGGAATCCTCGGAGAGATAGACCTTTCCGTCCTGGCCGGTGGCGTAGATCCAGACTGAGTCGCCGGCCCGCGCGGCGCTGGCTGCTCTAACGACCGTCGGGATGCTGCCCAGCTCGGCGGTGCTGCCATCGGCGGCGATGCGCCAGGCACCGGCGCCGGAGACGGCGATCAGGCTGGAGTTCTCGGGGCTGAGGAGCAGGACGCGCTGGGGCAGGGTGGCGAGGCGGCTCCAGGACTTGCTGTCGTCCGCGGAGTGGACGATGACGGAGGGTTGGCCTTTCTGCTCAAAGGAAAGATAAAGATGCTCTGGGGTTCCCTGGGCGTTTTTTCGGTCGCTTGCGGACGCAATGGCGATGGCGGTGATTTCTCCGCCGGGGTAAGCGGAATCGCTGGAGGTGAGGCTATAGTCGGAGTGATCGCCGAGTTGGTGCTCGATGGTGTTGCGGGCGGGGCTGGGGAAGATCATCTTCCAGGTCCGCGCGGAGTCGCTGCTGCGCCATAGAGCCGCATTTCCGGCATAGATGACATCGGGGTCCGCAGGATCGAAGGCGAAGACATTGATGCCGCCGCGAAGATTGAACATGCGCCACGACTGGCCATTGTCGCGCGTGACGTAGCCGCCGGTCATGTCGCAGTGCTCAACCACCAATCGGGAATCGAAGGGGCTGATGGTGGGGGCAATCATGGTGCCGCCGCCGCCGGGGCCGATCACCTTCCAACTGTTCGCGACCCGGCTCTGAGCGGTGCAGGCAAGCGAGGCTATGAAGAGCAGAATTGCGCAACCTGGAGTTGATCCCATTCGTGTGTTCGGCTTCATCGGCTCCGTTCTCGCTTTCTTAATCTCGGGTAGGATGTCTACCTGGATGTCCGGAAATCGGCCCGATCGCTGGCCAGCTACGGGCGTTTCGAGACAAGATCTCCGAATGGCGCCAGAAGCTGGTACTTGCTGGACCACGTTGTGTACATGATCCCGGTGGCGTTCGGTGTGCTATCCATTGCCTCCAGCCATCCTTGGGGATTGCTGAGGTCGTCGCCATCGTAATAGGCTCCCGCAATCGTCCGGAAACCGCGTGATGAGAAGAAATCCAGGCTCTCCCGTCGCCTTTCGAAGTACCAGACGACGATCCCCATGTCCTTTGGCAAATACACCCAGGTGTTCTCCAGCGACCCGTCCACAAGGTAGTACTGGCGATTCGAATTGTGGTTGGGGTCGAACATGTCCGACCATACAAAAACTTCGGCGCTGGGGTTGACTGCACGCACTTGGTCGTAGAGCCACTGCGTCATTTTGCCGAGCATCTCCGCCGCCGCCATCTGCCCTTTTTTGCATGCCGCGCAGCGGTTAAACAGGCGAACCTCATCCACGTTCAGGAAATAACGCCTCGGAGACAGATACTTCTCGATCAACGGGAACTGTTCCTTCCATATTTCGTACGTTTGCGCCTCCGACGGGCATGCGGAGACCTGATCGTTGTAGATAGTAGTGCCGTGATAGTAGCTCACGCGCAACCGGGCGCCATTCCGAATCCGGCTTGCTGGAAGCAAGCGGATGAAGGGCATTTCATGGGTCCACTGGAAGTCGAGATTTTGATCGGTCACTGGCGCAATGTCGCGGCCCTCCTCGTAGACGGTCCCGGTGACCTCGTCGCGCACGGTGAGCGGCGTGCCCTCGCGGCGGACTATGTTCATCAGTCCCACCTCTTCGAGGTTCACGTCGTCCACCCAAACCTTGCCCTTGACACCCTCAAAAACACCGAAGTTCAGTTCGATGCGGTCGAAATCCCAACTGTTGAATGCGGTGGTCACTTGTCTCCAGCCGGAGGTGGGAGCCGGAGCAGGCGGTTCGAACGGGCTCAAATCGCGTCCATCGGGTGCGATCGCCTTGATGCTGAACAGTGAAGCCGGCGCCGCGTCTTCCGTTCTTACCCACGCGCTGACGCGATAGCAGCGGTACGGAGTTACACGAACCTCCTGCGCCACCCGCGCGATGCCCGCCTTGGTGTCGCCAAAGTTCTCGATCCGCAGGGAGGCCTTGCCAAAATGGGAGATACTCGTGTCGACGAACGTCCTTCTTCCCGGCTCGTCCTGTTTTTCGAATGCCGTAAATCTGTCCGCGTGGAATTGTTCAAAGCCGCCGTTTTGGAGCTTTGCGGGCGAGTCCGCGACAAAGCGGGCTGCCCCATCTTGCGCGACAAACAGAGCATCCTTCACCAGCATGCCTTCGGCCAGATTCTTGTTGTGATCCAGAATGGCTCCGCCATACCCGGTGTTGAATCCCGCTGGGATGATCTCGAGGCGATATTGATCGGCTATGGTTTTTACCTTGCGCAAGCGCTCCAGATACTCTGGCGAGCCGAGACTGATACGGTCCATTCCCGGCAAAACAATGGCCGTAAGGCCATGTTCCGACGCTGTTTTGGCTACTTCACGCACTTCCTCAACGTGCTCGTCGGTGTTGAATGAGCGGCTGACGTAGACCCAGCGCTCGGGATAGACTTTCCTCTTGTTCTGTCCGACCAGACCCGCTCGAGCATAGGCGTTCGCGCCCATTCCAGATGCCAGTACTGCGCCCGCTGCCAGCTTCACAAATGCCCGACGGTCAGTTTCGAAGCACGAGTCGTTAGCCATGGTCCACTTGGGTTCCATTCCGTGATGGTGCGTCGCGCAAATTGGCTGTTACGTTGATCACAACATCAGCGCCCGCTCATCCCTGGAGAAGGATTCTACAAGTATACGAAAGAATATGCACTCTAAAAGATTAGAAAAAGATGCTAATAAACATATATACTTGCAAAATAAAATACCGCGCTCGAAATCAAACGAACGCAGCAGAGCTCTATCCTTTGAGGCGTAGCGGTGCCAAGGGCCGCGAGAGGAACGGGAATTCATGAAACGATGGTCTTGCTTTGCCATTTTGATATCGGGAACACTCGGTGCACTCTGTTGGCCTGTCGCAGCTCAGGTGAAGGTCTGGCAGGGCACGCTTACACTGCCCACCTATGAAGAAGGTCCGCCCGATCCGAACCCGCCATTCGATATCTATCAGACCACCCGCTTCAATTATCCCTACACGCTGAGAACGAATCTGACCGGCGTGAAGGCCGACCACGCATGGCGCGCGATCTTTCTCGAGAACGAATATTTGAAGTGTACGGTGCTGCCGGATATCGGCGGCCATCTTTACACCTGCATGGACAAGATCAGCGGCCAGCCCATGTTCTATGCCAATCCTTCGATCAAGAAAGCGAAGATCGGCTATCGCGGTGCGTGGGCTGCGTTCGGCGTGGAATTCAACTTCCCCGTCTCGCATAACTGGGTCTCCATGTCCCCAGTGGACTTCGCGTATGCGACGCATGAGGACGGGAGCGGGTCGATATGGGTGGGCAATATCGATCGGGCATACGGCATGCAATGGGGAGTCGAGCTGCGATTGAAACCGGGCTCGACGCTGCTGGAAGAGAAAGTGACCTTGTATAACCGCAGCGATGTTTGCCACCGTTATTACTGGTGGAACAACGCGGGTGTGCAGGTGTGGGACGATTCGCGAATCGAGTACCCGATGCGCTTTACCGCTTCGCATGGGTTCACTGAAGTATCTCCATGGCCGATCGATGCGCAAGGCAAGGACCTGAGCGTGATCAGGAATCAGACCGATGGGCCGGTGTCGCGCTTCATGTATGGGAGCCATGAGCCGTTCATGGGCATCTGGAATCCGAAGACGCAGACGGGAACGGCTCATTTTGCGGAGTATCGCGATCTTCCGGGGAAGAAGATCTGGACATGGGGTGTCGACGCGGATGGTCTAAACTGGCGTACGGCACTTTCCGACAACCATAGCGCTTACGCTGAAGTGCAGGCGGGGCTGTTCCGCAACCAAGAGACGTATGCGTTCCTTGACCCCGGACAGACCATTTGCTTCAACGAATATTGGATGCCCGTGCGTGGGACAGACGGAATCTCGCGGGCCAACAAGGCGGGCGTGGTGCATTTCGATGCGCATGGCTCCGATGTATCGGTCACTTTGAATGTGAATGAACGTATTCAAGGCGCGCAGATTTCGCTGACACAGAATGGAGTTGTCCTATGGAATGGAACCACCGATCTGACGCCGGAGAAAACATGGTCGCAAGCCGTTGCGCCGAAGGGCGAGTCTGAAAAGGTTGCGTTCGAGTTGAAAGACCGCGCGGGCCAGTCGCTGTTGAAGCAGACGGATGGAGAGTTCGATTGGGACCCGGAAGCGACGATCAAGACAGGACGCCAGGTGGCAGCGCACATTCCCGAGCCGGGCAGCAGATCGGAAGACGATTGGTTGCAGGCGGGCCGCGACCGGGAGTTGAACGGAGAGGTTGTACTCGCGCTTGCCACTTATGAGAGCGCACTTGAGAAATTTCCGCAGAGCCAGTCGCTCGCGATCGCTGCGGGAAGGCAGGCTGCGTCGCTCCAGCAGTATGAGGAGGCCGAACGCCAGCTAAAGCTCGCGCAAAGGCGCGACACGCCCAATTCCGAGATCGGCTATTACCTGGGAATTGCCGAAGAAGGCCTGGGCCAAGCACGCGAGGCGGAGACGTCCTATGAGATTGCTTACCGTCAAGCCAGCCAGCGCGGACCGGCCGCAATAAGGCTGGGGGAGCTGCGGGCGAAAGACGGGGACCTGCAAGGCGCTGCATCTTTTTTGAAAGGCGCGGCGGCCGCACAGCCTGCGAATCTTCGCGCGCAGGAAGAGTTGGAGGCAGTCTTACGCGCGTTGGGCGAGCATGCGGAAGCAGACGGTCTGGCCAGCCTCGGCCTGGGTGCGGATCCGATGAGCGACTTCCTCAAGGAAGACACAGGAAAACCGGACCTGGACCACCTGGCGGCGGATCCTTACCGCGTGCTCCGCGTGGCCGCCGAGTACATGCAGCTTGGGCTCTATCGGAAGGCTTTGGAGGTTCTCGATCGAACCTATCCAACCGTGGCCGCGGACCAGAGTGAGCCTGGTTCGGTCGAGCCACAGAATCATCCTTTAGTGCTCTATTACGCTGCATACTGCGAGCAGAAACTCGGCAAAGATGCAGCCCGGAACTGGCAGGCAGGATCGCAGCTTTCTCCGAGCCTGATCTTTCCATCGTCGCCGACGGACAGGGTGGTTTTAGAGTCCGCGCTGGCGGCAAACGGAAGCGATGCAACCGCTCATTACCTGCTGGGGACGCTGCTCTTCTCTAAAGGATTGACCGACGCCGGGATGGCCCACTGGGCCCAGGCAAAGCAGCTTGCCCCGCATCTGCAGGTGCTCGATGTCGATATGGGCAATGCGTTGCTGAAGCTGAAAGGCGATCCGAAACGTGCGCTGGTGTCCTTCCGCGAGGGCATGCGCAACGATCCGGAAAACGCCGCGGTGTACGTTGGCCTGGATGAGGCCATGAGCTTGACGGAGGCTTCAGCCGCGGAGCGTGCAGCCATCCTATCCCAATATCCTTCCGCCGACGCACGGGGTTCGAAGATGCCGGCGGACCTGGTCTATCAACTTGCGTTGACGCGCGCCGAGGCCATGCAGTTCGAGCAGGCGCTGTCGCTCTTCAAGAATCGGTTCCTGGCCAGCGAAGAGGGAGGGATCACGCCGGCAGAAGTGCAGTTCGAGATCGAGTTGATGCAGGCGGATGCATGGGCTAAAGCGCAAAACTGCACTTCGGCTCAAGGCTTTCTTACTAGTGACGCGGCGGGGATGAACATGGATGGAAGATCGGCACGACAGTATTTCAGGCTGGCCGGCATAGCGCGAAGCTGCGGTCAGGCAAAGGAATCAGAGGAGCTGTTGCATAAAGCCGCCGCCCAGGTAGATTCAGCGGGTCTGGCGTGGGCAATCCAGGCGGAGAAATCTCTCGGAATTTACCATGCCGAAGAGGCGGAGCAACGGCTCGCGACGCGGCTGGCCGCAGCAGAGAGCAGCGCCGAGACCGGCGTTAACTCAGGATCATGGTGGTATAACCTCGGTCTGTTGCAGGCTGCGCTCAAGCGCAGCCAGAAGGCAAAAGAATCGTTCGACAAAGCTTTGATTCTGCCCGAAACTCATATGTCTCACCACCTTGCCAGGGAGGCTCTGGCAGCGTTTTCCCCCGCCAGGTAGTTCGGGCTCCGGCATCGAGTAAGAGGAGGTGACACGAAATGAACCGTCGCCAACTGTTGTATGGAACCGGCATCGGACTGGTGTCAGGCGCGGCCGCACGCGCGGGCGTGAAGGCACCCTCAGGCAGCGACGATCAAGCCAGGCCTGCGGCGCTTACCCTTGCCGGCTATCAGCCCACCAGCATGTTGCATGCGCGTGAGACTCACGTTGCGCGCGCGCGCTACCCGGTGATCGACATCCACACCCACATTACCGAGTCCAGCACGTCGATCAACGGCGTTGACCTGGCCTCTGAGCGGGACTTCCACGCCACTCCCGATGAGTTGATCCCGGTGATGGACCGCAAGAATATTCGTACCATGGTGAATCTCACGGGAGGATTCGGGGCCGGCTTGACTGAAACTCTGGAAAAGTATGATAAGAGTTATCGTGATCGTTTCTACACCTTCACGGAGCCATGTTACTCGCGGTTTCTGGAGCCCGATTATCCCCGAATACAGGCCGAGACAATCCAGCAAGCCCGCCGCGACGGGGCGCGGGGGCTCAAGATCCTCAAGACACTCGGCCTTTATCTGCGGGAAAACATCACCACGGGTAAGCTGGTGAAGATCGACGATTCGCGATTCGATCCCATGTGGGATGCGTGCGGGCAATTGAGCATGCCTGTCGCCATTCACATCTCCGACCCCATCGCCTTCTTTACGCTCACCGACCGGTTCAACGAGCGTTACGAGGAGTTGAACAATCATCCCGACTGGTCTTTCTACGGGCGGGATTTTCCCTCCAATGCGGAGTTGATCGAAGCGAGAAACAGAGTGATGGCGCGTCATCCCAACACGCGGTTCATTGTTCTGCATGTGGGCAACTTTGCGGAGAATCTGGAAAACGTCTCTGAGAATCTGGATCGCTTTCCCAACATGACCGTCGACACCGCCGCGCGGATCGGCGAATTGGGCCGCCAGCCACGCGCATCCCGCGCCTTTTTTGAGAGGTATCAGGACCGCATTCTATTCGGCACGGATGCCACGCCGAACGCAAGCAACTATCCGCAGCAGTTATTTGTTGACCAACTCTACGATATCTATTATCGATTCCTTGAAACGGATGATGAGTACTTCGACTATGCTCCCGCCAAAGTGCCGCCGCAGGGTCGTTGGCGCATTTATGGGATCAACCTTCCGGAGTCAATCCTGCTAAAGGTTTACCACGGCAACGCCGCGCGCGAGCTGCGCCTCTCAACATAAGATGAAGGCGCAGCATGTGCGAGTTAAGCGGGCAGCGGCGCACGATGAACCGTTCAAATGCTCGAATACTTCCTGCACAGCGTGCGGATTTGATCCACCAGCTTGGGCACGCCCAGGTCGGGAGGCGGACTGCCGGGATAATTGGCTTCATATTCGGCCGATACATAACCCTGGTGGCCGGCCTGCGCGAAGATCTGCCAAACCCTCTCCATATCCACGGCGCTGTGATCGTAAAAGTGGTCGCGGATGTGGATGTTGGTGGCGTAGGGGATGCATGCGGCAATCTGCGCGTAGGCGTCCTGAGTGGGCGTGGGGATAAAATTGGTGATATCGAGATTGATGCCGACATAGGGCGAACTGACGCGCTGCATGATTTCAACACATAGGTCTGCGCTCTGCGTCACGCCTTCGTGATCTTCAACTCCAAGCGTGATGCCCTTCTTGCCGGAGTAGTCACACGCGGCCTTCATCGCTTCCACCACCCAATCGACGGCGTCCTTCAGGCTTTCGCCGTGCGGCAGTTCGCCTGCAAAAATCCTCAGATGAGAAGCTCCCAGCTGGTCAGTGACATCGACCCACTTCTTAATCTGTTCCAGGCTTTCGGCGCGCTTGGCGGCATCGGCCTGCACCATGCTGACTCCGCATGCGGCTCCGGAGAAAGCCACGGCATGTTGGTAAGCCAGATGACGCAGGCCGTGCAGATACTCAGGATCAGTAGATTTGAAGTAATACGTCGTCATGTCGACGCCAGCCAGGCGCAGATCTGTTGCCTTCAGGATAAAATCCTCCAACGTCATGGGGCCGTGCCTCAGCTCTTTGTCGTAGGAGTAGGCGCAGCACCCCGGCAAGAGCCTTGCCAGCTTGGATTTGTCGGGATTCGCATCCGGTTGCGTTGAGGCGTCTGCCTGCGCCCCAATGGCACCCACCCCTGTGCTTGCCAGGGCTCCCAGCCCAACGGTTTTCACAAACTGACGGCGATTGATCTTGGAACGCATCTTGTCTCCCGAGTCGTGCCTAACTTTGCGGCATGCCGTCTGCAACCTTCGCAGCTCATGCCCCGCAAACAAGCCAAAGTAGCATCGGTTTCTGTTGCCGTCAAGTGAAAGCTCCTGCGCGGGGGCCGAACCAGAAGCACCGTGCCCAATTGGGCCGTGCATGCAACGTGCATCTATTTTGATTGCATTGGCAGTGTAGCTCCGGACGGCATCAGGAACGCGATGGGCCACTGCTCTTGACCCTGAGCTGCCAGCGCGGTCCAGTTCAGAATGGGCGCGACGTCAGACGTCAGTATTGTCACATGCGGATCAATTTCCTGGAATCGAATGGCCAGGGTGTATGCCTCACCGCTGGCGGCCAGCGTCAGCGGCTGCGGCGGTTGATGAGGATCCCGGTTACGCACGAACAGTTCGGCAATTTTGAGATCGTCCATCAGTTGCAGAAAATATGGCCGGCCGGTCAGCAGGGAGTTATAAACATAGTCGGCCAATACGCTTCCCCGGGGATTGACATACGCTTGATCGAAGTTACTTAGTGCCGGTGAAGAAGCGTCGGAGTAATCGACGCGATAGTTCATGCGGGTCTCGCCCAATCCGCGAAAGTCGAATGAAAATACTTCATACCCATCACTTACTAACCTGGATATCTGGGGCCAGTCTTTTTCCGAGGCTTTTCCGTCAAGGCTGAACCAAAGGATGGCTCCCCTGGGCTGGCCGGCCTCGCTGTGAAAGTGGAGAAGAGGCATCTCCAGATAGGTGCTGTGATGAAACAAGTAACGATCGATATGCACTGTTCCGGCCGTGGTGCTGCCTCGAGCTTCCCACCTCAGTTCCATGGGCGGCGCGAAGCCTGCATAGGGGCGCACTGCCCATGCGGCAACATCGGGGTCCTGTTCACTTCGGTCGAGCTCGGCAAGTGTTTTCCGGTTGCGATACGGAGCTTCGGCGGAATAGTCAGCTATAAGCTGGAGTAACGTTTTGCCCTCGGGATAGTCGACCAATATCTGTCCGCTTCCTGTTACCTGCAGGTCGGCATCGCTGAACTCCGTAACTGCAAGAACGCCGTGGCGCAAAGGCATCCCGTTGAACCGATCAAGGAAGCGCATCGCCGCTTCCTGGTTGCTCAAAGAATACTCGTGCCGGTTGTAGCTTTCGACAAACTCGATTCGGTCGCCGTGGCCGAAGCGCTTATAGAAGGCGCTGACTTCGGAGTAGGACTTGTGAGCGCCCTGCACAGGGAAGAAGTCGAGAGTCGCGGTTGCTACTATCACCGCGCGTGGATACAGCATCAATAACATGCCCGCGTGATCCACTCCCTTCGATATAAGTCCGAAGAGGTCCTGCTCCGGGTCGCTGTCGGGATCGGCAAAGATGCGGTTTTCCACCCGCATGGGAAGCGCCGTGATGTAACACGATGGAATAACAACCTTTATGCGCTCGTCGAGTGCGCCCAGCAACGCCGTCTGGAATCCGCCGCCGCTGGTTCCCGTGATGCTGATTCTCTCCCCGTCGACGTCGGAGCGGGTGAGTAGGTAATCCACGGCGCGCACGCCGTCCCAGATCTCCCAGCGGGCCAGATTCGCTCCGGCAAGGTAAGCCAGGTTTCCCATCACGGCGTGCTCCGCGCAGATCAGGTTGTATCGGCTCTTCTTTGCCTTTGCATCCCAGAACTGGCTTCGTTCCCCTTGCCCGACCGGATCCCAGCTAATGACGAGATAACCGCGCAACACCAGCCTTTGACAGAGGGCCTGATAGTGATTCTTTCCGTTGGCCGCGTGTCCAGCGGGAACCAGGATGGCGGGATGCAGCTTGTCGCCGTTCTCCGGTACATACACCAGCGCCGTCACATAGAAGCCGGGAAGGCTCTGATAGATGAGTTTTTCGATATGAAATCCGGTTGCTGAAACAGTGCCGGTAATGGTCGCATGCAGGTCAGTCTTTTCTGTCGGAAGTCCGCCAATCATCTCCAGCAGAGATTCTTTGAGCTCTGCGCGCAACCGCTGAAGATCGTCCTCGTTCTTTACCTTCGACCAACGATCTCGCCGAAGTTGATCCTCATCCCATGCGAGTGCGGTTTGATAGAGGAGATAAGGCGTGATTTGCGGGCCTTCCGCGCCTGGAGGAGGTAAGACGCGAAAGGCTTCAGCCGGAGGCGCGTCCTCGCGCGATGTTTCCAGCGAATTCGGGCCGGTGGCCGTGAGTTGGTTCGCTATTGAAAGATCCTGTGCCTGAGCTGTTGCGGCCCACATCATCGCCATTGCCATGCCGCACGTCAGTTGCAGACTCATCGAACAATTCACCTCAAACTCCCCCTCAGTTGCAAAGAACTCGAAACCTGCCTATTTCGACTTATCCTTTACTAACTCAAGCAGCCCGAATTTCGCCGGCACATGAAACGTATCGCTCATGGGAGCCTTCCAGGCGATCGATTTGCGCCGTTCCGGCGGTCCCTGACTGCGAAACAGGTTCGCGCGAAAGGTGTCGCCGGCAACGGGAGGGCGCGTTTCCGGCTGCGCATTCAGGGCAGTGAAGGGAATGCGCATGGCGCCATACCATATTTTCGCCTTTGGATCGATGCGTGCGGCTATCTGGAACCCGGAGTTCCAGGTCCATCCAACGGTGTGATCCGGCAGATCGAGGTTGATATCAAGGTCGGTCCATTCACTTTGCGGCGACACCTCAAATTCCTTATATCTGCGAATGTTGTCAAAGTCGGAGCCGATAAACAATTCAGCGACATCCCAATTCCAAAGCCCATAAGTCTCTTGCGCCGCATGCGGAGAAGGATTCAGATAAAGCTCTTCGTAAGGGCATGCAAACAGCAGATAAAGATTGTTCATTGTCCATCGGGACCTTACCTGCGTTCGATACGCCGGCATCGTCTTGCCCCAACTGTCGACCTCCGCGTAGACCGAGGGTGCTTCCTGCCAGAACGCTGAGCGTGGATCGGTGCCTAACTCGACGTCCCCGCTGGCATAAGTGCTCCGGAAGATACTGTGACCGACAGTATCTGCCTGGATTGTGCTGCCGAGCAAGAGCAGAGATGAAGCCAAAAGTCTTTTCATAGGTAAGGTCCACGGTGAAGGATGCTGACGAAGCCCCAACTCATCCGATCAGAGAATGCCCGCAAGCGACGCAGTCGTCTCAGAGATGGGGCGCCCAGCCTTTCTCATAGTCGCGCGACCACTTTGTCATCGCTTCCCGATCATTCTGAATCTTCCCGTCAAGGGGGTCAAGCTGCAATTCCCGGTTCAACTCCCAGGCGATGTTAGACAGTTGAAGCATGGTAACTATGATGTTGCCCTGGTCGATAGGCGCATGCAGCTTTTCCCCCTTGCGGATGGCTGCGATGAAATTGGCAAAGTGGGCATCGGTGGGAATGTCGCCGTCGAACTTGTCATAGAACGGGATGGCATCGTCGTCCTTGAACACACCTGTCTTATCGCCCTTGAGGTCATAGACTTCATAACCGGCACCGCCATCCCCATAAATAAACACCGAGCCCGTGGTCCCCATTACGGTCAATCCCACATCGTGGCCGTAGTACTTCATCCCGTTGCAGGATTTCCCCTCCCAGGAGATCATCTTATCGCCGTAATCGAAGCTGCTTACCAGGGTGTCGTAAAACTGCCAATCGTCCTTGAACTGGTATCTTCCGCCCAGCGAAGTAACTCGATTCGGGTAATCGACGCCAAGCGCCCAGCGGCAAAGATCGATGCTGTGCGTGCCGTTGTTCAGAGCTTCGCCGGTGCCCCAGTGCTTGAACCAGTGCCAGTTATACGGATGAATATTATCCTTGTACGGCCTGCGCGGCGCGGGCCCCTGCCAGAGATCCCAATCGAGTTCTGGCGGTACGGGCGCCTCCTGGCCTGTCCCAATCGACTTCCGCACATTGCTGTACCAGCCTTTGGCAAAGTAGGCCCTGCCGATCAGCCCGTTGTTTATCTTGTCGATGGCCTCGATGGTGCGCAGGCACGATCGCTGCTGCGTGCCCTGCTGCACATGCCTTTGATACTTCTGTTGCGCCTGGACGAGCAGCGCCCCCTCGGCGGGATTGTGGCTGCATGGCTTTTCAACATAAACGTGCTTGCCCGCCTGCAGGGCAGCGATCGCCAAGGGCGTGTGCCAGTGATCGGGAGTGGCGATGGTGATAGCGTCCACGTCCTTCAGCTGAAGAACCTGGCGAAAGTCCTTGTCGCTGGCCGGGGCGTAGCCCAGTTCATGTTCCGCGATGCCGGCAAACTTTGCCAGATTCCTGCTATCCACGTCGCAAATATGGGAGACACGAGCGGTTTCCTTGTTTGCAATGAGCGCTGAAAGATGAGCATAGCCGCGCCAGCGCAGGCCCATAATGGCAAAGTTAAGGCGATCGTTGGAGCCGAGGATCTGACCGTAACTCTTGGCGGTGGAACCGATAGCCAAACCCGCTGCCCCTGCCGCAAGCGTGTCTAGAAACTCCCGTCGACTTACCATTGCGTCTCCCCATCGAATCCCGCAGTTACTTCCTTACCGCATAACTGGAAATGCCTTGCGGCATCAAGTATACACAAGACGGATTTGCCCGCCAGGCAACCGGGGCGATGCGCCGGGACAGCCAGGCGCACCGGCTTCTTGACGCTCTCCTCATGCGGATGCAACCATCTATCTGGATTTGGAGCCGGCGCATGGGTTGGATCGAAATCCGGCTTCCCTGATGTCCTGAGTCGAAAGTTCTTCGCATAAGCTCCGAAGTACTACCGCAGGTCCTTCGACTCCGCTGAAGTACGCTTCGCTCAGGATGACAGGGAATGTTTCGATAGGAACTTTAGACTCAGGATAGTAGGGCTTTAAATCTGTGGGACAAAGCAGATTGGGCGGGGTAACGCCAGGGAAGGAAAACGGGTGAAGTATGACCAATGAGCCGGACTCCGGAACCGATCGCAGAACGTTTATGAAACAGGCAACGGGAACCATGCTGGCGGCGGGAATGGACGCGCGTTCCTATGCGCGGGTAATGGGCGCGAACGATCGCATTCGGCTGGCTCAGCTCGGATGCGGGGGGCGTAGCCATGGTCATGTGCACATGGTCCAGATGGCATCCCAGCAGATTCCCGTTGAAACCGTCGCCGTCTGTGACATCTGGAGCCTGGCCCGGGAGCGGCGTGCGGCCCAGGTCAAAGAAGCATTCCGTCTGGACCCTCAATCCTATAAGTACTCCGAGGAAATGCTCGCTGGAAAGGATATCGATGGCGTGATGATCGCTACGGGCGACTTCCAGCATGCCAAGCTGTGTGCGGAAGTGGTGCGTGCGGGCAAGGACTGCTATGTCGAGAAGCCGTTTGCCAATGTTCTTTCCGAGGCGAAAGAGACTCGCGACGCGGTGAAGGCTTCAAAACAGGTGGTGCAGGTGGGAGCCCAGCACCGCAGCGAGCCCTATCAGCTAGCCGTTCGCGACATCGTTCGCTCCGGCCGTATCGGGGCTATTGTCCATATCGAACAGGAATGGAATGTGAATGAGGAGCGCTGGCGGTTTGTAGACATGGATACCGGCAACTCTCCCGCGATGGAGCAGGATCGCAACCTCGAATGGAAGAAGTGGCTCTTCGAGGCCAAGTCGAAGCTGCGCGAGGAGGATACGGATTGGAACAGGTGGCTGCTGGGCAAGCCGCGCCGTCCTTTCGATCCTCATGTCTATCTGGAATTCCGTCTCTACAAGGATTATTCCTCGGGGATCTTCGATCAGTGGATGAGCCATGGCTGCGACCTGGTGCATCTGTGGACGGACGAGACTTATCCGGAGAGCGTTGTAGCCACCGGCGGAATTTATGCCTGGAAGGATGGGCGCGAGAATCCCGATACGTGTGTGGCCGCGGTCACTTATCCCAAGGGCTTTCTTTACACATATAAAAGTGTGTTTGGGAATAGCTTCCGTAGCTTCTCCAGGATTCAGGGCCGCGATGGCACCATCGCGAACTATGGAGGCGAAGGCGCTTCACTCTTTACGGTAAGTAAGGAAGGAGGCAGGGATGAATGGTCAGGATCCGCCGAAACCAGGACAATGCCCGTCATCAGTCCAGCCATCGACCAGGAAGAGATCGTCAAAGTTCCCGGCGCTCCGCCGCCAGACTCGAACGGCCCGGATGACGAAAGTGTGGTCCATCTCATGAACTGGCTCAAAGCCATGCAGTCGCGAAGCCAGCCGAACGCAACTGTGGATCACGGGTTTTCGCATTCGATCGTGACCATCATGGCCGCGCAATCGTACTGGAGCGGCAAGAGACTTTACTGGAATCCCGAAACGGAAGAGATCGTCGATCAGCCTCTAGCCCGGATGGATTAAGACACTCCGAGGGCCAGGAGCGAGATGAGACGAATGCGGAGACGTTCATGCAGCAACCCGGCAACTCGTTGAGGCTTCGCAGGCCGGGACGGGTGCGGTGGTGGATCGTCTGGACGCTTTTCATTTCGACGGTCACCAATTACATCAGCCGTCAGACCTTCTCCCTCGTGGTTCCGATGATTTCGGCGCAATATCATCTGACCAACACGGACCTGGGCAAGATTTTCGCGGCGTTTCAGGTTTCGTATGCGGTCACATGGCTTCTTGGCGGCATCTTTCTTGACGCCGTAGGGACGCGGGTCGGACTGGCAGTGGCGGTGGTCTTCTGGTCCGTCGTCAACATCCTCACTGGTTTCGCCTCAACCGTTTTCGGCTTTGCTTCCTTTCGATTTCTGCTGGGGATTGGAGAAGGCTTTAACTGGCCCGGAGCCAGCAAGACGGTTGCGGAGTGGTTTCCCAGCCAGGAACGAAGCCTCGCGGTGGCCATCTTCGACAGCGGCTCCAGCGTTGGAGGAGCCGTGGCGGCGCTGTCTATTCCGCTGATCGCAATAAGATTTGGCTGGCGATCTGCCTTCGTGTTTTCAGGGCTGATTGGATTTGTCTGGCTGCTGATGTGGTTGCGGGTCTACCATCTGCCGGACCGTCATCCGAGGGTGACGCCGGAGGAGATTTCGTATATTCGCGCAGGCCAGGATGTGCCCAGCGCCTCGCCAGAGCGCGGCCCGCGGCGTTGGCTCAAACTCGCCCGGGATCGAAATGTCTGGGGCATTGTTCTGGGCCGCGCTCTCACCGATCCCATCTGGTGGTTCTACATCGCCTGGCTGCCTAAGTACCTGAGCGATGCGCGCGGTTTCAGTCTGGAGCGCATTGCCTTGTTTGCCTGGATGCCGTTTATCGCAGCCGATGTGGGCAACTTTACCGGCGGCCTCATTTCCGGCTATTGCATTCGCCGCGGCGTCTCCGTGGTTCGCGCCCGCACCTGGGTATGCGTCTTCAGTTGCCTGCCGATTCTTGCCGGCATTCCCGCCGCCGGCGTGCACAGCGCCTATGCTGCGCTGGCGCTGATCTGCGTTGCCCTCTGGGGCTACGCAAGTTGGTCCACCATGGGCCTGACTCTGCCCTCCGACCTCTTTCCCCAGGATGTTGTGGCCACGGTTACAGGTCTGAGCGGATTGGCGGCAGGACTGGTCGGCGCCGTCTTCACCATGGCCGTCGGCATGTTGGTCGATCGCTTTTCTTACGCGCCTGCATTTCTGGTTGCGGGATTGCTACCCCTCTTCGCAACCGCATGCGTCCTGTTCCTGGTCCGCGCGCCCGGCAACGCTTCGGCATCTTAAGCAGTAGAGAATTGTGTTTCCCATCATTCGCAGGCAAAGGGGCTCTGGTGCAAATAGCAAGGTCGAGTGGGTTAGAGTAATGATTTGGAAGAAATGGGCCGACGATGAGCAAGTTAAGAGGCATGAAGGGTCTGTTTGCAGGGCGCCATTTCGACCGTGATGTGATCATCCTTTGTGTGCGCTGGCACCTGTGTTATAAGCTCAGCTTTCGTGTTCTGGTTGAGATGATGGCCGAACGTGGACTGCATCTTGGTAAGCGTTCGAAGTTCCCATCTTGACTGGATGAGAGTGTCCAACAGGTGTCCGCTTATTTGTTAGCGGACACCTGTTGAGTGGATCTAAGCGGCTTGGGAAGAGTCGGGTTGGAGTGCGGCGGCGATTTTCCAGGGCAA
>DATKGE010000409.1:0-3583 GCA_035510955.1 Occallatibacter sp. | reverse complement strand
TCCACCACGGTGACCAGCCTGCCGGCGAAAGCGGCAAAGGTCTATGCACGGCTCTACTCGCTGGTCAACGGAAAGGTCGAGTACAACGACTACACCTACACCGAAGCCCCAGCCCCAACCGGCTCACCGGCGACGATGAGCACTCCCACGCCGGGCAGCACGCTTGGTACTTCCAATTTGATGTTCACGTGGGGAACAGGCACGGGGGTGACGGAGTACAACCTGTGGCTGGGGCTGAGCGGGCCCGGTTCGAGCAGCCTCTACACCTCGGGTTGGTTGACGACGACTTCCACCACGGTGAGCAGCCTGCCGGCGAAAGGGGCGACGGTCTACGCACGCCTCTACTCGATGGTCAACGGAGCGGTCAAGTACAACGACTACACCTACATCGAACAGTAGCCCCCACTTTGGCATCACGCTGGACGCGAACCGCGCAGCGTGATGTTCGTGGGATCCCACCCTGCGCCGCGCTTGCACAAGGCGGCGGCAACACCGGGGGGACCACGCCCTACTGACCTGCCACTAGGGCGCAACCGTACACGACGCCGCTTGAAATCGCGTCGGATACAGCTACCTTCGCAGCAACGCCAACCCCGGCCAATGCGGGTGCTTCAACATGAACGGCGGCAGTGTGCACGCGGCGCTTCATCTCTATCGCGGGTTCAGCTTCGTCGCCGACCTTACCGGAGAAACCACCGCCAGCTTACACAACATTGGGCTGGGGCTGTCGCTTGTTTCTGTCACCGCAGGGCCTCGCTTTTCCCATTCGTTCCGCCACCGATTTGGGCCTTTCGCCCAGTCCCTCCTGGGCGCTGTCCACGGGTTCGATTCTTAATTCCCGGTCGCCGCGGGCCCGCCGGCGCGACAACCGATTTCGCAATGATCGCAGGCGGCGGACTCGACATTCCAATCTCCCGGCACATCGCGATCAGGCCCATCGAGGCAGACTATCTGCTTACCCGTTTGCCGAACGGAGGAAACAATGTCGAGAATAATCTCCGTTTGAGCGCCGGCCTTGTAATCCGCATCCGATAGTCCATGCTGGATGCCCCGAGTCATCGATTTCTTCACATTCAACTTCATGCTCGGAGTGCATGAACCTCTGCCATCGGAAGGAAGTCCTCGTCATGAACGTCGCGTCAATTCAGACTTTGCGTCATGGGTATTGAATTGAGTACTTCCTCGGGCAACGAATCACCAGTCTGGCGCTCTCGTGCCAGAAAATGATCTCGATACTCCCAACATGTACCCCAGATCTTTCGGCAACCTTAGCGGTACTCGCAGTCAAGCAAGGTAGATCCCGAGAATCGGTTCTATGGGGACGGGGAGAAGATTGATGCACAAATCCGGTGTCCGGTTCTGATCCGCGCCATCTCAATTGTTGCCAATCGCCGAGTATCAAATCGAGCGGTGACTGGATTCTCGCGGTTCCGGTCGGTTTACCGGCGACCCGGAAATTACCGCTTGGTTATTGACGGATTAATAAAGTTAAGCAGATTACTATCCTCTACCGCCCCTAAACCTGAACTTTTCGCTCGGCAGCAAGTTAATCAATCGGCAATAGTTTCTCCCGCCTGGAAAAGCCTCTCGACAAACAAAATGGAGGTTGCGTCTTGAAATTGCACGCGCTGCTCGTTTCCCTTCTTTGCCTTCAGACCGCCCAAATGGCCGCTCCCGCAGGGGCAGACGCATCGAAGCCAATCTCTCTTCCCAAGCTCAGCCCTAACACTCCACAAGGCATGGAGGGCGGCTTCTGGAAAGTTGATCAGGACTTCAATCCGATTCTTCGCCTGAAGAATGTTCTGCTGAAGCAGTCTTTGAATGTTACGCCGACTCTCTATTTCGCCGACGGAACCGAGTATCAGTTGCCATCGATAACCCTCGAACCGGCAGGCGTGGCGCAGGTGAACATACGCATCGCTTTGCAATCCGTCCCTGCCAACCTCCAGAGCCACATCTCCACCTTCGGTATGGCGGGTATCTCCTACCAATGGTCATGGCCGGCAGTGATCGCCACCATCCAGAACACCGACGAAATTTCCAGCCTCACCATCACAAGCTCGCTTCTCGCAGACGTTCGCAAGGTCCATGCGGCGCCGGAGGCTAGTAGCGCCCAGGTCACTCGCGGACAGTGGTGGCTGCCGACTGCAAGCGCGGATGGATACGTGGTGCTCGAAAACACGTCCATGACTCCCAAGCAGGCCATTGTGCAATTCTCCGGTCACGGGGGAAACGCCCTGGCCATGCAACAGGTCTCGTTGCCGAGTCACGCCACTTCTTTGGTCCGGCTCTCCACCGCCCTTGGGGACGCTCGCGGCACGGAGATGGCCGGTGGCGTCGAGATTCATTACGCAGGCCCGGATCACGGCGTGGTCGCCTACGCCGGCATCGAGGACGACACAGTCGGCTACTCGGCCTCGCCGATCCTGATTGAAGACCATCTCGACCCCGAACGCCCGGTGCACCAGGTTACCCTCAGCGCGCCGGGACTGCTGCTGGGCAATGCCGACCCAGCCATGCTCTTCCCTTCCGGAACCTACTTCAAGCCATACGCCTACCTGTACAACGTCTCGGCCAACCCTCTGCAAGTGAGCCTGTCCCTCGTCAGCCCAGGGGGCGGCGAAACCCCGCAAACGCGCTCGCTGGGCCAGGTAAGCCTTCAGCCCGGCGAAACCTCCCAGTTCGATTTCGAATCGCAATTCAGCAGCGCCACTCCGCTGCCAAACGGCTACGGACATTTGACGGCATCTTTTCAGGGCCACGACGGCGACCTGCAGATAGCAGCGGGCAGCGTCGACCAGAGCCAAACCTATGTCTTCGAGGTGACACCTTCCCAACAGGCCGACTCCGCCAGCCGGACGCTCTGCTTCTGGTCCGTGGAGGGGGATAACGACAGCATGATCACGGTCTGGAATTACAAGGCTGTGGCGCAAGACCTGGTTTTGACCCTCTACTACAGCGGCGGCCACTACGCCATCCCCATTCACCTCGCGGCCAACCAGAGCTACAATCTTGACATGATGACGCTGGTCCGCAGCCAGGTCCCGGACCCCGACGGCGCGCTGATTCCGTCCAACATATCAAGCGGCAGCGCCATTCTGTCAGGCCCCGGCGGAACGCTGGCGAAGATCTCCGTGGCCGTCACCGCCTCGGTCTATAACGTGCGCAACGCCACCTGCGGCGTTACCTGCACCACCTGCAACGGCGTCTCGAACGCTTCGTTCTTTCCGGGCAACTACGCCATGCCCGTCCAGGGAACCGCGCAGGCATACGTCCAGATGACCACAAACACCGGCGAGGTCACCACCAACCCCTCAGGAGCAACCTGGTCCACCAACAACAGCAGTGTGGTCACCGTAGGTAATTCAAGCGGCGTGCTTGCCGGCGTCGCCGTAGGCCAGACGACAGCGACCTGGGAGATGGGGCCCCTCTTTGTAGCCGCGGGAAACATATGTTCCCCAAATACACCCCTCTGCCCGGTCTACCTCATAAGCGCCACTTCCGGCGGGATCACTGTGCCAAGCCTGAGCTGCACTTCCCCAGTGGTCAGAGGCCAATCGACAACCTGTACCGTCACGGGGCC
>DATKGE010000408.1:0-16460 GCA_035510955.1 Occallatibacter sp. | reverse complement strand
GGCACGGCGGCGCGGGTGACGGCGATGAGCGAGTAGACGCTGACATCGAGGGCGGTGCGGAAGCCTTCGCGGGTGGTGTTCAGGAAGTCTCCGCGGAGCTCGGCGGCGGGGGCGAAGGCGACGGCGTGGACGAGGATTTCAAGCTTGCCGTATTTTTCTTTGAGGGCGGCGAAGAGGGTGTCGATTTCCGCGTCATTGGAGACGTCGCACTGGAAGCCTGCGGCGCCGGGAAGATCGTCGATGAGGCTCTGGGCTTCCTGCTTCATGCGCTCGTTCTGGTAGCAGATGGCCAGGGTTGCGCCGGCTTCGTGGAGTTTCTGGGCGATGCCCCAGGCGATGGAACGCTTGTTGGCCAGCCCGAAGACCACGGCCGTCTTACCCGCCAGATTGATCATGCTTTCTTTGTTCCTCCATGGGCCTGCGCTATGGGCGCGGGGACGAGCAACCTTCAGAATATCAGGCGGAAATGGAGTCCCCGGCCAAGTTGTTGGTTATAAGACAGCGAGTCAGCCCCGCTGCGCGGGGATAGCAAGTCAGCTAGTCAGCGGGCGGCGTTGAGGGGCGGGGTTTCATGGCTTCCCGCAGAATTTCAGCCGCCGAGGTCGACTAGCTGGACTTTGCCGACGGGGTGGCCGAGAAAGCGGGAGCCGAGGCGCTCGAATTTTTCGACGGAGTCGGTGGCGAAGCAGCGCAGGACGGTTTCGGGGTAGGGCGGCGGCGGGGGCGCGGCGAGGTCGCGGCAGAGGTACATCACCAGTTTGTCGGCGGCGGATTCGGCGGAGTCGATGGCCGTCATTCCGGCGGGAATCGCCTGTTCGATGAGCGGCTTGAGCAGGGGGTAGTGGGTGCAGCCGAGCACCAGCGTATCCGGATGGAGGCCAAGCGATGCGGCTTCTAGAGTGAGTTCGTCGAAGTAGATGCGGAAGACTTGGGCTGTGACCGGGTGGCTGGTCCAGCCTTCTTCGACGAGGGGGACGAGCAGCGGGCAGGCTTTCTCGAGGGCGCGAAGGCCATGGGCGCGGCAGGCGGCGGCGTAGGCGTGGCTTTGCACGGTGGCGTCGGTGGCGATGACGAGAACGTCGCCGGTCTTCGACGCTCGGCGGGCTGCCTCGGCGCCGGGCTCGATTACGCCGAGGACGGGGACGGAGACGGCTTCTTGAATGGCATCGAGGGCCAGGGCGCTGGCGGTGTTGCAGGCGATGACGAGGTAGTCGGCGCCTTGCTCCTCGACCAGGAAACGGGCGCTCTGGGCGGCGTAGCGGGCGATGGTGCGGCGGGATTTGGAGCCGTAGGGCAGGCGGGCGCTGTCGCCGAGGAAGGCGAAGCGGGCCTGCGGGGCGCGGGCCACGAGGGCGCGCAGGACAGTGAGGCCGCCGAAGCCGGAATCGAAGACGCCGATGGTGGGGGTTGGGCTTTGATGAGCGGGTCCAGGACTGCTCATGGATGAGCGCCCTCGGTGGGCACGGCGTCGGCGGCGAGGTAGGTGCGGGTGAGGTCGGCGTGGCCGGCGAGGGTGGTGCGGGGCAGTCCGTCGACGAGGAAACGGACCTGGGTGACGCGGGGCAGGTTGGCGTGGAGAGTGCCGCAGATGGAGAGCACGGTGAGGGCTTCGGTCTCGATGCCGGAGGGGTGGCTGGCGACGAAGCCGGGGGTGAGGTTGACGACGGCCAGCAGGGGGCCATTGGCGCTGGCTTCGGCTGGTTTGGGCTCGGCCGGTTTGGCGTCACCAGGACTGGCAGCCACGCTGGGAGCGGGCAGCAGGAAAACCTGGGCGATGGAACTGGCTCCGCCGGGGACGGGGTGGGTGGCGCCGGGAGCGGCGTAGAGGTCAAGGAGCTTGCCGAGAATGACGCGCGCGCGCGATCCGGGGTCCTGAGGCAGGGGCATGGTTTGCAGCTGGGCGAGCAGGGAATTGTCCTGGTCGTTGGCCACCAGCAGCGTGGCCTGCTCTTCAGGGGCCACCTCGGGAGCCTGGGTGGGCGCCGAATCTCCGCCCGCGATCAGGCGCTGGTGGGCTCGCTCGCGCAAGTGCCACAGAACCACGCCCATGACGATGGAAGCAGCGAGAAGCAGGGAGAAAAGGATGGCCTGGTAGCGGGCGATCATGGCTGGCGGACCTCCGTCTTCCACTGCAACAGCGCCGCGGCCAGTGCTTCGGCCACGCGGGCCTGGTAGCCGGGGTCGTCGAGATCGGTGGCTGCACCGCCGGGTGAGTGGTCCGGGGCAACTTCAATGGCGATGGCGGGGCAGGCCATGCTGTCCACTTCGGGCAGCGCAGTGCGGCCGAGGGTAACGGCGAAGCCGGCGTGCAGGAGCGCCGAATTGAGAACGCCGGCCAGGGCCAGGCTGCGCGTGACCCATGCGGCCTGCGCGGTCTTCCACGCGGTCAGGCGAGCAGGGGGCGCGGGTGGAAGGGAGGAGGCGAACAGGTGGACGCCGGAACCGGACTCGGTGGCGTGCAGGCTGAGGCAGGCCTGGGCGTTGGCGTGGTTGGCGATCTCAGCGCGGCGGATGGCGTTGAGGTTGGAATCGGACTCGCGGGTGGTGATGACCTGGATTCCGCGGGCGGCAAGCAGCGAGCGCAGGCGGACGCTGAGGGCGAGGGTGAAGGCTTTTTCGGGCTGGCTGTTGAGGCGGGCGCCGGAGTTGTCGCCGCCGTGGGCGGCGTCGAGGACCACGAGGAAGCGGGGTGGAGGCGGGGCGGGGGCTGGTTGGGGTGCGGCTGGAGGTGACGGGATCGCGGGCGGAGCCTGCGTGACGAGGGCTTCTGCCGCGAGAACAACGAAGATAAACAGTGCGAATTTCAATACGGCAAAAATGAGACGAAAGTCACCCCGATTTGCCGATAGTTTTTTCGTTCCGGCTTTTACAGCGCCCACACCTTATGCTCCTGGATTGCGGCGTACATTGCATCCGGAGCGAGGTCCAACTCGCCCGGCCACGTGACTGCGCCGTAATCAAGCTGGACCTGCGCAAACAGCAAAGGGTCGGCAAGCGCGGCGAATACGCCGGCCTTTGGCGAGTGCACCAGGCCGGATAGATCGACCAGTCCCTTGAGGCCGTCGGCAAATTCGACCTGCAGCCGGAACCCCGGAAGGGCTTCGACTGCGGTTACGCGCCAGGGCGACCGGGGAGCAACTTCCGACGCTAGGGCAGTGGGCGAATTTTCTCCGGCATCTGATTCTGCACGCATAGATCCCAATCTCTCATCAGTTCGTTGCGGTGCTGCTCGGCCCACTCGCGGACAAGCGCCGTGGCGCGCGGGGGAAGTCCTCCCCGGATGACCTCGAATGTCTGGAGGTCGATCAAGGCCTCGAATTCAGCATACAACGCATGGAAGTGCGGCGGAGCATGATCCGCGAAGTACATCTGGATCAGTATCCCGTAAAACCTGCTGATCGTGGGCATAGATCACTTCCGGTTGCTAGTCCAATGCATAGATGGCCAGGCCGCTGAGGAGCTTGGGGAAAAAGTCGGTGGACTTCTGGGGCATGACGTCGCCGGCGAAGGCTACTTCCCGAAGCTGCTCCATGGAGACGGGATTGGTGAGAAAAGTGACGTCGGCTTCGCCGCGGCGGACCTGGTCAACGGCTTCGGCGGCGTCGCGGAGGTAGCGGAGGTTGGTCTGCTCGCGGACCTTTTCGGCGTCGAGGCCGAGGAGGCGGTCGAGAATGATGGAGTGCAAATGACTCAGGTCGAGCTGGCGCTGGCGCTCGGGCAGGTCAGCTAGGGCGGCGGCTATCGCTTCCGGTTTGGAGCGCAGCAGAAGCGCTCCGGCGCGGGTGACGGCGATGAAGGCTGTGCCTGGCTGGCGACCCAAGGCGGCCATGTAACGGGACGAGTCTGCTTCCTGCACGGGCTCGACGGTGAAGAACTGTTTGGCGGCGGTGGCGAAGGCTGCGGGGTCAAAGCCAGCGAGCGAGTGCACGACGCGGTGGGTGGGCAGAATGACCAGGCCGTCGGAGTCCATGTTGACGAAGGTCATCATGACGGCGGCTTCGGGGTAGGGCGGCTGCCATTGCATGAAGCGGGATTCGGTGAGGGTTTGCGGCTGGGCGGGAGCGTGCTCTCTGGAATAGTTGAGGGCGGTCTCGTAGCGGTGGTGGCCGTCGGCGATGATGAGCTTCTTGTCGGCCATGGCGGTAGTGAGCAGGCGAATGGCGGCGGGATCGGCGACGCGCCAGAGACGGTGGAGCACGCCGTACTCGTCGGTGACTTCGGCTTCGGCGGGTCCGGGGTCTTCGTAAAGAATCTTTTCCACGCTGCCGGCGGGATCGGAGTAGAGCATGAAGATCTGGCCGAAGTGAGCGTGGGTGGCTTTGAGCAGGTTGAGGCGGTCGCTTTTGGGCTTGGAGAGAGTCTGCTCGTGGCGGAAGACGACCTGGTCGGAGTAATCGTGAAGCTTGCCCAGGGCGATGAAGCCGCGCCGCTCCTTAATCACTTCAGTTCCGATTACTTCTGTTCCAGGAACTTTGAAGCGCTGGGCATAGGCGAAAATGCAGGGGTCTTTTTCCTGGACCAGGACGGCTTGTTCGCGCCAGGAGCGAAAATCGCGGGCGGCACGGGTGTATACACTTTCGCCACGCTCGGCATCGAAAAGCTCGGGCAGGCCGAGGATGATGCGGACCAGATTGAAGGGGCTGCGCTGATAGTAGGCCTGCTGCATGGCCGGCGAAATCTTGTCGTAGGGCTGGGTGACGACTTCGTCCAGGCGGACAGCGGATGGATTGTAGCGCCAAGCGCGAAATGGATAAATGCGAGCCATAAGTAAGGAATTACTCCACAAGAAGCGTCGAAAAGAAGCGAAGAAGCGTCGAAAGGAAGCGGCGAAAATTGTGCGCGGGCGTCCAACCAGAACAGAGATGGGGACTTATGTGCGCTTAGGGTCGATTGTATCCCAGTGGCCGTGGGGAGACTTTCCCAATGGCCGGCGCGGCAAGAGGGGGATTTCCCCCCGGCGCGATACTTCTTTTGATGGCGGCAAAACGGGCCGCGCCAGCAGGGAGCCGAGCGTGCTAAACTCGCCATCATTCCAGTTTGTTTGGGCCAGTTTGTTTGGGCCAGGATGTAACGGCATGACGATGCTTCCATTCCGGCGAGGCACAAAGAATGCGAGCGGGCATCGCCGGCCGATTTGGCGCTGGGTGCTAGTCTGCGGACTGGCAGCGGGCCTGTTTGGGCTGCGCGTGCAGGCCCAGGACGACCAGATAAACAAGGTCCACGTGCCGCCGCCGGGCACCGCGACGCCCTCTACGGCGGAGCCCAAGGGGGCGGAGGCTCCGGCGGCGACAGGGCCGGATGCGCTGAAGATCCATCCCGGCTCACGCATCCGGATGAATGTGGACATGGTGCTGGTGCCGGTGACGGTGACCGATCCGATGAACCGCCTGGTGACGGGCCTGGAGCGGGAAGATTTTCAGGTTTTCGAGAACAGCAACGGCCAGAAGATTGTGAGCTTTGCCAGCGAGGATGCGCCGGTATCAATCGGCATCGTCTTCGATCTCTCCGGCTCGATGACTTCGAAGCTGGTACGGGCGCGGGAATCGATTCTGCAATTCATCAAGACGGCTAACCCGCTGGACGAATTCTTCGTGATCGGTTTCAACGACCGTCCGGAGCTGATTGAGGACTTCACGAGCTCGGTGGAGGACATTCAGGCGCGGCTGGCGACGGTGCGCAGCGGCCATCGCACGGCGCTGCTGGACGCGATTTACTATGGCGTGACGAAGATGAAGGATGCGCGGCACGAGCGCAAGGCGATCCTGGTGGTCTCCGACGGAGGCGACAACCGCTCGCGATATACGGAAGGCGAGTTGCGGTCGCAAGTGCGAGAGGCGGATGTGGAGATTTATTCGATCGGCATCTTCGATCCCTATGCGCCCACGCCGGAGGAGCGCACGGGGCCGCAGTTGCTGAACGATTTGAGCGAAGAGACGGGCGGGAGGCTGTTCCGCGTGGACTCGATCGACGATATGGGCGACATTGCGGAGAAGATCTCCACCGAACTGCGCAACCAATATATGATCGGCTACCGTCCCAAGGACCTGACCCGCGATGGCAAGTGGCGTAAAGTGAAGGTGAGGGTGAATCCGCCCGCCGGATTGCCTCCGCTGACTGTCCATGCTCGCACCGGCTACTATGCGCCTTTGCAATAATCTGCTTCTCGCGACATTTTTTGCCGGGGCGACTCTGACGCTCGGTGCACAACAAGCACCCAGCCCGGCTTTGCCTGCTTCAAACTTGCCGGCTTCGACCTCGCCAGCATCGACCTCGACTGCGGCGGCTTCGCAGGCTGCGCCCACGACACCAGCGGCGCGCCAGGCGCCGTCTCTGACAGTGGACCGCGACCCGGTGCGCTCGCCGGATGGCGAAGCTCCCAATGCCGCGGCCGGAGCCATGCGCAAGGAAGGAACGGGATTCGTTCTGCACACCGACGTGGAAGAGGTGGTGCTGAACGCCACGGTTCTCGAGGGAAACAAGCTGGTTCCGGATCTAAAGGGAGACAATTTTCAGGTCACAGAGGACGGGGCGAAGCAGACCATCATCAGCTTCCAGCACACCGACCTGCCGGTTTCGATTGCGCTGGTGGTGGACAACTCCGGCTCGATGGCGCGCAAGCGGCCGTCGGTGAACAAAAGCGCATTGGACCTGATTGAAGCTTCAAACCCGCAGGACGAGGCGTTTGTCGTGAACTTCTCCGACGAGGCGTTCATCGACCAGGAGTTTACCGCCGACGTGAACAAACTGCGCGATGGGTTGGGGCACATCGAGTCGCGCGGCGGGACGGCGCTTTACGATGCGGTGGTGGCCTCGGCGGACAAGTTGGCAGCCGACGCCAAGCGGCCCAAGCAGGTGCTGATCCTGATTACGGACGGGGAGGACAACGCCTCCACGCTGAACCTGGAGCAGACCATCCGGCGGGTGCAGCAGTTGTCGGGACCGGTAATCTATTCGATTGGATTGCTGTTTGGCGACGAGATGAGCCACGCTGAGGCACGGCACGCGCACCGGGCGCTGGAGATGCTTTCGGGGGAGACGGGCGGGATCGCGTTCTTTCCGAAATCGATTGAGAATATCGACCAGATCGCAGCCGAGGTGGCGCGGGATATTCGCAACCAGTACACGCTGGGCTACCGGTCGACGAAGCCGATGAATGAGCCGGGATTCCGGCGAATCGAAGTGAATGCACAGGCCAAGGGGATGGGCAAGCTGACGGTGCGGACGCGCACGGGGTACTTCCCAGTGGTGAGGCCGGCGGCTAAGAGCGGGGCGGCGGAGAAGAAGTAGGGCTGGGTTTCCAATTTTCGAATGCGCTCCAAGTTCAATAACATGGACGCCCTGAAAATCGCGCTTAGATTTTGTACTAATTCTGAGAGGTGCAGTGAGCGGCAATTTCGTTTACTGCGAAGTAACTGCCGGGTAGGGCATCACCCGCCAGATTAGGGCGCATCCACTGAACTATGTGCCGAATATTGCCGCTTCGATCTCACCTCTACAACCAGCACCAATAACCAGGGTTCTTTGCAATTTGCACACGAGGATGCAAATCTTTCAGTCTTCCGGCGTCATTTCTTACATTCAATTCGAGGGTGAAATGACCATTTCTCTTGCCCTCGAAATCACCAAGAAGGCAACTGGTTGACGCTTCACTCCACGCGTCAGCTTTGATCGGCTTGGCTGGCCAATTCTTGACCAACGTCATTCCATCGAAAATCCTCCACTCTAGGTCGAGCAGAGGTGGTGTGTTGCACTGATAACCAGGACGTGCGGGCCCAAGATCGCAATCGAGTTCTTCAAGTGGCATCCGCCGGTCTACATCGAGCCAGACATGGTAATCGTGTTTTCCGACTGGGAACTCCTGACTGCGCCAAACTCCTTCACTTAACGGCACCGGAAAGCTGGGGGCGGGCGTGCAGCGAAGCGATATGGCTACTGCGCTTGCCGCCAGGCAGTTCGAAAGTGCGCTCCAGCCCAATGCTCCTTGGATGAATTGTCGCCGATTCATGCCGTCATACTACACTCTGGAGACTGTGCCGCCCTCTTCTCGAACTTTCTGCGCAGCTTCGGCTGCCCTACCGGCAAGTGCCCCATCCTTGCGACATCTTTTCGTCGCAAGGGTGGGAGACCGCAGGCCTCTCGCAGCAGGGCAATCGCATGAACGTCCGATGACGGCCTGAAGGTGGCTCGTTCCCCCCCTACGGGGCGGGCGGATTTGGTTGGGGCGCCTTCCCCGGATTGCGTCCGCCCCGCCACCCCATCGACGAAGACCTGTCGCTGGGGACCCTGCCGCGGCGGACTCCATCCGGGGCTATTTTCGCGTACTCCCTCCGGGAGGAAATGCGAGATTTGACCGGTTGGTGAGAGAGAATGAACCAGCTCTGTAAACAAGATTCCTTCATGCGATTGCTCTGCCTCTCACAGCCAGTCTGCGAAGCTTCGCCCGCCAACCGTTATAGACTGAAGCTGCCATGTCCGTTGCTTCATCCACCTCGCCCGCTCTTCGCATTGCTTCCGATATCACACAACTTGTGGGGCGGACTCCCATGCTGCAACTGGCGCGGCTGGCGCCGGAGCCGGGGGCGGCGGTGTTTGCCAAGCTGGAGTTTCTGAACCCCGGCGGCAGCATCAAAGACCGCGCGGCGCTGGGGATGATTCTGGATGCGGAGGCGCGGGGACTGCTGCATCGCGGCTCAACCATCATCGAGGCTACGGCGGGGAACACCGGGGTGGGTCTGGCGCTGATCGGGGTCAACCGCGGGTACTCGGTGAAGCTGTTTGTGCCGGAGGGGTTTGCCGAGGAGAAGTGCATCCTGATGCGCGGGTTCGGCGCGGAGGTGATTCGCACGCCGGAGGATGAGGGGATGGCCGGGGCGATCAAGCGGGCGCGGGCGGCGGGGGCGGAGATTCCCGGGTCGTTCACGGCGCTGCAGTTTCAGAACCAGGCCAATCCGCGGTTTCACCATGACACGACGGCCGTTGAGATTTGGGAGCAGATGGAAGGGCGCGTGGACGGGTTTGTGGCCGGGGTTGGATCGGGCGGGACGTTCAGCGGCGTGGCGCGGTTTCTGAAGGAGCACAACCCGGCGGTGGTGAACGTGGCTGTCGAGACGCAGGGGTCGATTCTGCAGGGCGGAGCGCCGGGCAAGCACAAGGTTGAGGGGATCGGCGTGGCGTTCGTGCCGGAGACGTTTCATCGCGAGGTGTGCGACAGGATTGTTGCTGTCAACGACGACGATGCCTTCGGCATGGTGAAGCGGCTGGCCTGCGAAGAGGGGCTGGTGGGTGGATCGAGCTCCGGGGCGGCGGTGTTTGCGGCGGTGGAACTGGCGCGGGAACTCGGCGCGGAAAAGCGGATCGCGGTGATTATTCCCGACTCGGCGGAGCGGTATTTGTCGAAGAAGATCTTTGAGGGTGGAGTCTGAGGGCGGGAACGCTCGTTGAGATCAACTGCAAAGACAGGACACCGGAAAGATGGGGTCTACTTCGCGCCTTCCTTGAGAATCTCATCGGCCAGGTAGTTATGCACCTTGGCATCGTCGCGAAGCGATTCGATGTAGGCGTTCCTGAACAGTTGCGCGTGGCCGTCACGAAGGCTCTGGCGGATGTTTGCCTGCACCTGCACGTTGTTCAGCATGCGTTGCCCTGCGGCCTCTTTCGAGATGAGCTTGTAAATGGCGTAGCCGAGCGGCTTGTTGTTCGGAACGGGGCTGCCATAGATGGGGAGAACCTCAGTGAACTGGCCGGGATTAAGCCGGGTGATGGCGCCGTAGATGTCGGGGCTCGCGCTCTGGCGAAGCGCCGACTCGGCGACAAAACCCATATCTCCGCCATTCGATGCGGTGTCCTTGTCCTCGGAAAAATTCATAGCCAGGGCGCCGAAGTCCTCGCCGTTTTCAAGCTTCCGATGCAGGGCCTGAATCTTGCTCTTTGCGTCCGCCTCGCTTGAGGCCTTATTGTTCTGCAGGTTGGCGGTCTGCGGCGAGGGAGCGGTGGTGACGGCGATGCGGGCAATGTCGTATTTCGGCTCGATGAAGTCGAAGTCCGACTTGTGCGCCGCGTAGAAGTTGGTGATCTCGGCATCGGTGATGTTGATCTTGGAGTCGATCTCCTTGTTGGTGAGCTTGCTGACCGTCAACGTGCGGCGGATTTCGCGCTTCAGGTCGTCGAGGGTTTGATTGCTCTGCTTGAGCTGCTTGTCGAACTCCTCCTGGGTGTAGCGCGCTTTCATCTCGGTGATCTTGGCGTTCACGTCCTCGTCGGATGCCACGACGCCGAGCTTGGCGGCCCGCTGCTGCATGATCTCCTCGTCGATCATCTGGCGGAGGATGGTGAGGCGGGCAATGTCGGCCTGTTCAGGCGACGGATCCTGCGGGGCTTCTCCCTGGCCCATCTTGACGATCTGATATTGGCGCTCCAGATCCGAACGAAGAATGTCCTTGCCGTTGACGGTGGCCACCACGTCCGGCGCCGGGCGGGGATGGCAACCGACGATGGCAGCCAGCGCTGCTCCGCTTAACAGAAGGAGGGCTGCCGAACGGCAACGGACCTGGAATAATGCTTCGACTTGCAACCTGATGTCTCCTGTGGGGTTCAGAAAAGCCCCGGCATTCAAGAATAAATCCCCCCGCGGGTTGGACGATAGCGGCAGGTTGAAGGACAGCGACGCATGGGGCCTATTTTCCGGCTCCGGGTGCTGCGGGCGGAGGTGCGGGAACGGCTGGCGGCGCTGTTGCGGGAGGCGGAGGCGGCTGCTCGCCGGAGGCACGCAGCGCTCGGTCGATAACCAGCCAGAGCTGCTCCTCGGGGACTGCACCATCCACGCGCTCGCCGTCCACAAACAGAGCCGGTGTTCCATCAATCTTCAGGGCATCCGCCTCGCGAGCCGATGCCCGCACCTGGGTCTCATCCTGCTTTGCCAGGCAGGCATCGAGCTTGCCTGAATCCAGTTTGGCCAGGGTTGCTTCCTGGCGGGCGACGCGATCCAGCGCAGCAAAGCTCTTGGCCTTGTCGCGGTCGGGGCCGCTGATCTCCTGGCCGTGGTCGTGGAGGTAATCGACATAGGTCCAGTAGACATCGGCGCTTTGCGCGGCGAGGCAGTTGGCGTCCACGGCGGCGTGCATGGCCCAGGGGTGGAGCTGCTCCAAGGGGTCGTCCTTATAGATGAAGCGGACTTGATTCTTGTAACGCGCCAATGTATCGGGAAACAGCGAGCGGTGCATGCGGGCGCAGTAGGGGCATTCCAGGTCGTCGAAGTTGATGACCGTGACGCTGGCCGCGGGGTTGCCGCGGATGGGCCGGCCGACTACATCGATGGAGAAGACGGGGTCCTTGGCCAGGTCGAAGGTTTCCAGTCGGGCAAGTTTGCTGTTGTCGGTGGAGATGAGGAAATCGACCACGGTGCTTTTGTCGCCGCGGGAAAGCGTGACGGGCAGCGAGTCGTAGCCGCCGATGTTGCTCGGCTTGCGTGGTCCGAGGGCGACGTTGTAGTCCTGGGGGACGCCGAACTGGGCGCGCACCAGGACCTCGATGCGGCGATTGAGCAAGGCGGCGCCGGGGGAGTTCGGCTGGGCGGATTGCGGTGCGGTGGTCTGCGCCTTGCAGCCGGCCACGAGGCAAAACGCGAGCAGGCCAGCCAATAAGTGAATGCGTGACAAGTTGTAGATCCTCTAGGAAAAGGATACTCCAGCGGCCTTGATGAGAGCCGATGGAGCGCATGGCCGGCACAGACGCTATTCAGTTGACGCGCGGCGCGGAGAAAGGCAACTCAGGACCCACAATTTCACAGAATCACAAACGGGGTGATTCTGTGCGGTCTGGCGGAAAAAGCCACTGATTTGGGAAGGATTCGATGGCGCTCCGCAGTTTCACGGCGGAGTTTGCGGTGTATTTTGGGGGTATCCGAGCTGCAGGGGATCGACTCTGCCTTTGACAGGTGGATTCCTATACACCGGATTCTACACCTTATCCGGATGCCCGCTTTGCCGCTGGTATTGTGTCCCAGAAATTCTCATCAGAAATGTTGAAGGCCAAATGCAGATTCTTCGGCTCACCACCCCCAAACTGAAAGACGTTTGGGGCCCCGTTCGCTCAGAATGACAACCCGCTAGTGTTAGGAACTTCTGGGACACGACACTAGCGCGGTGTCGCTCCTGGTGGCCGATATGGACCGCTTCAAGGCGCTGAACGATTCCCAGGGACATCGACGCGGCGACGAATGCCTCATGCAGGTGGTGGCGGAGTTGGCGCGCCAGGCCCAAGCGCCAGAGCGCGAATCTATCCGTTATACCAATCCGGCACGACGATTCGTCTGCCGTCGGGTGGGACGTAGCGCGCATATTCAGCGCCAAGACGCTTCTGGTGTTTGCCTTCGGGATCCTGTGCCCAGGCGTTGGAGAGCGTGACCTTGATGCCTTCTCTGTCGCAAAAGGAGATGAAACCCTTGAAGTCGGGAATGTTTTCAATTCCCACATAGTTTCCCCTGGGCGTGAGGGCCAGAACGGGCAGATCGACATCGTCGAGAAAGGGCCTTGCTGCTTCATCGCTATGCCACAAGACGTGCCTGCCGACGATTGAATTGATCAATTGGCACACCATATAGATACGCGGCGTGATGTTTCCCAGCTTGGTCCCGCTGCCGTGACGCCCGTGAACAAATGCTGCGCCCTGCGCCGCTGCGCCCTGCCCGCTCTCGGTGAACTCCCGCTCGAGATGATCTACATTGGCGCGCTCGACAGGACCTACTGAGCCTTTGACAGTCCCCAGCGGACGATGGTCGTTGCCATAGGGGTTGGGATCATAGCCGCCGGGGCCCTCAACGAACGGCCAGACGGCAAACAAATCGTAATCACCGGTGATGGCGTTCTTGTAATTCTCAGTGGCGTGCAATCCGTAACCGGGCGGATTGGTCATTGCCAGCATGGGCTCATAGGACGAGCCGTATTTGGGATGATACTTCGCAATCGCACTGCCTTTTTCCTGCGTCCATCTCTTTCCAATTTGCGTGTTATCGAAATAGACGCCATACAAATCCTGGTCGGAAGTCTCCCTGATCAGGCTGTAGTAAAAGTTAATACCGGTCGGATGAGTGGCATGTCCGTCCAAGCGGTCGTTGCCTTTCGACTTCACCGCGATGTATCCCTTCCTCGTCAGCCAGTCCACCCGTCGCTGGGAGATTTTGAGCGGCGTCGTGGACGCTTTCCATCCCTGCCCTTCACTGTCGTGATCAATAGCTTCACCGTGTTTTTCACGATTGAAACCAGCTTTCGTATTGCCGTATTTATTCAATCGGGGATCTCTCATGACGAAGCCGGCCATCGGCCCCCAATCGCACGACTTTCCGTGAATGCGATAGCCCTTGGTGTCGTACCCTTCGTCCAGCAAGCCGTGGCAAGTTGGGCCGGTAGCCCGGACCATGATGACGCATCGTTCCATGGCGGCCACGGTCAGGAAGGCCTGCTTGTGCGTAGTTGGCATGCCGATGGTTTCGATAAGGAATTGCTGATCGTTGTAGCGCATGAACCGGACCTCTCAATTGGCCGCCGATGTTGAACCATCGTACAGCACGCGGGCCGGTTCCATGGGTGGAAAATGCTCCTGCCCCTCAAACGCGGCTACTGCCTGGCGGATGGCCCACGGTACGGTTCAATGTTGCGCGTTCCCGGCGAAGGACCGGCCAACCGGAAGTAACGCAGTAGTCATTTCCGGCGAGCCGGGCGAGACTGCTCCGACTGCGTCTGATTCTCCGGATCGATCAATACGTGGGCGGGAGGGTGGGGTCGCGGAATACGGAGGTGGAGCGGCGGATGTCGCCGACGGAGCCGAAGTTGGCCAGGGTGAAGCTGTAGAGGTATTGGGTTTCATCGCGGATGCTGCCCAGCTCGAAGCGCCGGTAGCCGACGGTGAGGCCGCAGCAGTTCCAGTTGTAGACGGCCTGCACACCGGCGTATTGCAGCGATTGCTGCACGAAGTCGTAGCCGGCGTTGGCGGCAAAGTTGAAGCCGACATTGGACTGCTTGCCGATGGAGACGAAGGGCTGCAACTGCTGGCTCTGAATGGTGGAGGCGGAGCCGTTGTTCTCGTCGACGGCGTTGAGCATGGCGTGGCCCAGGCCGATGGTGGTGTTGCCCCAACTGTAGCCGGCGAAGATATTGTCCGAATCCAGGCGGCCGGTCTTGGGATCGAAGTCGACGTCCCACTCGATGCGCAGGTTGTCGATGGCTTCAAAGCGGAGGCGGGAGATGAGGGGAGAAAAGTTGCGCGGCTCGGTGAGGAAGGCTACGCCGGTCAAGTCGAGGGTGGAGTCGAAGACATTGCGGCGGCCGGGGATGAGGGCGCCGCCGAAGTTGGGGTCGAAGAAGAACTTTTGCGCGATTTGCCAACTGGCCCACTCGCGCGGTTTGGCGGGGCAATCGCCGGAGGGCTCCTTGTCCGTTTCCGGGCAGGGCTGAGGGGATGTTGCGGTTGACGTTGGCCGCACGTAGAAGCGCTGCATCAGCGACAGGCCTACTTCGTTGGTGTCGGTGGCGATGTCGTCGGTGTCTACCAGCAGCACGTTGCGGGCTTGCGCTCCGATACCGGCGACGAAACGATAGCTCAATTCGGGCTCGACGACGTGGCGCAACTCGCGATCCCATTTACCCAACGTAAAGTCCCGTTCGAGGGCAGGCGGGCGGATGTCGACGGCGGCTTCGACGTCGGAGCGGTTGAGCGAGGCGTGGCTGATGGTGGGCGTGCCGCCCAGGGTTTCAGTGAGATCGGGAGTCTGGCTGCCGGTGTAGAAGGTGTCGCGCATGGCAACTTCAGGGACCACGCTCCATCCGGCGGCGCTGAAGGGCACGGAGAGATGCGGATAGAAGTCGAATCGGCCCACGTTGCGGGCGTGGAAATCGGGCTCGGAACGGCTGAGATAGTCGAGCGACGAGCCTAGCCCCCAGTAGAAGGGCGAGGCGCGGAGGGGACGGTCCAGAACGTCGTAGCGCAGGTTGGGCAGATGGATGATTCTGGCCTCGTCGCCGTTGGTGGCGCTGGCGAAGGTCTGAAATCGGTCAAGCGAAGCAGAGGGAATGAAGCCATTGTGTGCGTGGGTGAGGGAAATATTGCTGGCCACCTCGGAGCTGATGGCCTGCGCGTAGTTGTCGTTGAAGACCAGCCGGTAGACATAGCTGGACAGGAACTCGACGTTGCCGGCGATGCGCGTTTCGGGAGAGAGGTCTTTACGCCCGTCGGCGGCGACATCCACGCCGCCCTGGTTGACCAACTCGTAACCGATGGGACCGGGGATCAGGTCGGCCGGTTGGGTGTGCGCGATTTTTTCGGGAGCCGGGTTCGCGGTCAATTGCGCGGGGCTGGTGGGAAGCGTGACGCCAACCTGCTGCTCGACGCCGCGGTCGAGCAGTGCATTCCAGCGCACGATCAAGTGGTCGAGTCCGGGGCCCTTGTAGCGGAAGTCGCCGTTGGGCGCCCAGCCGCGCTTGGAGTAGAACTCCGAGCCCACGACCATGTCCATGCTGCGATTGATGACCCAGTAGACCTGCTCGCCGACAACGAATCCCTTGATCGAGGAGTTGCTGAGCACGGGGATCAGAATGCCGCTTTCGCGCCCGGTTTCCTCCGACGGATGACGCAGGTAGGGCAGATAGAGAAGCGGGATGCCGAGAAACTTGAAGATGGTGTTGTGCGTGGAGGCCTCGCCGTTGTCGAGCGCGATGGATTTGGAGAACAATTGCCAGTCGGGCTTGGGGAGATGGCAATTGGTCATGGTGCCGTCGACGATGCGGTACTGGCCTTCGCCGGTCTGGATGAGAACGCGGCCCGAAAACAGAAACGGATTGGCGGTGGAATAGACGACGGATCGCCCGGCGCTGCGCACACCCTGGGAGCCGCTGACCTGATAGAAGCGCGCAGTGTGCAGGTTGAGCAGCATGTCGCCATGGTCGGCGTTGATGAGCACATCGTTGGGGCCGCCGGTAACGTGGACGTGGCCTTCAGCCTGGACCTCGGTTGTGGTGCGGTCGTAGATGACCTTGTCGGCGCGGAGAATGTAATCGCGATAGTGGAACTCGACGTTGCCGGCGCCGGTCCAGACATTGCCCGCCCAGGTCTGATTGTCGGCGGCTGCCTCCACGGGGATTCCTGTTGGGGGCGTCGGCTCGGGCTGGGCGACGGGCAGCATCTGCTGGCCGGGATCGTCGGGAAGCGAGGAAGAAGGAACCTGTGTATCGGCATTGGCCGCGGCGGGGTGTTGCGAAGCTTCGACGGCAGCGCTGGTGCTTGCGGGTGGTTGCGCCGGCGGAGGTAACGCATTGGTCAACGTCTGCGCCTTAACTTGCAGGTGACAGAGGACCAGCAGCGTGATACATACTAAATTACGAGGGCGCATCCAAAATTCGAAACCAGTTGCAAGGCTCAGGATAGCAAAAGCGAGCCGCATTGAATGGGACGCGCACGGCGCAGCTCTGGCA
>DATKGE010000407.1:0-5626 GCA_035510955.1 Occallatibacter sp. | reverse complement strand
GAGAAAGCCATCTCCGTCACAGAGGCAGCCCGCAACTTTGCCGATTGCGTCAACCGCGCCCATTATCAGGGTGTGACCTTCATTCTGCACAAGAATGGTGTGCCGGTGGCGCGAATCGTGCCTGAAAGCACGAAACCCCCGACCGGGAGGGAGATCGCGGCGGCGCTGGCCAAAGTTCGGCTAACGCCGGAAGAGTCGGCTGCCTGGCGCGACGATCTGGCAGAGGCGCGCAGGAACCTTATTCCCCAGAAGGATAAATGGCTATAATCCTCGATTCCGGCGTGATCATTGGCGGAGAGCGGGGAACCGTTGACCTGGAACGATGGATGGCTTCGCGGCCAAGTCAGGAATTCGAGGTTGCAGCTGTAACTGTAGCCGAGCTCTGGCATGGCGTGGAACGCGCGAAGGCAAAGCACCGGATGAAGCGGCAAACATACTTTGAAAACGCGCTTGCGGTGGTGCGGATCATCCCCTACACGGAACAGACTGCTCGAATCCACGCGCGTCTATGGGCGCAGCTCGAATCGTCCGGCCGTAAGATCGGCGACTACGACCTCATTATTGCCGCGACCGCACTTGAACGCGGTTGCGCCGTGGCCACATTCAACAAGCGGCATTTCTCGGTAGTGAAAGGCCTCAACGTTATCGAGCTGGCCTAGCACCTGCGCATTGCCCAAGGAGTCCCGGCTGCACTCGTCGCACTCCACACGCTATACTCGGCCTTTTGGGGTGCAATCGCATTGAACCGCGGCGCGCCCACGGAGACTGCTGTTTGGCCTTTTCCCGCCGAGCTCTTTTGAAGTCGCTCTCCCGGACCGCACTCGTGTTGTCGCTGAAAGATGTTCTGTGTCTGGCGCGGCCGGCATTTGCCCTGCAAGCGGCTCCGGCCCAAAAGCCCTCCGCCAACTCCCGCCAAGCCTACGAAGCGCCGGCTCGTCCCGCGCCAAAAGGCATGGCGTCACCGGTCACCGGCACACCGCTCGGCGTTCAGTTCACAGACGTGGCCAGGGAAGCCGGCCTCAATGTAAAGACCATCTTCGGCGGCGAGCATCGCAACAAATACCTGCTTGAAACCACCGGCTGCGGCGCGGCCTTCTTTGACTTCGACCAGGACGACTGGGTGGACATCTTCCTGGTCAACGGCTGGCGTCTCGAGGGCTTTCCCAAGGGCCAGGAGCCGGTCTGTCACCTCTTCAAGAACAACCGCGACGGCACATTTACCGATGTCACCCTCAAGGCCGGCCTGGCGCGCTCCGGCTGGGGCCAGGCCTGCTGCGTCGGCGACTACAACAACGACGGCTGGAACGACTTGTTTGTCAGCTACTACGGCCAGAACTCTCTATTCCGCAACAACGGCAATGGCACCTTCACCGACGTCACCAAAGAAGCCGGCCTGCTGCAATCCCGCCTGCGCTGGAACTCCGGCTGCACTTTCCTCGACTATGACAAAGACGGACACTTGGACTTGTTTGTCGGTAACTACATCGACTTCGACGTCAAGACCGCTCCCTTGCCCGAGGACGCCAACTGCACCTATAAAGGGATCCAGGTCGCTTGCGGACCGCCTGGTCTGGAGGGCGGCAAGAACCTGCTCTACCGCAACAACGGGGACGGCACGTTTTCCGACGTGACCGACAAGGCTGGCATGAACGGCACGCTCGGGACTTATGCGTTGAGCTGCGCCGCCGCCGACCTGGACTCGACCGGCTGGCCCAACATTTACGTAGCCAACGACTCGACCTCCGCCACCTATTATGTCAATCAGAAAGACGGCACCTTCAAGGACGAAGCGATCGAAGCCGGCGTGGCTTACTCGCCCGACGGCAAGCCCCAGGCCGGCATGGGCGTTTCCATCGGCGACTACAACCGCGACGGCCTGCTGGACATTGTCAAAACCAACTTCGCCGGGGACACCGACTCCCTCTATATGAACCTTGGGGACGGCTCCTTCGACGATCGCACCTATCAGGCAGGCCTGGGCGTGAATACGCGGCTGCTCGGCTGGGGCGTCAGCTTCATCGATATCGACAACGACGGCTGGCTCGACATCCTGGTGGCCAACGGCCATGTCTATCCCGAAGTGGACGAAACCCAGGTGGACGCTGCCTACGCCGAGCGCAAGTACCTTTACCGCAACCTCCGCAACGGACAATTTGAAGACGTCAGCCTGGCCGGCGGCAGCGGCATTACCACCGCGGTGCCGGCGCGCGGTTTTGCCATTGGCGACTACGACAACGACGGCTGCATGGATGCCGTGGTCAACTGCGTTAATGCCGCGCCGCAGCTCCTCCGCTGCAAGTCCACCCTTCACCGCAACTGGATCAAGATCCGCACCGTGGGCACCAAGTCCAACCGCACCGGCATCGGGGCACGGTTGAAGGTGGTCGCTCAGACCGGAACACCGCTCCTGAACGCCAAGCCGAACCCCGGGAAAGCAGGTCCGCCGCTGGTGCAGATCGATGAGGTTCGCTCCTGCAATGGCTACTTTTCGGCCAGCGACCTGCGCATCCATTTCGGCCTGGGCGAAGCCAAAAAAGCGGACCTGGTGGAGATCCGCTGGCCCTCCGGCGCCGTCGACACGTGGAAGGATCTCGAAGCCAACCGGCTCTACGTTCTTGAAGAAGGCGGCAGGTTGGTGAAGTCGGACAGCTTTTCTTCCTCCCGGAAGAAGTCCTGACCGTCGCCGAATACGAACCTGATCGGCCGGAATATGTTGAATCCGACTGGGCCAATACTCCCATCAAGGGAATATCCAGCTGCAGTCTGAACCCGGATAGGCACTCTCTGGGGACGCCCGACTGATCTGGTGCATTCCAGCCAAATGTCATACCCAAACAAACCTCCGCGTCGACTACCCCAGCCCAACAGTACGCCTTCGAGAAGGCTTGCTCGTGTCGGCTGGAACTGCGGCAAATCCTCCGCTTGGCCTTGGAGCCGGGTCGCCCTCGCAAGGGACCGCAGTGTGGATCGCCCCATCTAAATCAACCATTTGGTCACCGAACGCACTCTTGAAGGGTACGCATCGATTTTTTGAATGATCCCGTACAGCCTCGATGGCCCAGGCTTCGCGGCAGGAACATTCCGGTCTCATACAATGTCATATCATTTACTTAAGATTTGCCCGAACCAAAACCCTCGATAATACGGTAACAAGATGAAAGAGGCGGCGATCTTCAACCGAAAAACAGGACGCCTTAAGCCGGGATGCATTTCAGTAAATCGCTTTATATGTGAGCCTTATTGCAACTAACCTTGCCGGTCAGGCCGCCAGGAAAGGGTGCAGTGTAGAAATGTAAATGTTTCCAAGTATTGACATGTCGTATTTACGCTCAAACACCCCATCTTTTTTCCATCTCACCCAGTTGACAGTCTCGCATTCGCTTGATATGGTTTCGATTGCTCCGGAGAACGCCCTTTTAGCTTCCCCCAATTTGCAATTGGGAAGTGGCTGCTCCGGCCCTTTAGCTCATCTCGCTATCGCGGTGGGAGAGCCTTCAATGTCGACAGGCAGGAACCAACCAGCCGGGCAAGTGGATAGACCACAAGTTCACAGAAAAAAACAGAACCATTTTTCAGGAGACCGCATGAACAAGAGTTTTCGTACAGCCCTTGCGCTGGCGTCGTTTGCCTGCGCGAGCCTTCTGCTTACCGTGCCGGCCAGCGCACAATCGGTCTACGGGTCCCTCTTCGGCACAGTGTCGGATAAGACCGGCGCAGCCGTTTCCGGCGCCACGGTCAACATCAAAGACGAGGCCAAAGGCACCGTCGTTACTGTCACTTCCAACGCATCGGGCGATTACACCGTTCCCCACCTTATCCCCGACGTATATGACCTGAAAGTTACCGCCAAGGGATTCAAGTCCTTCGAGGCAAAAGGCATTTCGGTTGAAGCAGACACCGCGCCCCGCATCGATCCCACTCTGGACGTAGGCGGCAGCTCTGAAACTGTCGAAGTCAATGCCGATACGCAGCCTCAGTTGAAGACCGAAAGCACTGACGTTTCCACCGTCTTCGACCAGCAGCAGGTTGCCAGCCTGCCCGTGGGCGATCAGAACTTCACCAACCTGCAACTCCTGTTGCCCGGCGCACAGCTTCTCGGCTGGTCGCACGCGGCCGATGAAAACCCCCAGGGCTCCAAGCAGATTCAGGTTGACGGCCAGGCCTTCGGCGGAACCGCGTTCGAGCTGGACGGAACTGACAACGAAGATCCGATTCTCGGCATCATCGTCATCAACCCCGCCATGGACTCGGTGACCGAAACCAAGATTACGACGCAGAACTTCGACGCCGAGTTGGGCAAGGCTGTCTCCGCGGTCGTTACCGCCCAGACCAAGTCCGGCACCAACCAGTTCCACGGCAGCATCTATGACTTCCGCACCGGCAACGCCAACTACGCCCGCGACCCGTACAGCGAGGCGCCGGGACCCGTGAGCCTGACCAACCCGACCGGCCTGCCGCCCGGACTGAAGAATCGCATGGGCGCGTCCGTCGGCGGACCAGTCCTGAAGGATAGGTTCTTCTTCTTCGGCAACTACGAAGGCCAGCGCCAGAAGGTCGGCACCTCGGCCACGGACACGCTGCCCACCAGCCTGCTCACTCAAACCGCGCTCGGCAATACGGTCGGCCCCAGCGGCATCCCTGGCGCGGACTTCAGCGAATACAAGACGCAGTTGGGCGCCGCCGGAACCATCTATCAACAGACAGCCGCCGGACCCGTTGCCTACCCCGGCAATGTCATCCCCAAAGCGCTCCTCTCGCCTCAAGCGCTTGCACTTCTCACATTGCTCGCGCCGGATACCACAGGCATTGGGTTGGGAATCGGCATTGACGGCAGCGTCAACGGTCTCGACGAGAACTACAAGCAAAGCGGCACCGGCCTGTTCAATAGCAACCAGTGGACTGAACGTCTGGACTACACCATCAACGAGAAGATGCACGCCTTCGAGCGCTTTTCGCGGTTCAGTGACGTTCTGTCCGGAACCACGATCTTTGGCGCGGCCGGTGGACCTGGTTTCGGTATCAACAACTACGGCGGCAACTCCCAGGGCGCCAATGACAGCCTGGCCTCCGGCATGGATATCGCCATCAGCCCCAAGCTGCTCACCGACTTCCGCCTGGGCTACTACCGCTACAACATCATTGACCAGAAGCATGACGCCAGCGTCAATGAAGCGACGGCTCTCGGCATGCCGGGCCTCAATGTCGGCGGCGACACAGGCGGTTCGCCCGGCTTCAACATCTCCAATGTCTCGGGCGGCGGCGGCGGAACCACCGGCACCGTCTATGGCGATGGCCTGGGTATCAATCGCTGCAACTGCCCCCTCACCGAGCGCGAAGACCAGTACCAGATTGTCAACAACTGGACCCGGATCTTCGGCAACCACGCCGTCAAGGTGGGCGCCGACCTTCGCTATGGACGCAACCTGCGCATACCTTCCGACAGCGATCGCACCGGTCAGATCACCTTCGGCACCGGCCCTACTTCTGATCCCGCTGCCAGTACCCAGGGCGGTCTGGGCTTTGCCTCCCTCCTGCTCGGCGACGCAACCAGCTTCGGCCGCTTCGTCTCCTCATCCACCAACGCCAAGGAATTCCAGAAGCGCACCTTCTTCTACGGGCAGGACAC
>DATKGE010000406.1:0-10947 GCA_035510955.1 Occallatibacter sp. | reverse complement strand
ATCCGCAGTCTGATTGGAGAACGTGGAGGTTTGCGAAGTTTGCAGCAACTTTCGCAGGTTTATTTCAATGTCGCGCGGATCGGTTCCCAGGGCCTCCTGGGCAGCCGCCATACTGAGGCTCGCGGAGATCAGATTCTCAAGCAGTTGTTTGTGCAGGCTATCGGCGAGCCGCTTGAGACGGCGGCTGATGGTGGCTTCGTGAACTCCGAGTGTTTGCGCGATCTCGAGCAGCGTCTGGCGATCCAGATAGTAGGCCGAAAGCAGGAAACGGTCTTCCGCACCGATGCCGCGCAGCGTGCGGGCAACGGCGGCTGTGAGTTGAACCAGGTTCGCCGGAATCCTGTCTGTCGGCGCAGGCGCGGGACTATCCATGTTATCCAGCGGCGTTTCCCGGTGCGTACGCCGGTGGTGGTCCCGGAATCGCTGCACCAGAGTCGTGCGAAGCCAGCCCGGCAGCGAACCCCGGCCAGAATAAGAGGCCAACGGCGAACGGCGTTCTCCCTCCGTCTGTCGAAGGCCGTAAAGCTCGGCGTAGAGAGAGTCGGCCAGGTCATGGCCAAGCGTGGCGGAGCCGGTAATCGAAACTGCAGCCTGGACCAGCGAAGCGCGGTAGCGTTTCAGGAATGTTTCCCAAGCCGCGTCGCGCCCCAGCGCGCAGGCGTGCGCGAGAGCCAGCTCTGCAAGATGGAGGGATCGGAAGAATGCGGCTTTTTGAGCGAGGTCGGGACGGTCGCCGGGCGGCAGGCCATGATTGACTCTCTCGCCCACCTGGGCCAGCACGTTGCCGAACTCCTCCTGCCTGAGTCCGCACGCCTCGGCCTCCGCACTGCGCCAAAGCTCGTGAAGAAGAATCGTCGGGAGCCCGTGATTGGGAACGGCCGGACCTTCGGCCGCTGTGGATGGCTGCTCGACAGGCATCGGCAGATCGAGATCGGCGGGTTTTGACGAGGCCGTATCCACGTCCCTGAGGATACTGCATTGGCACTAGGAACCGACCAAGAGACGACAAAAGCCAGCCTCAACGCGCGTATTCCATTGTCGAGAGCCCTGATGCTTCAACGTAAACATGCAGACTGGAATTCATGGCCCGTCTATGCGTAAGAATCGGAGTCGCAAACGGCGTTTGCCGCTACCGATCTTGGGCGCTCGGCTGTAGAGTGATTGTTCCTGGCATATTGGAAACGCCAGAGCGGTTCCGTGCCCGTCCATTGTGGTCCCGTTCAGGTCACCTGTTGTTTAACGCGGGTGTCTACTTATGCGTTATAGAACAATGACTGACTGTTTGCCGACTGGCGGTTAGGCGACGATCATGCTGCGAAATTGCCATTCCGCCTATCGGAAGCTAAGAACGAAGGGGAGAAACACGCTAATCGGTTACTGTCTGGGATTCAGCCATTCGGCGCTCCGCGCCAACGGTCTGTCGTTCGCCCGCATCAAACGAACTGAATACCTCTGGGTCTTCACCGGATAACTCCGGAGCTATCCCAGATAAATCAAGATAAGGCAGGCTCCATGAAGGCTCTTCCGTCGTTGGCACGTCTCCTCAGTTTCGTTGCGATTTCAGCGTTTGCCGCCAGCGCAGCAGCTTCCGTTCCCGCCGTTTCCATCACAGCCAGTTCCAGCAGCATTTCAGCCGGACAGTCCGACACCCTGACGGTGACGGAATCCGGCGCTGGCTCAATCCACGTGACAGGGTCCAACGGCACCTCCTACGCCCTGCCCTATTCCGGCGGAACGATTACAGTAACTCCAAGTGCCACCACTACCTACACGGCGACGGCAACAAATGGGAGTGGCAGCACGAGCGCGCAGACCACCGTGACAGTCGGTTCTGGCGCCGGTACTGGTCCCGGCACCGGTACCGGGACCGGCGGGGCTCCTGACGTCTCCATCACGCCGAGTTCGAGCACGATCTCCGCCGGCCAATCCGACACCCTTACCGTGACGGCGTCGAGTGCCGGCTCCGTGCATGTGACCGGATCCAACGGCACTTCGTACAGCCTGCCCTATTCAGGCGGAACGATCACCGTAACTCCAAGTTCGACCACTACCTACACGGCAACAGCGACGAACTCGCACGGCAGCACGTCGGCACAGACTACGGTCACAGTGGGTGCGGGGCAGACGACTCCAACGGTGTCGATCACGGCGGGGAACAGCTCAATCAGCCCGGGTAGTTCCGACACGCTGACCGTTACCGCAACCAATGCCACCAAGGTGGTTGTGACCGGATCCGACGGAAGCTCCGACACGCTCTCGTCTACCGGAGGCACACTGACGGTAACTCCGGCTGAGACCACCACCTACACGGCGGAGGCTAGCAATGCGGCCGGAACGATCGCTTCGGCGGAAACGACGGTGGACGTCGGTTCGTCGACCGGCCTTAGCTCGATCCAGCACGTGATCTTCATGCTGCAGGAGAATCACACCTTCGACGATTACTTCGGCATGCTGAATGTCTATCGTCATGACAACGGAATGAATGTCGGCGCGGATGGCAATGACTACGAAGTAGACGGACTTTTCGACTACATAGGGAGCGGAACCGTCGACTTGCGGAACACCATCAAGAACGAGGACGACGAAGGCACCTCCTACTCCCCATACAAGCTCCGCACCACGTGCATCGACGACGACTCTTCCGCCTGGCTGGCCAGCTACGGAGACGTGAATCGCTACAACTTCGCCGCCACTCGGCCCATCAACATGGACGGCTTTGTGCACACGGCGGAGGGTTTTGCCAAGTATTGCGCTTCAGTTGGGACCTGCTCAGGCAAATTCACCGATACCACCGGCGAGCGCGCCATGGGCTACTACGACGAGGACTTCCTCAACTACTACTACTACATGGCGTCGCAGTTCGCGGTGTCAGACAGATGGTTCTCGCCGATCTCCTCCGAGAGCATTCCCAATCGCATCGCAACGTTTACTGGGGGTACCACGCAGGGGCTGGCTTACCCTCCCGGAAATGACAAGCTGCCGCAACTCAGCATCAATAACATCTTCGAGGAGCTGACCACCGCCAGCGTATCGTGGAAGATCTATTACACCGTGACGGACGGAGGATGCCTGGGCGGCAGCGCATGCGGCTCCGGCAGCGGCAACCTGCCCGACACCACGTTCCTCTCGCTCAGTTACTCCTCGCATGTTGTCTACGTCAACTCCAGTCACGCCGCGTGCACCGGGACAACCCAGCCATCGTCAGTCTGGGGCGACACCTCTAATTCCTATTGCGTCGACCCCAACCACATCGCGCCTCTTACGCAGTACTACACCGATGTGAAGAACAACACGCTGCCGGACTTTGCGTTTATTGAGTCGGGTAGCGGATTAAACGACGAGCATCCGGGCTCTGGCCAGTCCATCCTGACCGGCCAGGCTGAAGTGGCCAAGATCGTCAACGCGCTGATGGTCAGCCCGTCGTGGGGCAGCTCGGCGTTCTTCTTCAGCTACGACGAGGGCGGCGGCCCATACGATCACGTTCCGCCGGTGCCGGATCACTCGAACGACTACACTGATTCTTCGCTCGGCTCCTATCCGGATATTTCCACCATTGCCGTCAACCCCGATCCCGTCGCCTCTGGCGACCCCAGTTACTTCCCCTGCCTGCCCTCCGGCGGCACGCCGACCCTGCACTGCGACCTGCACGCGGGCGATCCGGGCTCCAAGAGTACCGACGCCCCGGCAGAGCACGGATTCGCCGCGCAGATTGGCTTCCGCCTGCCCAACTTCGTCGTCTCCCCGTTCACGCGCAAACACTACGTCTCCCACATCCCCATGGACCACACCGCAATCATCAAGTTCGTGGAGAACCGGTTCATCTCCAGCTCCACGCACCTGACCGCGCGCGATGCAGCCCAGCCGAACTTGCTGGATTTCTTCGATTTCAGCGGAAAGCCGTGGGCCACGCCACCCACTCCGCCCACGCCGGTATCGGCATCGTCGCTCGGCTACGATCCGTGTCTGCCGCAGGACATGGGGCCGTGATGATCGCAAGACAAGCCGGCATCCATCAGTTCACAGTTCGTTGTTCTCAGTCCAAAGTTGAATGTCGTGCGTGAAACTCACGATCCGGATGGGAAAGAAAAAACTGCCATTACTCAGCCCACCGTTGACCGAGGTCCTAACACGAAGTTCGAGAAGAAGGTTCACATCGGCCAACAAACAGAATCGGCAACCGGATACTCACTCATCGCCGGCGAAAGTCTCGGCAAGAGCGAAGATCTGGAAACGCCCCGGGAACTCGCCGGGCCAAACCTGATTTCCTGAGCCATCTGGCTGTCATGCGGAATTGGTGCCTGATGTAGCACTAACATCATATGCGGGTCGGGACTTCGAACCAATCGCTCTCTGTGCGGTTAACCGCTTACCCACCTGTTACCTTTGATGGGTAGTCCGGCGCGCCTTAGGCGTGAAGGATGTTTCGGTGCCCTGAAGCCTCTGCTGGCAGCATTACGGTGATCTGGTCGACCAATCCGCCTCCCACCGAAAGCGGTATTCTCAACCCAGGAAACTCAACACAATTGATGCAACAGATTTTACTCCGCGTGTTAGGGGTTTTCTTCGAGATCGGCCCTCGAAAGTCGGCAGGAGTTAACCAATTTTTCCCTTGTCCGCAAAGTCCATGGCGCTTGGCAGGACCACTCTGAGTCGTGCGCGCAGCGGGTCGATCCGCAACTTCGAGCGGCCAATTTCTTCAACTGAACGGAGTCAGCGGTTCAGGAGTATGCTGCTCTTCGTGGTTGGCTGATTCGGAACGCACTTTTGAGCTTCAACAACCAGGCCAATACGGAAGATGCTATGGTTTGCTGCGGTTTTTTCGTTTCAGCGCAAAGTAGAAGGCTGTGATGAGCAGGAGAAACGGCAGGAAGCTGGGGACCGAGAATTGCAGGCCCTCGACGTAGAAGGTGCTGACGGCTAGGGCGGCAAGGCCGGTGAGGGCGATGATTTGCGCCGCCGGCGAGAACGGAAGGCGGATGGGCAGCAGGGCGACCCGTTTCTTGCCCAATGACCGGCGGAAGGCGAGGTGGGCTGACAGGATCACGATCCAGACGAAGAACATGCCTGCGACCGCGACTCCGTAGAGCAGCAGGAAGGCTCGACCGGGAGCGAAGATGGCGAGCAGGATGGCCGCGACCATGCCGCCGGTGGAAGCGAACAGCGCGAAGTAAGGAACACCATTGCCGGCAAGGCGGCCGAGCCCCTCGCCCACGTAGCCGTCGCGAGACAGGGAGAACAGTGTGCGAGTGGTGAGGTAGAGATTGGTGTTGGCGCTGGAGAGGGCGGCGGTGATGACCACGAGGTTCATGATACTGCCGGCAAAGGGGATGCCGGCGGCCGCGAAGGCGAACACAAACGGACTGCCGGTGACCCCGCTGCCCATGCGGTCCCATGGTGTGATGGATAGCATCACGATCATGGACAGCACATAGAAGAGGATGAGGCGAATAGATACAGTGCGCATGGCGCGGGGGATGGTCTTTTCCGGTTGCAGAGCCTCGCCGGCGGTGACGCCAAGGATCTCCACACCCATGTAGCTGGTAAGGGTGAGCGTCATGGCCAGCCAGATGCCCTTGATTCCGTGAGGCAGAAAGCCTGAATGGGCGGTGAGATTGGAGAAGCCGACCGCGCGCGTGGGACCGAGGCCGAAGATGAGGCCGAGTCCGAGGAGGATGAAGGCGACGATGGCGATGACCTTGATGATGGCGAACCAGTATTCGAATTCGCCGAAGTTGCCCACCTGCATGGCGTTGATTGCGATGAGGTCGGCGGATACGCAGACGACCCAGATCCACTGAGGAACCGCGGGGAACCACAGGGAACAGTAAATGGCGACCGCGGTGACCTCGGCGCCGATGGCAATGATCTGGACGAAGGTGTAGGTTGCGCGAACGGCGAAGCCCGACCACTCATTGAGGTAAGTCTGCGCGTAGACGCCGAAAGAGCCGGCGACGGGATGCACGACGGCCATCTCCGCGATGGCATAGGCAACGATGACCGCGATGACGGCGCTGAAGAGATAAGAGAGGATGACGCCGGGGCCGGCCAGCCGAATGGTGACGGAGCTGCCAAGAAAGAGGCCAACGCCGATGGCGCCGCCGATGGTCATCATGGTGAGCTGGCGCTGCGTGAGCCGGCGCTTCAGCTCGGGAGCGCCTTGCTCAGCGGCTTGGAACGATGTCACGCAGCACCTTCCCGAATTCGTGAACCTCCTCAAGGGTGTTGTAGTGGACGATCGATGCGCGGTTGACACCGGTGTCGAGGGCGAGGCCGAGACGCTTCATCAGACGCGGCGCGTACATGTGTCCGTCGCGAATGGCGATGCCGCGGCTGGACATGGTTTCAGTAACCAGAGCGGGCGAGACGCCTGGAAGGCGGAAGCTGAACGTGGGAACGCGTTGGGCGACGCGGGCTGGGTCGTCAACGCCGTAGACAATAGCCCCGGCGGAATACAGTTCTGCAAGCACGGCTTGGGAGAGCGTAGCTTCGTAGTCGCGTATGAACGCCATGGCGCAAACGATGGCCTCGCGCCGTGATGCGGGTTGGACGCTTCCCAGCTCTGCTGCGAGGTTGTGGCCGAGGGTTTCGAGATAGGCGATGGCGGCTGCCATGCCGGCGACATTCTCGTAGATGAAGGTGCCGGCCTCGATTTTGAAGGGCGGGGCGTCGGGAATGAAGTCCTCGCGGAAGGTGGGGAGCGCGTAAAGAAGCTCGAGGCGTCCCCAGAGGAAACCCATGTGTGGCGCGAAGACCTTGTAGCCGGAACAGACCAGGTAGTCGCAGTCGAAGGCCTGCACATCGATTAGGGCGTGAGGAGAGTAGTGAACGCAGTCGAGAACAACCTCGGCGCCGGCGTCGTGCGCCAGCTTGCCGACTACGGCCACGTCGACGAGGGTGCCGAGAGCGTGGGAGGCAACTGTGCAAGCAACCAGACGGGTCTTCGAGGTGAGCAGCGGTGCCAGGTCTTCGGGGTGCAGGCTGTGGTCGTCGCGCATCTTCCACCAGACGATTTTGACGCCTTCGCGCTCAAGCTGCAGCCAGGTGGCGATATTGGCTTCGTGGTCCAAGTCGGTGACGACGATCTCGTTGCGGCTCCCAAGCGTGCGGCCGATGGCGAGACTGAGCAGCCGTAGGAACGAAGTGGCGTTCATGCCGAAGGCAATCTCGCTGGGGTCGCATGCGTTGATGAGCGTGGCCACACTCTCGCGAGCGCGGGCAATGGACGCGTCGACTTCCATGCTCCGCGGGTAGCGCCCGCCGCGCTGCACATTGCAGTGCAACAGATGGCCGTTGACCGCATCGAAGACAACCTGGGGAATCTGCGCGCCGGCCGCGTTATCGAAGAAGATGAAGCGCGGCTCCTGATCGAGCGCGGGAAAGAGCGAACGGATTCGGTCGCTCGGGAAGGCGACGTCATGGGGTGCGAGCTGCTGCTGCAGATTGACCACTTGGGTCCTCACTTCGATTCAGGACTTTGATTCAGGACTTCAATTAGAGACTTGGATTCTGGCGCATGGCGATCGAGCGGCCCAGGGTTGCGTGCAAGCGGCGCCTTCCACCGGGTCTCGCAACGGATGGGTGTCGCCAGTATACAAAGGAAAATGGAACTCCCCATCTAATGGCGGGTGACGTCAGGGCATGGATGGGTCGAGGAGCTTGTGCGCGGTTTCTGCGCCAAATACCGGGAGCGACGCATCGGTAAGCAGACCAATCTGTTTGAGCACCGAGGCCTGGTCCCAGTAGATGCGCTCGTGCGCCAGCTTGCCTTCGCGAAAGCCGACCACCACCACGAGAGGAATCTCAACGCGGCGGTGAGTCGGCGGGACACCGGGGAGCATCCAGGGCATCTCTTCGGTGTGAGTGAAGGAGAAGATGATCTCGTCCACCAGCTGATCCTGGCCGAGGGTGCGGGAAATGAGCTGGATGGAAGTGTCCGCCGGCATGAGCCCGATGAAGTCTTCGCGATAAAACCGGCGCAGGGCTTCATGGCCGTAACCCCCGGTCATCACCGGAACGTGGTTGACGTAGGCATCCTCCACCATTGTGGCGATGGTCGAAGAGACATCGCGGGTGGAAAACTCATAGCCGATGTGCTCGTCCCATCGAGCGATCATCTCTGCCTGGTCCATGGCTCAAGGTTCCTATGGAAAGATGTTAGCCGATTGGCTGCGGGAGTGTTGACGCTTGCCGCCGTTTTGGCAGGCAGGCAGGAGGCCCGGCGTTGCCCCGATGTTGCCCCCACCTGCCCCGGCTTTGGATGGACGAGAATAGACGGAGATGGACTAATAGTACCGATAAGTCGTTTATTATGTTTCTATATTGGATTATCTTGGAGGGTACCGGAAGCTGACTGGTAGCGCTAACGGGAATCGAACCCGTGTTTTAAGATTGAGAATCTCACGTCCTAACCCCTAGACGATAGCGCCTTTAAATTCAACAACTTACTAGAAAACAGCGGTAAAAATACTGCTAGTAAGCCTGCATTCCGCTCGGTTCTACGCCAAACGCGCGACTTCCGCATGCCCTAAAGGTGCTGATTAAGGTCTAGAGACAAGTGGCATCTCATCAGCTACTTGAGTAGACAGTTGGCGGCAGTTTCCTTCCCATTCGGGCCAAGTTCAGTATCGCCGAATCGAGTGAAAATGGCAATTCCCTCACTAAATCTAAGAGCTTCGGGGAGGTTGTTAGGTTCTGACCCTTATACGGAATATTCCCGCTGTTGTGGGAGGTGTGGGGAGCCGATTCTCTCAAGCGAAACCCGGTGACGCCCCGGATTCCGCGGAGAAGCGATTGGTCATTTGGGGTGCGCAATGTCGCCGATAATTGTGCAGATTGGGTACGTCATCGGAGGCTATCGTTGCCATGTCACAATCGGGTCGTAAACTCACTTTGGAAGAGCGGGTTGCACGTGCTTCGGAAACCGCTTTGTCGCGTCAGCATTACGTCAGCGCCATTGATGTGCTGTGCGGTATGGGACTCTTGCTGCCCATGCACGTCGATTCCTGGCGCAAAGGGCGGGTGGACTACTTGGAGCGAGTGATTCAAGGAAATCTCCACAAGATTTCTTCGTCCCTGGAAATACTCCGGCGTTGGGCTCGGGAAAAAGGCCTGAAGCCCAGTGAAACTGGCTACGTGCGCAGGGCGCGGTCCGGGACCATCCCCTTGCAATTCAGCAAGAGCGGAGACCCGGCGATCGAGAAAAACTACTCGACACACTACATATCGCCCGCGCTCTCTGAGCGGAAGCAAGAGAAACTCCAGGAAAAGCTGAATCGCACTCCGCAACTAGTCGTATTCGAGATCCTGCGCGGCGCGCAGTGCTCGGAGTGCGGCGTGGGGATGGGCGAGGGATCGTTCCTTTTGATGGAAGCCGAGCAGCCGCTCTGTCTAGCGTGCGCCGGTCTCGGCGACCTCGAGTTTCTTGCCGCGGGCGACGTGGCTTTGACGCGCCGAGCATCGAAGCATAGTTCGCGAAACGCTGTGGTGGTCCGCTTTAGCCGGACCCGAAAACGCTACGAGAGACAGGGTGTCCTCGTCGAGACATCAGCCCTGGAAAAAGCCGAGCGGGAATGTGCGGAAGATGCGGATGAACGGGCGGCTGGACGCGCGCGCGAGGCCGTGCGACGAGGTCAAGAAGACCGCAAGCTAGTTGCTCGCATGGCGAAACAGATCGGGGTTTTGTTCCCCGGCTGCCCGGCTCATGAACTCGCTACAATCGCCGAACATACCGCCGCCAGGGGAAGCGGGCGCGTAGGCCGGACGGAGATGGGTAGAAATCTGGAGGAGCACGCTCTGACTGCGGCGGTTATCGCTGCGGTTCGGCATAAACATACCGACTACGACAAACTCCTGGAACGAGGAATGGATCGCGGTACAGCCCGTCAGACAGTCGGCGATAAGATCGACGAGGTTTTGGCGTCTTGGCGAACGTAAGGTCCATTCGACTTGGCATTACCGACTATCTCGCGGAGATCCGGGAATCAGCCGTTTGGTCCCAGCCGATGGAACCCACCATGTGTAAGAGCGATTCAATCGCCCGGTGTATTGGCCCGTGGCGGCGGGCCATGTTGTACGCTCCTGAAGAGGCAACTTTCCTATGCTCATCGAACAGCAGATAGCCGAGCGGCAGCAGAGGGCTGCCGCAGCGCCGCTGAAAATTCTGAAACGGCCGTCGGGCGGTCCTTACGGCGATTACACCGTCAAATCTTCCAGCGGTCGAACCTATCGGGTGGCGATTCGCGGCCTGGGACTCTTTGAGAATTATTGCTCCTGCCCGGATTTCGCGGTCAACACGCTGGGAACCTGCAAGCACGTCGAGGCGATGCTTCTGCGGCTCAGGAAGCGCCATCAGAAGACGTTGGAAGCCGCCAAGTTCAAGCGCACGCGCGCTTCCATTTCGCTTGAGTACGGGAATACGATCGAGGTACGGCTGCGCATGCCCGCTTCGCCTTCCCCGGCGCTCCTGTCGCTCGCAGCGGAACACTTCGACACCAGCGGTCTTCTGCGCCGAGAGCGTTACCGGCGTTTCTCCGACGTACTGGAGGCGCTGCGCAACGCCGATGGCCAGGCGGTCATCTATAGCGACGTCCTGGATTACATCGACCGGGAAAACGAGCTGGCCGAAGGTCTGGAACTGGAGCGCAAGCTGCTTGCCAAATTAAAGCGCGGGCTTGATCCCACCGCCGGCATTCTTAAAGCGAAGCTTCTGCCCTATCAGGCCCGCGGCGCTCTGTTTGCAGCTTGTCGCGGGCGCGCGGTTCTGGCAGACGACATGGGGCTTGGCAAAACGATTCAAGCACTGGCCATGGCCGAACTTCTGCGTCAATGGCGAGGCATCGAGAGAGTGCTGGTAATTGCACCGGCCTCGGTCAAATATCAGTGGAAGACGGAGATTCAAAAATTCACCGAACGCTCGGTGAAGATCGTCGAAGGTCTGTTGCCGCAGCG
>DATKGE010000405.1:0-8087 GCA_035510955.1 Occallatibacter sp. | reverse complement strand
CCTGAAACCATGGGCGAGTAGTTGATCACGCCGATTCCATGCGCCTGTGCATAGGGTAGAATCTCCTCTTCGATTGCCCGCCGCAGCATCGAGTACGGCGGCTGCAGGCTGGTGATGGGCGCAATCTTCTGCGCCCGCTTCATCTGTTCCGCGTTGAAATTCGAAACCCCGATCCAGCGCACCTTGCCCTGCTCCTTGAACTGCGCCAGCGCCTCCCAGCCCTCCTCAATCTCTTCATCCGGGTTGGGCCAGTGAATCTGGTAGAGATCGATCGTCTCCACTCCCAGCCGCTTCAGCGACCCCTCCAACTCCTCAGCCAGCGAACCGGCTTTCAGCGAGCGATAGATGGAGCGGTCCTGGTGCCAGCGCATCGAGCATTTGGTAAACACCAGCGGCTTTTCGCCCGGCCAGCTCTTCAGCGCCCGGCCCACCATCTCCTCAGAATGCCCCAGCCCATAAATCGCCGCCGTATCGATCCAGTTGATCCCCAGATCGAGCGCCCGATGAATTGCGCCAATGGATTCGTCGTCGTCCTGAGGTCCCCAGGCAAACTCCCAGTTGCCGCCGCCGATGGCCCAGGCGCCGAAGCCGATTGAAGTGAGTTGGAGGTCAGAATTGCCAAGTGTACGAAGAATTTGCGAAGTAGAAGTTTTCATGACAGTAGCTTGGATTCCTCCCTGGAACCTTCGGCTGCAAAAAAACGCGGATGGTCCCCATCCCACGCCGCATCACAACGGGAGTGAATCATCGCTTTCTAAATTTGATGCTGACCACGAAATAACGCATCATGCTACACTATTGATGCGGACCCGTTGGAGGACACACGAATGCGAACAACTCTCGATATTAAGGACGAGGTCCTTGAAAGAGTAAAAGAGTACGCCGCCGCGCGCTCCATTTCGCAAGGCGCCGCGGTTTCCGAGGTGCTTGAACGCGGTTTCAACGCGGAAATACCCACGAAATGGGAGAACGGCCTGCTCGTCTTCGACCCAGGGCCCGGAGCAGAAACGCTTACACTGGAACGCACCCTCCAGCTCGAAGACGAAATGGAGGGTGATCTCCATTGAGTGCGGCCCTGCTCGACGTGAATGTCCTCGTTACTTTGCTCTGGCACACGCACGCGTTCCACAGTGCCGCGATGAAGTGGTTTGTCAAGAACGACAAGCAGGGCTGGGCCACCTGTTCCCTGACCCAGGCTGGCTTTGTGCGCGTTGTTTCGAATCCTGCCGTTGATGCGGCGGCGCCAACCCCGGCCAGGGCGCTGGGATTGCTCAAAGCGTCAACCGACAGCAATTCCTATCACCAGTTCTGGGCCGACACCATTCCGCTGACCGCCATCGAAGCAAGCCTCCAGAATCGAATACGCGGGCACAACCAAATCACCGATGCCTATTTGCTGGCCATGGCTGTCCATCGCAAGGCAACCCTGGTGACATTCGACGAGCGAATGCAATCGTTGGCCCCCAGAGGGAGCGCGGAATATGGCGCGCTCATCGTCCTGCGGCCGTGAACAACAACCCACATAATCACGCCGCGATCAGAAACCGCCCCTCGCGCATGATCTGTTCCGTCACTGGGTTCGGGCCGCTCCCCGACTCCAGCCAGATGTTGAACCCCAATCCGACCACATCGATGTGCGTCCCCGAGCGCCACGGTGCGCCAGTGTGTTCCCCATACGGATTCCCAAACGCGATGTGAATGCCGGGAAACTTCTCATCCTGAAGAATGTTCCCGATCACCCGCTCCACGCCCAGGTTGGTGCCGATGGCAAACTCCCCCACGCGGTCGGAGTTTTCATCCGTGTGCGTGTAAGCCCAGAAATCTTCTTCCAACCGTTTGTTCACGCTGCTGCAACTCACAATCCGGTTGCCGGCAATCTCAATCGTCAGCGGCGTCGCGGCCAGCAGCCCGTAGCGCGCGCATAGCCAGTCGCCCACCACGCCATCCACCACGAATCGTCCGTTCACCTCGCCCGGCGATGTAAAACACTCCCCACCCGGCAGGTTGCCCCACTTCTCCTGCGAAATAATCCCCGATGTCTTGAACCATTTATACCCCGGATTCATCTCCGCGGTAATATCCGTTCCGGCAGCCGTCGTGGCGCGAATCCGTGTCGCCTTCCGCACCCGCTCCAGAACCTTCTGCGAAAGCCGGTCCACCAGGTTGAAGTCCGCTCGCATGCCCTGGCACATGATTTCCGGCGTGATATTCACCATGTGCGCGTGCCGCATCCGCCGCCGGTTCACCACGTCCGTCATCTGCATGCGCGAGTGCAGCTCATTGGCCTGCACCTGGACGGCAAAGATCGACACCTGCGAGGTCTCCATATCCTCGAGCACCGCCGCCGGCATATCCACCAGTGGCCGCGCGGCAAGATCTTCCAGCACGAACACATTCCACGGGCAGCCCCGCGCCGCCAGTTGCGCGCCCAGGGCGGCGGCTATCGGCTCGGTGGCGCGGTCGGTAATCAGCGTGACTTTTTCCGCCGGGTCGATGCGCAGACAGGTGGTTACAGCCGACAGCGCGCCGGGCTTGAATTCAGCAGGATAGTCAATTGAAAGCAGATGCCTGGAAGCTTCGGTCATGCAGGTCGACGGGCCCTCGTTGAAATTGCCGCGGGCGCTCAGTAAACGGCGTCCGAGGCTTGTTGCTCTTGTGAGGGTAACCGAAAACTCACCGGAATGAAACGAGGAAATGCCGGCTCAAACCGATGCCTGGACCGGAATGAAACCGGCATTCCCTCTACACTAAGTGCGGGTATGGTGGTCAGCCCACGCCGCCCGCAGCATGTCTGCGGCCTGTTTCACCGGCACGCGGCGCATTGCCTTTCGCTGATCCCGCCAAAGAACAAATGCCGCAACGGCTGCCATAACTCCACCCGCATAAATCACGAATCGCAACATCGATAGTCCTCCATTTCCAGCGATTGGATGCAGCCATCGCGCAGCGAGATGTCGGCTATCGACCTTGCAGACCATCCCCAGCCCCGTTTCGTGCCCCCGTGTCGAGTAAGCTCTTACAACCCCGCCGCCGTCTCCTCCGCCATGTAATCCACCACCGCCTTCAAATCCCCCTTTGACTCCTCAAACACTCTCAACTGCCGGTCCGCACCAGTGCCTGTCTCCATAATCTTCCGCACCCCGTCGATCGCCGCCCGGCTGCCCAGCTCATCCACCACCGGATCGATCAACGCCAAGTACTCCTCCAGCAGATCGCGCAGCGGCAACTCCTGCTGGCGGCCGAAATCGATCAGCTTCCCATCCAGCCCATACCGCACCGCACGAAACTTGTTCTCCATCAGCAGCGGCCGCGCGTACTGCCTAAAATCCTGGTTGGATTCGTGCAGCTTGTAGAGGTATGCCGCCGTAGCCTGGATCAGCGCCGCAATGGCCACCGTCTCCTCCGCCCGCAGCGGAATATCGCACGCCCGCACCTCGACAGTATTAAAGAAAGGATGCGGCCGGATGTCCCACCAGATCTTCTTCGCGTTGTCGATGCAGTTGGTCCTCACCAGCAGGCTCACATAGTTCTCAAACTCCGAGTAGCTTTGAAACGCATCCGGAATCCCCGTCCGCGGAAAATTCTCGAAGACCTTGGCGCGGTAGCCCTTGTACCCCGTATTCAATCCCAGCCAGAACGGCGAGTTCGTCGCCAGCGCCATGATGTGGGGCAGAAAGTAGCGCATCGAATTCATGATGCGGATGGCCGCCTCGCGGTCCTCGATGCCCACATGCACATGCAGCCCGAAGATCAGGTTGGCCCGCGCCACCAGTTGCAGGTCTTTCACCACCTGGTGGTAGCGCGGGTCGGGATAAATTTCCTGCGTGCGCCAGTCGGCAAACGGATGCGTCGCCCCCGCCACCAATTGCAGCCCATGCTCTGCGGCCAGCTTGATCATCTCCCGCCGCAGCTCGTAGATGTCTTCGCGCGCCTCGTCGATGTTGCGGCAAACCCGCGTGCCCACCTCCACCACCGAGGTATGCATCTCCGCCTTCACCCGCTCCTGCAGCCGCAGCTTGCCCACCGCCAGCATCTCCGTCTGGATATGCGAGCGCAGATCCCGCGTCACCGGATCGATGGTCTGGTACTCCTCTTCAATACCCAGCGAGAAAGATGGCCGCATGCGCGTCTCCTTGAGGAAAGCTTTGCGGCAATTGTAAGTCACTTGCCGGTCGTAGCCGCCTGCAGAGGTCTCGAAGAATTCTCAGCCCGCATTCCTCAGCTCAAAGTGGATGAACCTCTTGCGAGATGCCTGTCGAGTTCCATGCCAGCAACTCCGAGAGTCAAACAACCCTGCGCGTGCGGAAGATGGGGCGTGGCGGATGTGAGAAATATTCGCCTTTTGTTCGCTTATCTGATATAAAATCACCTGCGAACCATGAATCTCTTCTCCCAACTCGCGGCAGAACCGACCCATGAGGAGGTCTACCCTGGCTCGGTATTGATGCGCAGCCTCGCCCTGCCCCAGGATGTCGACTTCTTCGCCGCAGTTGAAACCATCCTGGCCGCGGCCCCGCTCCACCACGCAACAACGCCGAGCGGCTTGCCCATGGGCGTCATGGTTTCCGACTGCGGAACTCCTGAAGCCTTCCGCCGCCGCTGGGATCCGCAGAATCCGGCGGTCAGGCGCCTATGGCCGCCCATGCCGCGCGTCCTGCTGGGCTTCGCCCTTCGCTGCGCAGTTCGTTCCGGCTTTCCCCAGTTCCGTCCCGACTCCTGCCACATCAATCGCTATCAGGCGGGCACCAAGCTGGGACTGCATCAGGATCGTCACGAATGCGACATGACCCAGCCCATCGTCTCCATCTCGCTCGGCCTGGAATGCATCTTCCTCCTCGGCGGCCTTCAGCGCACTGACCCCGTCAAGCGCATACTGCTCGAGCATGGCGACGTGATCGTCTGGGGCGGTCCTTCGCGCATGCGCTTTCACGGCGTGTTGCCGCTCAAGCCAGGGCATCATCCGCTGACTGGCCCCTACCGTTACAACTTGACCTTCCGAAAGACGGCGTGAGCCAGGAACAGAAGCGCTAGCGACTGAGGGACCAGGGGCGAGAGATCGGACTGAGTTGCACTCGTGGCCGGAAGGACCGCAGATCACAGCCGTGTAATTCCGGAACCTGAATCCGAGACCGCCTGCACCTGCTTTTTCACCTTTCGCGTCACAACCAGGATCAGCAGGCCGATCCCGATTGCCATTGCGCCGGAAATCCCGAAGACCAAGTCGCCAAGCCACAGTTGCCCGAAGGAATCAATGACCGCCTTCTCCGGATGACCTGGCTGGTAATGCACTGTCACCACCTCGCCCACCTTGAATGCCGGAGGACTGGAAGAGGTGTTTGAAACCACGGTGGAAAAGTGCGTGCCCGGAACATCGAAGCGGAAAACGGGAGCATAGGTCAGCGAGTTGTGCTGCCCTCCGCGCACCGGCCTCAGGGCGACGACCCTGCCTTGCGCGGTCACGCTGGTGCGCAGGAACTTCTGCGTGAAGTGTGCGGAGATCAGAGCCCCGCCAAGGAACAACGTCCCCATCCCCAGCATGCCGCCCAAAACCAGCAGCAACACCACCCGGCCTGGCGTCGCGGATTGCATGCGGACAGCCTACCACCATAATGAATGAACACAAGGAAATTTTCCGCAATCCTCGATGCCGGGTGCCCCAGCCTCGCGCGTTTATTCTGGCGCAAGAATGGAAAACCACGATCCCGAGGCCGCGTAAGCGGCGTCTGCCCCACCGCAGGTGGCCGGGTGCCCCAGGTCTCGTCTTTGAGACCTGGGAAACCTCAATCCCCAGCCTTCTCGCTCGCCTTGGCCGTCTTCTTTTTCGCAGCCTTCTTCTTCGGCTCCGCTCCCAGAAACGCCGCCCACCGCAGTTCCGGCACATGCGGAGCCTTCGCGGCCTTGGCAAGCGCCAGGTCCGCCACTTCCTTCACAATCCAATCAAAATTAGCCTGCCCCACCGAGTGCAGATCCGCATCCGGCGCCGGATTCATGAAGTCAATCGCGTAAGGAATCCCATCCTCCACCGCAAACTCGACAGTATTCAAGTCATACCCCAGCGCCTGGCAAAGCTTCAGCGCATCCTGCTCCACGCGCTTCAGCAGCTTCTTGTCATACTCCGCTTCGATCCCTTTAGGCTTCTGCAGGTACCGCTCGTGATGCGCCTTGCGCGGATCGTAGGGCATGATGTGCACCTTCTTCTGCCCCACCACGTAGCAGCGGAAATACTCCTTGAACTCGACCGCCTTCTGATACGTCATGCACAAATCGCGCGACTGGTCGTACGCCTTGAAAAACTCCATCCGGTTGTGGATGTGGTGCACATCGCGCCACCCTCCGCCATCCACCGGCTTCAGAAACCCGTGCTCGCCCACGTAAGCAAACACCGCGTCCCAGTCCAGCGGATATTCGAGGTTCCGCATCGACCGGTCCGTCGTCCCCTCCGGATGCACCTTGTGCGGCAGAATCACCGTAGCCGGCACCGCCACGCCCAGCTTCGTAGCCAGCGAGTAGTTGAAGAACTTGTCGTCCGCCGACCACCAGAAGGGATTGTTGATAATCACCGTCCCATTCAGCGCGGCGTGCTTCAAAAAGGCGCGATAGAACGGAATGTCGTGCGAGATGCGGTCCACAATCACCGAGTAGCCCGGCGCCTTGTCCAGCCTCACCGCCCCCGTCTCCACAAACTCCGCATGAATCCCATCGATCTTCCGCGCATTGATGTGCTCCACCAGCGCAGGAGGAAAGCTGTTCTCCATCCCGAACAGAATGCCGATCTTCTTCATAGCGCCTAACCCTCCTTGAGCCACACATGCGTGCGCCGGCCGCATCGCCGCCGCAAGTATGCACTTTTACAGTGTAAGGCAGAGCATTGTCCAGACGGCCATTGGGGGGGCGCGAAGTAAATCTCGGATGGCCAGATACTCTCTCCTCGTTCGTTCCGTCCCCCAAACCACACGGTGCAGTTAGTTGCATGCTGCATCACTGATGATCGGACTCAACTGCCTCCTTCTCGATCTGCCCTATTATGGTTTGGATCAGATTCTCACTCCCCGCAGGGAGTCTTAACGATGCATGAACCAAGCTTGGTTCTTCCCCGAATAGGATCGCAACTCCTCGGATCGGACTTGCGTTGACTCGCAGCCTAGAATCGGTTCCAAGTCCCTTGGAATTGGGCGGAGTTTCAAATTCAACCACCTTCTTACTCCGGTAAGTCAACTTGTCCGTTGGGTAGGGACCCACGGGAAAAGAGGCGGCCGGTTCAATTCCTTCCGCGATGACATCCTTGACGAATCCCATGAGATCTGGAAACACGCGAGCGATGACTCTAGCCACCTCAAACCGTCCAGATGTATCGCCGACCGAGACTGAGACCTGAATCGCTTGCCCTGCGAATCCGCTCCAACCGGACGAGAGCAAAGCTGCACCGTCAATTGGTTCGGGGGTCACGTACAAAGTGCCGCCATTCGACCCATAGGTCGAAAAGCAGTGCCAACCTCGCGGTGCGAGGACCCCGAAACCCTCCTCTGCCCTGTAATACGCGAGGCGGTTAATGAGCTCGGCAGGGACGGCCAGTTTCTTTGCGTCTTCCTTGGGAGCTTTTAGCGGTCCCATTTGGCCGTCTGATTTACACCCTACAAAAGGGACCCGCGGAACGGCGACTTCGGATTGTGCCTGCACGATTACGCCGCCGTTACTTCCCAATAGACTTCCCCAGACGACGAAAATCGCTACGCAGAGGTGGCGGGTGTTCATGCTCGGAATCATAACAATCCGCCCCAAGGGAAGGGAGCACTTCGAGAATCGTAAGCTACTCCTGCCTTAACTTAGCCCCTGCCACCGATAGGTCCGCCCCACTGCGAAATAATAGACCCAATGCAGACAACGCAAGACCACATCGATGCCGTAGGCTTCGACTTCGGCACCACCAACAGCTCCGTCGCGCTCGTGAATGGCGACGCGCAAGTCCAGCTCGCCTCGTTCCCGTCGCTCGAAGGCGAGACGCAGTCCTTTCGTTCCGTCCTCTATCTTGAACACGCCAAGACCGCAACCGGCCCCAAGCGCACCCACGCCTTCACCGGCCCGGCGGC
>DATKGE010000404.1:0-8216 GCA_035510955.1 Occallatibacter sp. | reverse complement strand
GGAGGGGAGACGGCGCACCCGGTGCTGGCGCAGATTGTGCCGGCGCGGTTCTGTAACCTTTCGTGCGGGTATTGCAACGAGTACGACAAGGTTTCGGAGCCTGTGCCGCTGGCGGAGATGCTGCGGCGGATTGACCACCTGGGACGGCTGGGAACGGCGATGATCGGCATCAGTGGCGGGGAGCCGCTGACGCATCCGCAGCTGGACGACATTATCCGGCGGATGCGGCGGACGGGGGCCATTGCGGGGATGATTACGAATGGCTATCTGCTCAACGTGGAAAGGATAGAGAGGCTGAACGCTGCGGGCCTCGACCACATGCAGATTTCGATCGATAACCTGGTGCCGGACGAGGTGTCGAAGAAGAGCCTGAAGGTGCTGGACAAGAAGCTCGAAATGCTGGCCGCGCACGCCGAGTTTCATGTGAATATCAACTCGGTGGTGGGCGGGGGGTTCAAGGATCCCAACGACGCGCTGGTGATCGGGAGGCGGGCGCTGGAGCTGGGGTTTGAGTCGACCATCGGGATCATCCACGACGGCAGCGGGCAGCTGAAGCCGCTGAAAGAAGACGAGGCGCGGGTCTACTTCGAGATGACCGACAGGAAGAAGACCAACTACGCGCAGTTCGACAAGTTTCAAGAGGCGATTGCGCAGGGGCGGCCGAACGACTGGCGCTGCCGGGCGGGGTCGCGGTATTTATACATTTGCGAGGACGGGCTGGTGCACTATTGCTCGCAGCAGCGCGGCTATCCGGGCGTGCCGATTGCCGACTATACGACGGCAGACGTGAAGCGGGAGTTTTTGACGGCGAAAAGCTGCGCGCCGAATTGCACGATTGGGTGCGTGCACCGGATCAGCCACATCGACCACTGGCGGGCGCCGCAGACCAGCACGGTTTCGCCGGGGAGCCATGGGGCGGATGTGCTGGTGAATATACAAAGCGGGGACTGAGTTCGCCGAAAAGAAAGGACAAATGCAGGTCCTTCGACTCCGCTGAAGTACGCTTCGCTCAGGATGACAGTTTTGTTGTTGAGTAAAGGCCGTGCCTGCAATGGGTGCGGCTTTTGATTTTGGGCGGAGTTGAGGTTGCGGACTTTCAGCGGGGGATGAGCTGGAACTGGTCAATGGCTACTTTGGAGCCGGAGTCGTAGTTGGCGTCGTCGGGAAGAAACATGACGGTGATCTCGTCGAATTTGCGGATTTTTGCCGGCGTGGGGATGGGGAAGCGCAGCGTTTCGCCGGCCGGCGAGGACTTTACGGCGAAGTTGCCGGGCTGGCTGGAGACGACGGGTTGCTGGCCGAGGTAGAGCTGGTTTGCAGGCTGGGTTGAGTCGCTGAGCAGGACGGCGAGGTTGATGGCTCCCGGGCGGTTGTCGCGGTTCAGGATTTCGACCTGGATCTCGCGGCAGCGGGCGAGCGGGATGGAGGCGCCGAGGGTCTGGTGGGCGTCCATGATGAGGCGGACGAAGTTGTTGGTTTGGAAGTCGTGAATCAGTGGGGTGCCCTGCACCTGAAAGGCCCTTGCGCTGGGCCGGCTGTTGGGCGGCTGAAAGTACCAGTAGGGGCCGTCGAACTTGATGATGAGGGGCTTTGTGGAGCCGGGGGTGAGGAACGAAGTTTGAGCGGGGATGGGCGGAAGGATCTGCTTCTTGGGAGGGATGGGCCAGAGGATGATGCTCTGATAGCCGGAGATGGGTGAGGCAGAGGCTTGATCGGTGGGGTGGGTCTGCCTGCTGGTGTCAGCCTGGGCCTGGGCATTGGCGCGGGCGGCAGCGGCAACGGCTTCGACTTGATTGCGGTGTTCGACTCCGTAGAGAAGGGCGAAGAGCGTGACTAGAATGGCCGGCAACACCGCGATGGCCAGGCGGCGGGCGGCGCGGATGGATTGGCGGCGGCTGTCGATGGGGCCGGAGGGTGCGAGGGTCAGCTGCCAGACGAAGAGGAAGGCGCAAGCGGCCAACATGGCTGCGGCATCGAGGATCCAGCCGTTGATGAGGTCGTAGGACGCCGCGTAGATCGCGAGCGCGAGGATGTAGCCGCTGAGTTGACGCGGCGGCGTGCGGAGGGTTGCGGCGAAGAGTTCCCTGTCTTCGATTGGCGGGATGGGCGCGCGGGAGTGGAGAAGAATTGCGGCAGAGGGAATGACCCTGCGCAGTGCGAATGCGAGGAGGGCCGCGCCGAGGACGGCTACGGGGCAGGTGACGGGGGAATCCTCACGCGAGAGAAGCACGACGGCGGGCACCCAGATCCATCCCGCAGCGGAGGAGAGTGCGAAGAGGTGAAAGGGGATGGGTGGATTTTGAAGGAACGGAGAAGCGGGTCGCCGCCAGTAGTACCAGGAGCCCGCTGTGCCTGCCAGCGCGCCGGCGAGGACGAAGATGGAGGCGCGGACGATGAGGCTGGTGAGCGTGGGTGTGTGCGCGTCCGGCAGGCGCAGGAATAGAAAGGCGGCAATGAGCGAGTTGAGCAGCCCGGCGCCCACGAGAAAGGCGAAGTAGCGCGCGGCTCCGAACTGCGCCTGCGCGGCAGGGTAGGTGGAGATGCCGATTTGGGTTGGGGAAGCCATTCAGCCAGGCGGCCAATCCTTTTGGTCCTGTTGTGAGCTGCGGCACTCGTTTCTAACTTAGACACCGGGCAATGGGTTTTTGAATTTGACGGGGCAGGTTAGGGTGGCGAAGCCTGGGGGTTCCCCACCCTTGCGTCAGAAAAAACGCGCAAGGATGGGGCACGGGAGTTATGGGGCGGGCGTGATTTCGATGTAGTCGAGGTCGGCGGGGTCGGAGCCGTCGGGGGCGCCTTCGACGCGAATCGTGTCGCCGGGCTTGAGGTCGATGCTGCGAATGGCGTGGCGGGTGGAGTTGTCGCCATTGGGGAGCTTGGAGGGGAGATTTGCGTCGGCTTGCCAGTCGGCTTGGGGCTGGCTGTTGACGGAGAGAGTGAATCTGGCTGCGCCGCCCTGGAGATCGAAATATTGAACGGCGATGTTGTATCGGCCGGGTGCGCCGGTCCAGTTCCAATCGGCGGCGCAGGGGCGCATTGCCTCAGGGGCTAAAGCCCCGGTTGGTTGGGCGGGTTGAATGTACGGGCTAAAGCCCGTACCCTTCTTGTCCGCACCCTGCGTGTCCGTGGCCTTCGATACGGGTTCGGCTAACGGGCAGGTGACGGCCCTTCCGCCTGAGGCGTCTTCCCAAGGGGTCACGTCGATGACTTTGTAGCCGGTGAGGCGGGCGTCTTCGGCTTCGAGGCGGCCGGGGTAGTGGCCGGCGCGGCCTTTTTCGTCAGGGATGCCGCTGAGCTTGAGGAAGTACTGCACGACGGCGTCGCGCCACACGATGGCGTGGCCGGCCTGGTACTCGAGGCGGGCGTGGACGTTTTCATAGAGCGCGGGATCGATGCGGCCTTTGAGAGTCGCCCATTCATCGACAAAGTGCGCAGCCTGGGCAGCGCCGGCGTAGTGGCTGTCGTAGAGGTACTGAATCACGGTTTTGCCGGAGTGGAGCTTGTAGGTGTAGGGGAGGTGGTGGAAGAAGAGGAGGAGGTCGTCGGGGGTGGTGGCTGGCGATTCGTAGAGTTTCGCCACTTCAGGCGGGTACTGGCCGGCGTAGCCTGAGCCGGTCGAGACAGAGCGGTCTTTTCCTACGCCTTGGGCGTCGGCGTCGTGCCACTGGCCCCAGCCGTTGCGCTCGCTGGACTCGATGTTGGGGCCGTAGTGGGAGCCGGTGATGTCGGTGAGGGTCTGCAGGCCGAGGGGGCCGGTGTAGGCCTCGTAGGCGGGCCAGGATTTCATGAGCATGGAGGTAACGGTGCGGACGACTTCAGGGTCATTGCTGATGGTTTGTCTGGTCCACTCGGCGGCGATCTCGGCGGGCGAGAGATCGGGGTTCCAGGCGAGGCGGCCGAAGGCGTAGAGGTTGGCGAGAGCCAGCGGGGAGTCGAGCCAGCGGTCCTGGCCGATTCCAGCTACGGCGACCATGCCGCCGAGGGGCAATTCCGCAGGGGCTAAAGCCCCATCCAATTTTGAGCGGCTTGTGGCACGACTGAAGTCGTGCCCTGTTACAAAACGATTCGAGGGGTTATCTGGAGCGGGCTTGCCAGCAAGCTGCTGGCGTTCCAAGAGAAATTTGCCGGCGAGGATTTCTTTTACGGGGGTGGACTCATTGTTGGCGCGGAGGTCGGTGTCGAGGACCTCCTTCCACATGGGGGCGAGGTAGACGAGATGACGCTGCTGGCCTGTGTATTCCTGGGTGATCTGGACTTCCATGGCCTGGGCGGTGTGCTCGAGGCCGGCGAAGAGGGGCGAGACGGGTTCGCGGACCTGGAAGTCGATGGGACCTTCCTTGGTCTGGACGATGACGTTGGGAAGGAATTGACCGTCGAGGGGATGGAAGATGTCGTAGGCGGCGCGGGCGCGATCGGCTTTGGGGTCGCGCCAGTCGAGGTGGTGGTTGTAGACGAAGGCGCGGTAAAGCACGACGCCGCCGTGGGGGGCGAGAGCGGCAGCCAGGGTGTTGGCGGCGTCGGCGGGAGTGCGGCCAAAGCTGGCGGGGCCGGGTTGGCCTTCGGAGTCGGCCTTGACCGTGAATCCGGCGAAGTCGGGGATGAGGGTGTAAATCTCGTTGGCCTTGGCGGCCCACCAGGCTTCTACGGCGGGGTCGAGCGGATCGTAAGTGGCAAGGCCGCCGATGGACTGCGGGCTGGCGATGGCCACGGACATGGCGAGATGGACGCCCCAGGGGCGGAGAGCGTCGGCGATGCGGGCTAGCTGGTGGAGATGATCGGAGTCGATGAGTTGCGGCGCGGCGTTGACATTGTTGACATTGAGGCCGTTGATGCCGACCGACGCGAGCAGACGGGCATACTCGGCGACGGGGGCGAGGTCGGCGCGGACGTTGCTGTTCTCAAAGAAAATGCTGCGGCCCGCGTAGCCGCGTTCGATAGAGCCGTCGGGGTTGTCCCACTCGTCGACCCAGCGGATTTTGAAGGCGGGGTGGGACCGGACGGCGTGGTCGAACTGGTTCGCGGTTTCGTTTGTCATGGAATGGCGGAGAAAGGCAAATGTTCCATGGAGGACGGCGGGCTGATCCGCACCGGCAATGACGACAAGGAGATTGTCGCCGGAGCCTCTCCAAGACAGCCAATAGCCGTCGGGTTCAAGGTCATTGGGAACAGGCAGGTCGGGGAAGGCCTTATGGACCTCCTCAACGGTTCCGACAACGATTTGGCCGAGGAGCAACTCCTTGACGCGCGCGGTGATTCCGGCGTCTGTGCCGTGCTCAAGGTCGAGAGTGGGAATTGTCTGAAGCAGATTGCGCTTGAGCTCCTCGACGGCAGACTGCTCAAGAAGGCCAGGGCCGAGGGCTCGAATCTGACGGGGAAACGTGAAGTGGGTATAAGAGCCTTTCCGGTCGAGCCATGCCTGGTCGGCGGTTTGGGCGGAGGCGGCGATGCTGGCGACCAACAGGCCAGCGAATGCAAGAACACGGAAAGGGATTCGTGCTCCCCCAGGTCTCAAAAGCGAGACCTGGGGCACCCGGCGTTCACCCGGTGTCTTGAGAACCCGATCAATCGAAGGCTGCGGGGTTTTCACGATTCCATTTTAGCCCGCGATGGTTTAGTTCCGATGGTTGCAACCGCGATGGCTTGTGCCGATTCATATCCTTCATTCCTCCATCGTGGCATTGCCTGGCGCCGGCAAACTGGGATAGTCTCCTCTGCTTAGAGCCTGTTATCAGCTTTCCCAATGATGGATCGACTGGTTTGATTTTTGTTTCAAGGAGGGTCTCGCTTTGATGCCTGCCACGATGCAAGCGGTTGTGAAGGCCCAGGCTGCGCCTGGGATTGAAATGCACGAGGTTCCGGTTCCCACTCCAGGTCCTGGCGAGGTGCTGGTGCGGGTGGAGGCGGCCAGCGTCTGCGGTACCGACCTGCACATCTTTAACTGGGACCCGTGGGCGCAGTGGCGCGTTCATCCGCCGCTGATTCCGGGGCATGAGTTCTCCGGGTCGGTTGCTGGCCTGGGGCGCGGCGTGACAACCGTGAAGGAAGGCGACCGGGTTTCAGCGGAGATGCACGTGGTTTGCGGGAAGTGCGTGCAATGCCGCACGGGGCAGGCTCACATTTGCCAGCAAGTACAGATTCTTGGGGTGGACGCGGATGGAGCGTTTGCGAGCTATGTCCTTATTCCGGAGGGCAATATCTGGAAACTTCCGGCTTCAATGCAGCTGGAGTACGGATCGCTGCTGGATCCGCTGGGGAACGCGGTTCATTCGGTATTGGCCGGGCCGATTTCAGCGCAGACGGTGGTGGTCACAGGCTGCGGCGCGATAGGCCTGCTTTCCATTGCGGTGGCAAAGGCGTGCGGCGCTACAAAGATTTTCGGGATCGAGGTGAACGCCCGCAGAAGAGGGGTGGCCAAAACCATGGGCGCGGACCTGGCACTGGACCCTGTGGCGGACGACGTAGAAGAAGAGATTATGCAGGCGACGGATGGGAACGGCGCAGATGTTCTGCTGGAGATGTCAGGTCACCCAGCTGCGATGCGGATGGGATTTGCGCTGTTGAAGAAGGGGGGACGGGCATCGTTGCTGGGGATTCCGTCAGAGCCCTTCGAGCTGGACATTGCGCGCGACATTATTTTCAAGGGAGCCGTTGTCCACGGAATCAATGGACGCAAGATGTACGAGACCTGGTTTCAGATGGAGGCGCTGCTTGCCACAGGGAAGCTGAATCTGGATCCAGTGATTACGCACCGGATGAAGCTGAGCGAGTTTCCAAAAGCGATGGAAGTGCTGCGTACCGGCGAGGCGATCAAGGTCGTGATGCGGCCGGAGTGAGGAGAGCAGGGATCAGGGGTCAGGGATCGGGGGTCACGGATCGGCCGCTCCGGCGGCGCCGCGCAAAAACGCGGATTAACCGCTTTCCCACTGGATAATTGCTGCGCGCAGGCCGCGGACGGCGTTGGATAGATAGACGGCGTCGGCGCCGCGCAGGTCTTCGAGGGCCAGGATTTTCTCTTCGGCGTTGGGGTGGGTGGCGAGGATGTGGCGGCGGTGGACACCGGGAAGCAGGCCGCAATCGACGGGGGGCGTGAGGAGGCGGCCGTCCTTTTCGATGAAGATGTTGTGGATTGCGCCTTCGGTGACTTCGCCGCGCAGATTGAGAAACAGCACGTCGTCGTAGCCTGCCTGCGTTGCAGCCTGGAAGGATTGCGCATAGAGGGGGCGGTGGGTGGACTTGTGGTAGTACATGGGATCGCTGGGATCGGTGCGATGGGCGGCGATGCGGACTTTGAGAGCGTGGGTGGCTGCGGTGTCGGGGAGGGCTTCGGTGGTGATTTGCAGGGATCCATCGGGATTGAGGAGCAGGCGGACCTTTTGTGACGGAGGCCGCGAGTTGGCCCCCGCTGCGCGGGGATAGCGAGTTGGCAAGTTAGCGTGGGCGAGCAGGGCGGCCTTGGTTTCGGCGCGGTTGAAGGGGAAGGCGAAGTAGTGGGCGGAGTCTTCCAGGCGGTCAAGATGCAGCTCGATGAGAGGATATTCGCCGCGCCAGAGGAGCGTCTCGACGAGTGAGAAACTGTCCGGAGACGGACGCACCGGGCTGTTGGCTGGAGAAGTGAGGAACTCGGCTTTCAGCAGGCATTCGCGGAACTCATCTTGAGGGTTGGAGTCGATGACAATGCCGCTGCCAACGCCCATTGCGCCCGCTTCGCCGTCGAGCGTAAGAGTGCGGATGGCCACGTTGAAGACGGACTCCTGTTTTGAGAAGAAGCCGATGGCGCCGGTGTACGCGCCTCTTGGCTGCTGTTCAAGCTTCGCGATCAGTTGCATGGCGCGGATTTTGGGCGCGCCGGTGATGGAACCGCAGGGAAACAGGGCGCGGAAGATTTGCTGGAAGGTGATTTCCGGGCGGAGTTCGCCGATGATGGTCGAGGTCATTTGCCACAGGGTTGGGTAGCGCTCGACGGCGAAGAGATCGGCGGCGCGAACCGAACCGAAGGTGCAGAGGCGGCCAAGATCGCTGCGCAGCAGGTCGACGATCATCACGTTTTCGGCGCGGTTCTTGGGGTCGTTGCGGAGCCAGCCGGCCAAGGCGCGATCTTCGCTGGTGGTGCGGCCACGGGGCGCGGTGCCCTTCATGGGACGGGTGGTGATGCGGCGGGAGGGAGTTGTGCTTTCCCACCCTTGCGACGGAAGTACATCGCAAGGATGGGACACGGG
>DATKGE010000403.1:0-6947 GCA_035510955.1 Occallatibacter sp. | reverse complement strand
TGCTCACCGAACAGGCCGCGGCCTTCTACGATTACAACCGCAAGAAGCTTTTCATCACCGACTCCACGTCCACCGAGAGCCAGGCGCCGGTGCTGGCGCACGAGCTCTCGCACGCGCTGGCGGACCAGAACTACAACCTGGCGCGCTTTATCCGCCAAGGGCGCAAGAGCGACGACGGGTCCACCGCGCGCCTGGCCGTGATGGAGGGCCAGGCCACCTGGATGATGTCGGAATACCTGGCGCGCAAGTCCGGGACCTCCCTGCGGGATTCGGCGACGCTGGCGGCTGCCATGGCCAATCTGGCGGCGGGTGACGAGGGCACCGGCGCCAATCAGAGCGATGGCGAGTTCCCGGTCTTCGACAAGGAGCCGCTCTACCTGCGGCTGACGCTGGTATTTCCCTACACCAAGGGAATGAGCTTCCAGCAGGCGGTGCTCGAGCGCGATCCGCATCTGGGCTTCGGCGAGGTTTTTCTGCACCCGCCGGCATCCACCCAACAGATTCTGCACCCGGAGAAATACTTCGAGCACGTCCAGCCGACCGATCCGGCGCTGCCGGTCGTCCATTTGCCACGCGCATACAAAGGCCTGGTAGCCGGCGAACTGGGCGAACTGGAACAGGGCATCCTGCTGGACCAATATGCCGGCAAGACGCGCTCGGCGGAGTTGGCGCCGCACTGGCGCGGCTGCGCATTCGAGCTGATGGAGAATAAGAAGGCCGGCCGAGTGGTATTGCTCTACTCCACCGAATGGGACGGAGAAGAGAGCGCCGCCCAATATTTCGCCGCCTACCGCGAGGTGATGCGCAAGAAGTGGAAGAGCATGACGGTAACCACCGAAGCGGCCGATGCCATCACCGGGACCGGCGACGACGGCCGGTACGAGTTGCGCCGCAAGGGCGCCGTGGTCACCAGCGTGGAAGGGTTGGATCCTGCGATACACTGAAGCCGATGGCGATCTCGCGATGGATTCCGGCAGCCGCGGCGCTGCTTTCGGTGCTGCTGCCGGCGGCTCCGGCGGCCGATTTGGCGCGTAAAGCGCCCGATTATACGATCAATCTGGCCGGCGGAAAAACGCTGCCGCTGAGCCAGTACAAAGGCCACCCGGTGGTGCTGGCGTTCATCCTGACGTACTGTTCGCATTGCCAGGCGACCGTCGGCGTGCTGTCGAAACTTCAGAATGAATATGCTCCCCGGGGGCTCGAAGTGCTGGCTTCGGCCATCGAGCCGGACGCCCAGGCCGCGCTGCCGAACTTCGTCAGGAATTTTTCGCCGCCGTTCCCGGTGGGGTATAACACGGGCGCCTCGGCGCTCGAATTCCTGCAACACCCCGTGGCGAAGATCCCGATGATGCCGCTGCTGGCGTTTATCGACAAGCAGGGCGACATCCGGGCGCAATATGAGGGCGACGATCCGTTTTTCAACGAGCAGGTGGAGCGGAATCTGCGCAAAGAGATCGAAGCGCTGCTGAAGGATGGCCCGCCCGTGAAGAAGAAGACCGGGTCGCGGTAGACCAGGTTGGGCCGAAGCGCAGCAAGCTAGAGCATCACGGGATGTCACACCAGTCTGCCGGCTGGGCCGTGTACACTGGATACGTTGCCAACCGTTCTTCGGGCGGGGCCATACCGGATATTTTCTTACTCGGCGGATCGGGATGAGCCTCCCCACGTGCATGTCGAGCGGGAAGAGGGAACGGCGAAGTTTTGGCTGGACCGGGTCCGCTTGGAGAAGAGTCGCGGCTTCGGCCGCATGGAGATTGGACGCTTCCAAAGATTTGGTCGCGGAAAAGCCGGCTTATTTGCGGAGGTCATGCATGAGTACTTCGGGAGCTGAACACAGGCAAGCGCTGGCCCAAAGCGTAAGCGTAAGCGATGACGCTCTGATCGCGGAACTTGCGGATGGCCGGACGATCGCGGTCCCACTCGCCTGGTTCCCGCGCTTGGCGCACGGGACACCGGCGGAGCGGGCCAACCGGCGCCTAATTGGCGGTGGAGAGGGGATCCACTGGCCGGATCTGGATGAAGATATCAGCGTGGAAAGTCTCCTTGTGGGCCGCAGATCCGGTGAGACGCAGGAGTCTCTTCGCCGGTGGCTGCGGCAACGGGAACAGGCTGGCTGACAGGGCGCTGCCCTGAGACGTATTCCGCGAGAGATCTGGAGAGCTTCCCAGAACGCGACTTTCGGACAACGTCGGCGAAATGCATATCCACGGTTTGGGCGTTTATTCGGCCAATCATGATGCCCGCGCACGCGTAACTAGGCTGGAATCTGTGTACTAGGGGCGCGTGCACAGATTGGACCGAATAAACGCGAAAAAACAGGCCAAACTGCTTGATTCTAAGTCGCTTACGCTGGGATTTAGGTTCAAGCAGATTTGGCCGGTTTTTTGTGTTTCCCGTCCAGTTGACGTGGCGGGACGTAACGGGATATCTCCTTGGAGACCACCTGGCCAAAAATATTCCCTTCAATTCGATCACTCCGGTGGGGGCCCACCCGGTGCAATAGCAGTCTGCACCGGCGAGCAGATTTGAACCCACCCATCCAGGAAGGTTGCTGAGAAGCGAGTACGTCGCAGTCGCGCCTAGCAGTTCAAAAAGTCAGTTTCGAAGATAGCTGGCGGTGATACGCGGGGAGTTTTTTCCCATATACGCTTGTGTACATCACATTTAGGAGCTCTACTATCGCGGAGATCGCTCGCTTCGCGCCGTCCAGAGTGACTTCACTTGCGTCGTTTCTTGGGTGCGTCAGTATGTTGCGCAGGTTCGTTGCGGTCTTGAAATCGCCCCAGTAGGAAGCCTTCCGGTCAATCGGCTTCGATGAGAAGCGGCGGCAGAGAAACAAGATCCGATCTTCCAGCCTCTGCATTTGCAGATTGTCTTGCTCCTCGAAAGCTCCATCGACTAACTTAACGCTGTGCTCAGCCAGCATTCCCCGCTCGTGAGGCGAAAGCTCCTCACGAGAAAGAAAATCATCACACATAGCGTTCACGTGAGCCTCGAAGGCCGCAAACCCGACCAGCAATCCCGCATGTAGATAGGCCAGCTTGGCGTCGGACTCTTTCGCTTCGGTGGCTTTTTCAACAAACCGCTTGGCTTCTTCAAATAATGTTGAAGCGAACTTCGGCAGGGCTGCCAACTCATCCAACCTTTTTCTGGGCGGTTTGCACTTCCAGAACGGCCTGCTTTGCGTGATATTTCTTGATCGCCAGATCTACCAATGGGCCAGTGATGCCATCGCCCTTGTCGGTCTGAATATAGAATAGCTCCACGAAGCGGCCGCGTTCCTTCGCGTCAGTACGATAGCCCAATCCCCGATAGGTTTCGGCGTCCGATTGATGATGTCCTTTCGCCAATGCGGCGGCGTTAAGTGGGTCACGGCCGGTTTGATTCTTGAGGCCAAAGTGTCGGCCAATGCGAACGGAATTATCATGCAACAGGCCGGCCGTATACGCCCACGCTGCAAGGACCGCATAATTCAGCGCCTTCTCCTGAACATCCACCGCGCCTTTTTTGGTCGCGGTCACTGCTTTGCGCTGAGCCTCAATGAGGGCTGCGAATTCTTTTCCCGCCGCTTCAAGTTTCGAATCCTTCCAGAGCTTTCCGTTACCGCGCAGAAGTTCCCAATCGGCATCCGCTATACCTGTTTTGCAGATCGTAGGAGAAGTATCGGTCTCCGAGAATTCCCCTGCCGCTGCCGCCTTGCCAGCGTAGTAATTCAGGATGAACGTTCGAGCTGCACCAACTGTGACCTGCGATCCCCGCCGCCGCTTGTCTGCGAAGTCTTGCAGCTTATCCAGAAGGCCTACCTTCTGACACCAGTCTCGCAATTCAGGGCCATGCATCGTTTCTTGCATGCGATCAAAGAGGTCCGCAGGAACCGCTATGACCGTATTGGAGATTAGCTGGGCATCGAGACGCTGCTCGGAGGTAAGACCAAAATAAACCTTGATGCCATGCACTTCGTTGACACCCGCGGCGAGAGCCTCCTCTATTGCTTGAAATCGATGCTGGCCTCCAATGATCTTGAGGGGTGTGTCGGGGTCGAACTCCGTGGTAAATTCCGCAACGACATTGCTGAAGGTCCTACGCAACTTCGCGTCGTCCTGCATTACCAGGAACGCAGCGCTATTGGACACGATATCCCGATTCGCCCTATACTCTGGCTGATCTTCAGGGTCGAGCGGAACGTCGGTCGTAGATAGCCCGATCAGTCTGTCGGCCTGGATATGGCATTCAGAATAAAGGGCCTGCGTGCGCGCATCGACAAAGAGGTGCAGTACGTCCGCGCACTCGCTGGGTTCAAACGTCTCGATGAATTCCCGCAGGAGCTCCTCCGGCACTTTGAGCTTTGCCTCCAGGTCCGGCGGAAACATCGGCTTAATCATTGGTTTCTTCATCGGGGTTTTAGCGGATCTCATTGTATCGTGTCTCACCTCTAAAATCCGAGCCGGCTGTGAGTTCCCAGTTGGCAACGATTGGATGTTGCTGATGCGCACGGCACGCTGAGGTAGATGCTCCTTGACGCCGTAGCGTTTACCATTCAAGTTGAAGATTTGTCGCCGTTTCGGGGATTTGGCCGGCTGGGGCATTCGCCCTGACGCTGGAAGGCGACAGTTTCGAGCCTCCACCCGCACGGTGCGGAGTCCCGACAATTCGCGCCACCAACTCCACTTCAAATCGCGAAGGCCGCGCGCACGCAGATCCGCACTTGGTTCCAGTCCCGGCTACTGAGGTGGCCGATGACCGTCAACTCCGAGCGATGCGCCGTCAGCACGTACGCCCTGAAATACGACTCGGCTCGAAGGCCGGCCAATTGCCAGTCCATGAGAACGCAGCCCGTGGATGTAGCCGTTTTAGGTAGCTTTGTCGTTAGAATGCCGACAAGAACGTCGGGGCGTTCCAGAGGTACGTGGTGCTGGCAATCACGACCGCTGGGCGCACTTTGGTTTCCACCGCGCCGCAAGAACGCCAACCACGACATCGCCCGGCTTCAATGCGATTCCTCTGACTCCTCAACTTCAAGCCGCCGCTAAGGAAGCAGCCCTGAAATCCTGTAGATCCTCGTCGGTCCAAGAATCGGACCAATCGACTCTACCGTGCGGTGAGAGCGCGGCTAATCTTTCGGCCAAAGCCGACAGCTCAGCAGCCGCATCGGGAGGAAGCCGCCGGAAGACCTCCACTAGCGATGCCTCTCGCGGGTCCAATTGCATTTCCATGGCCTTGAAACCAGTATACGCTGCTACGTTCATGAAAAGCCGCTTCGTCAGATCCACTCGGACATATAGTCGCCATCCCGAACACGTGGTAGCATCGCGCTGTCCTTCGAAAGTATGAGGAAGATCGCGAGGCCTCAGTCACGATTCACCGAGTTCCGACAGAACCTCTGCGTAGAGGGCGGGCCCAATCCGGAATCGAGCAATCCGGATCGATTCATCGGGCACCGGTTTCGCCAAATCGATCGGGCCAGCTCCTTTCGCGGTCGCTACGACACCGAGCAGGCCGGTGATGGCCAAGCCCGCCGCATTGGCAGCCCGACGCCCCCGCCTTTCATCTACCAGCAGGAGGTCAGCTCGAAGCTCGATCGCCGGCACGATTGCTTCGGCCTCGCCAAGGTCCAGGTACTCGCGGAGTTCCTGTACGCGCTTGCGGTCATTCGCCGCTGCTGCTATCGGCCACGGCTGTGCAGCAAGGTCGATCGCGGGTGGCAGGTCATTCTTGGAACGCATTCTTTACCGACATCTCGGAAGAAGATGCCTACCCGCTCGACGCCGATGAGGAAACTCGGGATTTCGTCACGTATTGGTTTGATCCAAAAGCAACGCGACAGTTGACCGCGCTCTCCATCTGCATTGATTGCGTGCCCCATGACATCGCACGCAACGTTCTCTAGTGCGCATATTCTCGCCTCATCATCATCACCAAGCAGGCGGGCGTATCTCTGGCCCGCGACCTGGCTCACAGCCGCCCGCACCGCTTTTACACTGAAGCACCGCTGAAGCCTTTTGAAAAGTTTCCCGCTTCCGGGGAGCGAGTGCTCAACAACACGATCGGCACGAAAGCAACGGACCGCGGTCCCGATCCAACCATTCATTTGGGCGATCCGCGTAAGCTTCCGGTGGATTCCGAATCCATCGACTTGGTGCTTACCTCGCCGCCCTCTCTCAACGCCATCGACTACGTTCGCTGCAGCAAGTTTTCGCTCGTCTGGATGGGAGAGAGCGTTGGGGGATTGCGACAGGTCCGTGCGGACAGCGTCGGGGCCGAAGCTGGCAGGAGTTCCACAACGGGCGATCCCAAGATCGCTCGTGTCATGGAAGCCATGAAGCTGAAGCCAAAGCTTGCACCGGCACAGGAGCGAATTCTCGATAGGTACATCGACGACATGCGCGAGGCCATCTAAGGAAGTTGGCCGCGTTCTAACCGATTTAGGCAAGGCCGTTTATCGTCGGGGAAAACACGGTTCGAGGAACGTACATCCGAAATTCAACCGTCGTTTGCGAGCTCGCGGAATTGACGGGTCTCAGATTAGATGGCCGCGGTACTCGCACCTTGCCGGCGAACCGCCGTTACATGCCGCCGCCCGCTGCTGACGCTGGCGCCATGGATGCCGGAATGCGCCGTGAGGTCGTGTTGACCTTCACTAAACAATAGATGGCGAAGCCCACGAACTCGACAGGGTACTCGGGCGAGCATGGTGCGCGGATGCAGTTTGACCGCCGTACAGAAAGCGAATCGCCAGGAGGACCATCGGATGGCGGCCCATTCTCATCCCCTCCTGTGGCGAAAGCGTAGCGCCGCCATTTTCCTCTTCATTTACTGGCCAATCTGTGCCTATTTTTCTTCAGCCAGCCCTTGGGAGGATTTTTCAAAGAGGTAACGGATGCGGGTGAGGCGGCGGGATAGCAGAAGGAATTGTTTGTCGGCGCGAGACGGGGCGAAGAGTTGGCGAT
>DATKGE010000402.1:0-5310 GCA_035510955.1 Occallatibacter sp. | reverse complement strand
GCAGGAGCCCCCGGCGCGACTCCGGGCCACACCTGCAAGGTGACGTGTCCAGGCGCCGGCGGCCATCCGGACTGTTGCGCAAACAGACTTGTGGTAAGACTCACGAGAGCACCGAAAACGAGAAGTCCAGTTCTTTTCATGCCGGAAGTTCCTCGCAAAACATTTTGCAGCGATCATCTCAGTTGACGGGATGGCAATGCAAATCATGCGTTGCCTCACGTCTTCACGCCGTGTTCAGCCGCCGCCCTGAGGTCAAAACCGCCGTGTATCGAATTGAGCAGACTCGGCCCAAACCGAATGAAACACTGCACAGATTGGGACCCGTTGCTTTCCCAAGGGATGGATTTGTCGTCGTGGTCGTAGCGATTCCGCGGCTTGAAGGAGTTATCTTATTTTGCGAGACGCGTCGCCATCTAGACATGCCCGAGTTGCAGGCAGGCGTTCATTCGCTATCCGCGCGGCCGCGCTGATTCTTGTATTACTCATGTCCAGCGGAAATGCGTTTTCTTACTCCGTGCTGACGCACGAAGAGATCATCGACTTAGCCTGGCTAACCGAAATCAAGCCGCTCGTGGTCCATCGCTTTCCGGAACTCACAGATGACCAATTCAAAGAGGCCCACGCCTATGCCTACGGCGGTTCGGTGATTCAGGACTTGGGCTACTACCCGTTCGGCAGCAAGGAATTCAGTAATCTGACGCACTACGTTCGCAGCGGAGATTTTGTGCTCGAGTTACTACGCCAAAGCAAGGATGCGAACGAATATGCCTTCGCGCTGGGCGCGCTGTCGCACTACGTAGCCGATATTGACGGCCATCCGGCAGTCAACCATGCAGTCGCAATCGCATATCCTAAACTGCGTGCAAAATACGGCCCATCCGTGCGCTACGCACAGAACGAGACAGCGCATTTGAAAACGGAGTTTGGATTCGACACATTGCAGGTGGCGAAGAATCGCTATGCGCCGGCCCAATATCACGATTTCATCGGATTCAAAGTCTCGGCTCCGCTGCTGGAACGGGTCTTTCCCGTGGTTTACGGGCTGGACCTGAAGGATGTGCTGGCGCACGAGGACCTGGCGATTGGTTCCTATCGTTTTGCTATCGGCAATCTGATTCCGAAGATGACTAAGGTAGCGCTTGAGACGCACAAAAAGGAACTGACCCACGAGACGCCGGACTTTGCGAGACAGAAATTCCTCTACCGGCTTTCCCGCTCGGATTATGAAAAAGAGTGGGGAAAGACTTATACAAAGCCCGGCCTGGGCACGCGCATACTCGCCACGCTCCTGCGTCTAATGCCCCCCATAGGTCCGTTCAAAGGCCTGGGCTTCAACAACCCGACCACGCAGACCGAAGACCTTTATATAAAGAGCATCAATACAACCACAGATCACTATCGCGCGCTGTTGGAAGCGGTGAGCAAAGGCAACCTCGTACTACCGAACGAGGATCTCGATGACGGCGACCGAACCGCGCCTGGGGAATACTCGCTTACGGATGAAACCTACGCTGGCCTTCTGGCAAAGTTGACCGCGCATAAGTTCGATCGGACATCGGCCCAACTGCGCGATAACATTCTTAAGTTCTATGCCGACCCCTCGTCGCCCATCGAGACCAAGAAAGACCCGGCCCATTGGCAAGCCGTTCAAAATGATCTGAGCCAGCTGAAGGCAGCGACACCCGCACAGCTCTCGACAAGCGACCCTGCAAGTTGATCTTCCCGCCGCGCGAAAGTTCCTTGACTCGCCAGTATTCTTTCCGCTAACTTCCGAGACATGACCCTAGCCCATAAACCCCAAATAAGGGCTGGAGCCGAAGTTGCCGAAGTTCGGAAACACCTGTCTGACCTGCCCGTCGGAAAGGCCAAACCAGCGCGCCAGCGTGCCTGCGTATTGATCCACCGATGTGGTGGGAATCAGCCGGCCGGCTCCCACATCGTTGGCTTGGTTCACGCCGATCACTGGATACTGGCCATACATGTCCTGCCCCTGCACCGCGCCGCCCACAACGAAATGGTGGCTTCCCCAGCCGTGGTCGGTGCCGTTGCTATTGCACGTCAGCGTGCGGCCAAAGTCGGACGCGGTGAATGTCGTTACCTGGTTGCCCAGGCCGGCCGCCACCATCAATCCGTCGAAATATTCAACCGCCTCGCCAAGCTGCGTGAGCAGTTGCGCATGTTGGATGGCCTGGTTGTTATGCGTATCGAAGCTGCCCAGTTGCACATAAAAGATCTGCCGGGTTACGCCCAGGCTGGGGTAACCGCTGATGATCCTGGCAACGGTTTGCAATGAAATGGCCAGCGGGTTATCGGTGAGCATCTTCGTCTGCGGGTCGAGATATTGAGGCGGATTCGGAACCCCACCCACGCCGGCCGGAAGCATGGCACTTGCCAGCGTCGCCTGCGCAGCAATCGAGCGGTTCACAACCACTCCATACTCCTTGGCGAAGAGGTTGGCCTCATCCGCGGAGAGGATGGAAGAAAGCGGATTCGATGAGGCCGACAAACCGAACGGAGGGTTTGCCAATCCGTAAATCGGAATCGGACCCGCCGAGGTGACGTTGAGCTGGAACGAAGTCTGCCCGGAGAGAAACAGCGCGATGCCTGCTGTCGAGATGCAGGTAAACGTCGAGTTCGAGTTCACGTTCATGCTCTCAATCACATCCGCCACTGCGCCGCCCCATCCTACGTGTTCGGCGCTGCCGCCATTCGACGCAATGGCCTGCCAGGCTGCTGTCTGATCGAAATGAGAGAACAGCGAAGCGGGCAGTGGAACGGAGTTGGCATTCACCTGAGTTTTGGTTGCCGGAGCGATGAGCGTGCCGGAATTGGCCACGATGGCAGCGCGCCCCGCATTGAACAAATTCTGCACCCCGGTCAGCGCCGGGTTCAGTGCGAAGGTGCGGCCGCTTTGCGGAGTTTTCAAAATAATCGGCAACAACTCGTTCATGGGATACGCGAGCCCCGGCGCTCCCGACCGCGCCTGCGTAAACGCGCTGAAGGAGGTCGGATCTGTGGCGATCACCGTGCCGTGGCCATCGTTGCCGCCTTGAAGAAAAACGCAGACGAGAGCCTTATAATCCGATGCGCCGCTGCTCTGGGCCATTGCGGCCATCGAGTTGAGGCCAAGAATAAACGGACTGGCCGATATGCCCGCCATTCCGGCCATCGAAGCCGTTCTAAGGAACTGCCGCCGCGACCGCTCGAGTTTGTTCATCATCATGGGCTCCCTAAAATTGCGCGCTGAACTCGGGTGAAGCCATTGTCAGGTAAATGGCCGTCTCCACGCGGTTCTGAAGCGCGGCGTTGACTGCATTCTGATCGCCGGCCGGTATGTCGATGGCGCCGATGGCAGACAGAATCTGGCCATACAGTGTCGAGTCCATCTCGCCGGCCATCAACAGCAGGTTGATGCGGTCCAGCAGCGCGGTGGGCGTCGCGGCCAGCCGCGTCTCCTCCCCATAATTCGAGAACATGTCGGGTCCCGAGGGTGCGCTGCTGCCAATCGCGTTCTGCATGTAATTGATGTAGCCGACGACGGTGGACACATTTGTCATCTGCATCTCGGGCCCCACCAGGCCGGCCGCCGCGATGCTTGTACCCGGAGGAACAAAACCGGGTGCGAACCAATTGAAGACCGTGGGCGAACGTAGAGACATCTGGCCGAGTCCCCAGATCGGATCTTCCGTGCTGCCGATGTCATAAGAGCCGGTGCGCGACTGGGCGGTGAACGCACGCGCCCACTCCGTATAGCGGAGCAGCGCCTCGCGCACCTTGCCATATTGTGGATTCGCGAAGTCCGTAGACGAGTCGCGCGCCGCAGGATCCAGCAGAATCTCGGAAATCACCGCCTGCAGATTCCCGCGCACGCCTGTCCCATCGTTCTTGAACACGGTTGAGCAGTTGCTGATATACGTCGGGCTCGGATTGCTGGTCACCAGGTGTTGAATTATCTGCTTGCAGAAGAATGGCGGCAGGTTGGGATGATTGAACAGCGTGTCGAGGGCGATCTTGAGGTCGCCCGCCGGGTCGGCGCCGGCAGAAGCCGGAATGGTCACGCCGAGAAACTGCTTTTGCACCGTCGAATGGTGGCTGGGAAAACTCTGCATGGGCAAAAGTTCTTCGCCATATCCGGGTCCTACGTAGATGCAGCAGTTACCCCACGCCGTGTCGCTCGAGTTTCCTGGTATGTTCCAACCCCAGCCCGTGAAAACGGCGGCCATGCCCATCACATCGGTGTTCGAGTAGGTCGGAATCGGATTGCCCGTTGAATCCAGCTTCTGCGAGCCGTCGTCATTCAACTGGTAAAGTCCGATGGTAAACAGCTGCATCACTTCGCGCGCGTAGTTCTCGTCCGGATCGGTTGTCGCGTTGCCCTTGTCGTTGCCCAGCATATTGAGGAACTGCCCCATCATGGGATTCAAGGTCACGTCCTGCAGCAGCGTGCGGAAGTTTCCGAACGCATCCGCGCCCAGCACATCGTAGTAATTGGCCTCTCCGCGCGGCATGCTTTCAATGCTGAAGTTCGGCTCGCTGGAGATGACCGTCAACTCCGACAGCGCATACTCCACGCGCTGCCTCAACTGATCGTTCCCCGCAATGCTCTGCTGCCAGAACGTATCTTGGACAAGCCCTTCATCCGATGCGTTCTGATCAAACAGGGCCCCATTGCACTTTACATTGCCCGCGGCGCAAGGCGGATTGTTGAGAATGACCGCCTGCTCCACCCCGGGCTCATGCAGGGTGGGCGGCATGGCAAACTGCTCATTCAGCCACGCCTGATACCCGATCAGCGAAAGGTGATGAATGCTGGCATCGGTAGCGCCGAATGTTGCCTGCTCAAGAAATCGCGATGCATCTTCAGGGCTGACCACCGGCGTCGGCGGCGTGCCGTTGACCAGCGCGATCAGATCGGCGGAAGTCGCCGGGCCGGGACTGGGATTCAGCACTTGCAGATCGAGATTGCCGGACTCGGTCGGAGACACGCCCGCGGTCAATTGCGTGCCGCTGTTGAAGGTTGTCGTTACCGGCGACCCATTCACCAGCACCTGCGCGCCGTTGATGAAGCTCTGTCCCGTCAGCACCACAGTGGTAGAAGGCGGCCCAATATTCAACGTGTTCGGCGTAGCTGAATTGAGAATCGGAATCGGATTCATCACGGAGATGTTCTGCGTGATCGACACCGCCGGATTGTCGACGCTGGTGATGGTCAGCTGGACGACATTGCTCGGCGTCGGAACAACCGGCGGTGCAACGTAATTGATTGATCCATCCGTTTGCAAGGCCGCGGTGCCCACCTGCGCATTGCCG
>DATKGE010000401.1:0-12662 GCA_035510955.1 Occallatibacter sp. | reverse complement strand
CCGTGCCGAGAAGCGAGCCTCTGAGATTGCTTAAGTAGCTCGATATGAGGACGGCGGTGGCGCAGACAACGAAGAGCGCGGGCAGGATTGGATAGCCCCAGACGCGGTAAGGGCGCGGCAGATCGGGCCGTTTGCGGCGGTAGACGAAAACAGTTGTCGCCGTAAGCATGTAGAAGAGCCATTCCGCGAAAACTGCCAGCTCAAAGAACTGCTGAAATCGGCTGAGGAACAAAAGTAGAATTGTTGAAAGTAATCCCTGCACGATCAGCGAGGTCGAGGGCGACTCCCAGCGGGGATTGATATGGGCGAACTGCCGGAAGAACAGCCGGTCGCGCGCGGCAGCATAGGGAATGCGCGCGCCGCTCATGATGGTGCCGTTCAGCGTAACAAAGATGCTCAGCGCCATGGCTGCAGCTACAAAGCCCGCCCCGGCCGGCCCGGCAATCACCGTCAGCGCGGCCACCGCCGGTCGCTCGCTGGCGGCGATCGCCGAGGCGGGCAGAATGTACTGGATGGCCGCGTTGGCAGCCATGAACAGGAAGCCCACGATAAACAGGCCGCCGATCAGCGCGATGGGCAGCGAGCGCTCCGGCCGGCGCACTTCACCGGCAACCATGGTCAGGTCGTTCCATCCGTCATAGGCCCAGAGCGTGGCGATCAGCGCAGCCATGAAGCCCGTCAGCCCGCCCACCGCGCGCGGCACAGTGGTGGTGAAGTTGGACAGCGAGCCCGAGGCGGATGCGAAGCAAATCCCCGCGACGATGAGAATGAGGACGACCTTCAGCGCAGTGAACACAAGCTGAAAGTCTGCCGCCTTCTTGATGCCCAGGTAGTTGAGTCCAGTAATGAACCAGGTGACGGCGATGGCGAAAACCTGCGACCAGACCAGCGGAACGGGTCCGGGAATCCCCTCGCTGAGCCAGTGGAATGCAGGGAAAAATCCCAGCGTACGCGCCAGGCCGATGGTGACGGCGGCAATCGAGGCCGGCTTGGCCACGGCAAACCACGTCCACATGTAGAGAAACGCGGTTGTGTCTCCGTAAGCGCCGCGCAGGTAAACGTACTCGCCTCCCGCGTAGGGCAGCATGGCGCCGAGTTCGGCATAGGTCATGGCGCCGAACAGCGAGAGCAGTCCGCCGACGATCCAGGCCAGATAGACCAGCGCCGAGGAGCCCACGTCCTGCATCATCTCGCGCGGAACCAGAAAGATGCCGCTGCCGATGATGGTTCCCACCACGATAGCCGTGGCCTGGCTCGCGCCCAAAACGCGCGGCAGGTCAGCGGGCTGAGTTTGCGGTTGCGCGGAGGGTGCCTGGCTCATGCGGTGATGAGAGATTAGCACGGGCAGGATGGATTTAGACTGAACCGGTGCTCCGTCGAATGAGGGTCGGTCGCGATTCCGTACGTGGCAAGCCGGGGGGGAAATAATGAAAACACTTAAGTTTTAACTTGACAATCAGGATGACCTGCTTAATACTAAAGCTACAACTTAACTATCCCATTCAGGAGGTGGGAATCGATGGAAAACTCAAAAGCTATTCACAGCACATTTCAATTGGAGCGTAAGTTGAAGGCAACTCCGGAGCGCGTTTTTGCGGCCTTTGCGGACGAGGCGACCAAGCGCCGTTGGTTCTATGAAGGCAATTCTCATGCGTTGCAGCACCACGAACTGGACTTCAAGGTCGGCGGCACGGAACGCGCGCAGATGACGATGGGCCCGGGGACTCCGGTGGCCGGAATGACCCTGGTCAACGACACGATCTATGAGGATATTGTCCCGGGTCGGCGGATTGTCGCTGCTTACCGTATGAGCATGGACGGTAGGCCGTTCTCCGTGTCGCTGGCCACAATCGAACTTTCGCCGGCAGGGTCCGGAACCGATCTCGTTCTGACGCACCAGGGCGCCTATTTCGAAGGCGCGGACGGCCCCGAGATGCGCAAGGGCGGATGGGAGTCGCTGCTCAACAAGCTCCTCAAAGAACTCGGCGAATGAATTGGAGACGCGGGGACAAAGCAGCGGAAGGAGGAAGGCGCGGAAGATGACTCAGAAAGAGCCGAAAATCGACCGCGTCTTCCAGGCGCTCGGCGACGCTACGCGGCGCGCCATGCTCGAGCGCTTGAGCATGGGCCCCATGTCGGTGTCGCTGCTGGGGGAGCCTTTCAAAATGTCGCTGGCCGCCGTGGTGCAGCATTTGCAGGTGCTCGAAGAAGCAGGTCTCGTCAAGACCGAGAAAACGGGCCGGGTTCGCAGTTGCCGCGTTGAAGCTGCCGGACTGCGGGCCGCAGAGGATTGGCTGCGTGCGCGCCGTCCGGAATGGGATCGCGAGCTCGACCGTTTAGAAGAGCTTCTTGACGAACCGGATGAGAAAGCTTCGCATCCGGTAGGCTGACGGGCCGGCTCACTTCGGGCTCGCCACGCGCGTTGCCATCAATACCAGTACTTGAGTTCCGGCCAGTCCGCTGCATAACTCCGCTTCCGGTCGCGCAGCCAGTAGTAGTGCAGATGCTCGTGGTCCATGATCCAGGGCGCCTCGAAGGAGCCCAGATCGACTACCTTGGCGTACTCGTCGGTGTAGTCTTTTGTGCTGTTGCCGAGGGTCAGAACCGATTCACCGGTGTAGTTGTTCCATCCCCAATAGAAATAATTCTGATTGCCGCTGATGGCCTTGGGCAGGCCGTACGCCGGGCCCAGGATGTTGACGGCGCTGGCCTCGCCGTAGTTGCCGCAGAAGATTGCGGTGCGCGCCCGAACGTCAGGGGGTAGAGCCTGGTAGCGTTCGGCAAAGCCCTCCACCATCTGCGGCCAGCCGAACCTGTCCGACAGTATCTCCGGCAGCGGGCCGGTGAAGTTCTCAAAATTCGATTCGCTGGGGGCAAAGAGCGCTGTGTACGCCGTGTACCTGTCCGGCGGCAGAATCGTCAGCACGATGGGACCGGTGGCGAAGACAAACGTGCAGGCAAGAACAAGAGAGTATGCCCTCAGCGGCCAGGCGCGGCTGGTGAGCTGCGCCAGGGCCACGGCCCCGGCGGCGAACAGCACCGGATAAATGGGCGCAACGTAGTAGTTCTTCGCGTGCATGGCCATCATCATGGTCAGGAAGGCCAGGTAGGTGAGTGCGACAAAGCGCCACGCGCGGGCATCGCGGGAAAACCCCAGCCAGCAGATTCCTCCCACCCAGATGGGTGCGGTCGAAAAAAGCAGAACCTTGACCTGCTCGAAGAGAAACTCGAACGGCGGCAGTTTGACGTTCTTGTCGGAGTGGGCCACAGTGTTGAGGAACTGGTACGTGGCGAACTGATGGTTTATCTGCCAAAGGAAATTGGGCAGGGCGATCAGCAGCATAAGGGCAAAGCCGGCGGCGCAGCCTCTGGTGAAGAGGATGTTCCGCTGCGGGCTGAACAGCAGGCCGAAAAGAAGCGCGGCAAGAAAGAAGACAGTCGTGTGTTTGTTTTCGATTCCCAGCCCTGCCAGCAAACCAAATACGAGCCAGGCCCGGGGAGTGGCTGAGCCTTCCGCAATGCGCAGGACGGCTAGCAGCGCGCCCATCCAGAAGCAGGGCTCGAAGGAGTTCATGGAGAGGTAATTGCTCGTGCCCAGGAACACGGGCGCGGCCAGCACAGCGGTCATGGCCAGGATCTGCGCGTTGCGCCGCCCGCCGAACTGCCAGGCGAGCAGCCCGGTCAGGCCGACCGTGACGCCGGTGGCCATGAAGCTGAAGATGCGAATACCGGTAGGCCCCACACCGAAGAGCATCTCGGCAAGCCGCGCCTGCAGGGCGACCAGCGGAGGCTGGTCGACATAGCCCCACGCCAGGTGGTGGCCGCAGACCAGGAAGTAAAGCTCATCCCGGAAATAGCCGTAACCAAGATGATGACCCCAAAGAGAACTCAGGAAGTGGACTAGAAACGTGACCGTGGCAAAAACACCGGCGAGCAGGACGGCGGGGCCCAGGGGCGAACGCACGGCGATCGGCGATTGGGACTGGGACAAGGGACGGTTCCTCGGCATGGTGGCTGTTCTGTAAGCATACCCTGAATTGAGAAGATTTACGTCGAAGAACAGGGGATGGTTCCGCAAATTGAAACGGCGTTCGCCCTGCCCATGCTTCGTGAACCTTCATTGAAGCGCGCAGAATCAAGCCTGTCCAAGACGAAAGACGCGCGTATCCGCATTTTGCTCAGTGTGCACCCGCGGGCTCCGCCGGTCGTGGATGGGACGCCGTGCTCCCCTCCGTCATACCCAGCGCCCATTTGATGGCTTCAAAATACATTTTTCGAATATCGGGATCCTGCCACGACTGCTCCGTGTGGCCGAGCGTGGAGTAGAAGACCCGGCCTTTGCCGTAAAGCTTGCTCCAGGCCACGGGAAAATCGTGATCTGTCCGGTGAATGCGCGGGTTATTCTCGTAGTTCAGCTTTGCAGGGTCCAGGCTGAGCAGCACATTCACCTTGTCGCGCGACCAGGCCTTGGGCTGATAAATCTCGTCGTATTTCACAAACGCGCTGGGAAAATGGCGCACCGCCGGGAAACTCGGGTCCTCATTGACGATCGGCGCATTGAAGGTCATCCACGGATGCTGGTCGAACCAGCCGCCGATCATCTCTCCATATTCCGGCCAGGTGTAATTGGTGTCCAGCGCGGCGTGTATGCCCACAAAGCCCTTGCCGTCTTCTTTGATAAACGACAGCATGTCCTGCTTTTGGCCGGCGTCCATGTCCAGTTCGCCGGTGGTGCTGGTAAACACCAGCAGGTCGAAGTAGTTCAGGTTCTTGGCGTTGTTTTTCAGCTCCTTCTTGGTCAGCAGCTCGGTGTCCGTGCGCATGGTTGTGTCCCACAATCCACTCTCTTTACCCATGTTGTAGATGGCGGCCATCGCGTCCGGAACGGAATCGTGCTCAAAGCCCTTGGTCTGCCCGATCACCAGCACATGCTTGAGGTGAATCTCCTTGGCGTGGGGCGCCGGCGGCGTAGGGCCGTTCCCGGCCGATTGCGCAGGCGCGCGGTTGCTCTGGCCGAGGATAGCCAGACAGATCAGGGCTGGAAAGAGATAGCGAAGGTTTCTGAAAGCGCTCAATGGTTCTCCTTTTCGCGGATGAAAGTGCGCAAGACTCCGCACCCCGCGATTGTACCCGGAAGAAGCGGGCCGTTGAAGCGGCCGGCGGGTTATCCCGGACAGGAGCGAACCATTTTTTGTTGTGGAGGCCTGGGCTTGCTGACACTTGAACCGATCAGTCGCCGCACTTGCTCCCAGAGCGAGAGGGCGAAAGCAGCGCAGGACAAGCGAAGCGCAGGGCCTGGACTCAGGTATTGAACAGCGGTTTGGACGTGGTGATGGTGGCGCCTCCCTGCAGCAGTTTATGCATCAGCTTTCCCGCAATGCGCGGATCCGGGTCCATGCTGAGCCCCGTAAGAGTGCGGCCTACCAGGCTCTCCACCGCAACGCCGGACTCGCGCAGCAGAGCATCGTTGACGCGAACGATATGCCCGCTACTGTCCAACTGCACCATCGCCAGGGGGGCCAATTCAAAAAGGTCCGAAGCGTTGAAGGCTTCTTCGAGCGCCTGGGAGCGCACCCGCTCATCGGCCCTGCGCAGCGTCAGAACGAATCCCGTCTGGATGCCCGCACTGTCTGCGAACGGCGAGATGGTCAAATCCACCAGCAGAGCAGCGCGCCCCGGTTGGACCAGCGACAAGCCAAACTCCTCGATCGGGCCGGACAGGCCGTGGCGCGCGGGCAAGGCGATGGGACGGTTGCGCGCGTCTCTGAGATCGAGCACATCGCGGAGATGGCATTCGACAGCCTGTTCCCGCGATCGCCCCATCAGACGCTCGGCGGCCGCATTCATGAACTGGATGTCGCCGTTCAGGGTGACCGTGAACAGAGCCTCGTTCATGCCGTCCACGCTGGCGGCAATCTTGCCGTGGGCCTTGCGCAGACCCGCATCCACCTTGGCTTTGTGCAGCGCCACCTGCAACGTGGCCTTCAGCTCGCGCGTCTGAAAGGGCTTGGTGAGATATCCGTACGGCATCTCGCGCACCGCCCTGGCGATAGTGGCGTCATCGCTGTACGCGGTAAGAAAGATGGATGGAACCTGGTAGGCGTCGCGCAGCAGCCGGGCAGTTTGAATGCCGTCCAGCGAGCCGACAATGTGCAGGTCCATCAGGGCCAGGTCGGGCTGCGACTCTTCCACCGCCATCAGCGCCTCATCCGCGCTCTGCGCCAGCGCAACCACTTCGCAGCCAAATTGCTCAAGCTCCTGCTGCAGGTCAAGAGCGACAATGGGCTCATCCTCGACGATCAGGATTTTACCGGTCATTTGATCTCCTTTTTTGGTACCTGAAGTAAATGCATCCGGCCGCGATTGCATTGGCCAGGTGGACAGATGCTTTGGCCACACTACTCCAAAAGCTGCAGGAGATCGGAGGTAAGCAGGAAGATTTTGTTTCTAATGTAATAAGCAACTGTTAAGAAACTCGATGAGACAATTCCAACAAACTACTAAGTCCTTTGCGCATTGAGTTGGGCCTCTCTGCAACATCGATCCAAGGCAGGGAAATTGCCACTCTTGACTGAGCAGCCGCATTGTGCTGCCCCATTGTGCTGCGAGGTTCGACCACGCTCTGCTGTGGTTTATCGGCGGCATAGTGCCGGAGCCTTCGATTTTCTGAATCGAAAACTTCGGACGGCGCGGCGTGGGAACCACCGGGGGGCCGGCGGTGTCTAATCTGTCATGCGGCAAATTCTGCCTTGGCTCTTGTTTCGGCGAGCCGGTCATCCTACTGCGATCCGATACTCAATGTACTTGTGCACACGGCAGAGCGGTATCGCCAGTCGCGCAAGCGAGGTCGTGACGGCCGCATCGGCCTTGTGGAGGCAAACCCGGCTGATGTGCCTGATGCTTGCCCTGCCGGTAATGCCATGCGTCCTCAACGCGCAGACGCAGCCGACGGAGCCCGCTGCGGCGCCAATGCCCGCTCAAACACCAGCGCCCGCTCAAGAGCCAACAGTCGCTCCGCCGGCCGCGCTGCCGGAACAGAGCGCTCCCGCCGCTGAAACTCCTGGAGCCATCTACAAGGCCGCAATGCGTCCTCTGGATGTGGTGCGCATGTCGCTGGACAACTGGTCGGATGCCGAACTGGGCGCGCTGGGCGTGGGCATGCACAAGGCGAAGGAAGCATGTGGCCAGTCCAAGCCGGAGAGCTATTCCGGCGACGACCTCTACGATCTGGCGCGGCTCTGCTCCTTCGGCCAGGACTGGAACGCAGCCAACACCGCGGCGCTCGATTATGTGGCCGCTGGGTTGGACGCTCACCGAGCGCAAGCCTACGCCCTGAGCATGAATGCGCTGGTGCACATCAATGCCGTCGACCTGGCCGTCGGGACGGCGCGCGAAATGATGCGTAAGCTGCCCTACGATGCGGAGGTCGCGTATGCGGTCCGCTACATGAAAGAAACACTGGAGCAGGCAGGCGATCCCGCGGCTTTAACGCTGGCCGTGCAGGAGCACCCGGCCCTCGTGCAGGCGCTCGCGCTGGGCGTTCCATTGAAAGCCGCGCACGGCGACGCCGCTATTGGCGTGGGCCCGCTCTATGAGTCGGCCATGCAGATGGCATTTCTCGATCGCTATGCCGGGAACGATGACGCGGCCGCCGGCACGGTGGCCGATGTGGCAGGCGCGCTGCCTGTAGATGCAGTTATAACTCCGGAGGACAAGCAGCGGATCAATGCGGTTCGAACGCAGTACGGGCTGTTGGGCGCGCGGCTGCCTGCGATCGAGGCCAGCCGGTCTCTGATGGCGGCCACAGCCAAAGCGCAGATCAACCCGGACTTCGGCGCGGCGACCGTGCTGGTTCTGTTTCCCGACTGGTGCGTGCAATGCAGAAACATGATGAAAACGCTGACGGCGTTCGTCGTTGCCAATCGCGAGGTCCCGATCCACGCCTATGGCCTCATGTTTCCGGATGAGTCGGTGACGGGTGCGCAGCCCTCGCGCGAGGCGAATCTGAAGGAACTGCGGGGAACTGCGACGCTGCTGGTTCCGGCTGAAACCGCCGCGACCTTCGCCGCCCTTGATTATCCGCTCGGCATCGTTGTCGACAAGGCAGGCCTGATCCGCTTCATCGGTGTCGTTCCCGGCGACGCCTTCAATGGGGACGGATACATCGAGAAAGTGATTACCCGCATGGCAGCGAAGACGATCGGGTTGCCCAAGACGGAATGAGAAGCGAGGCCTGCCCGCGAAGCCATGGCGCTCGCCGAATCGTGCCGCCATTCGTTGTTGCACGATCAAGGACGCTTCCGTCAACTTGCAGGCTGCGTCGTTCGAAAGTGGCTATAGATGGTCTGCGCTATTTTGCGTGGTACCACAGCGGCCAGCGACTCGGCCGTCGCCTGTTGCACATCGCGCAAGCTGCCGAAGTGGGAAAGTAGGCGCTGACGAGTTTGCGGGCCGACGCCGGGGATGTTCAACAGCTCCGAGTCGCGGTCGCGCATCGCGCGGCGCTGGCGATGATAGCCGACGGCGAAGCGATGACTCTCGTCGCGGATGAGCTGGACCAGATGCAGCACCGGCGAACGGCGGTCGAGAACGATGGGCTCGTCTTCGTTGCCGTAGACATAAATGACCTCTTCGCGCTTGGCGATGGAGGCCAGCGGCTGCGAGGTGAGGCCAAGGGATTCGAGGGCTTCGGCGGCGGCGTGGAGCTGGCCCAGGCCGCCGTCGATCAGAATTAAGGAAGGGAGGGTCTTGGGTTCCTTGGATGGCTTTCCCTCAGGGGCTAAAGCCCCCTCATTATTTGGTGCGGTTTCGGCACGGCGCCCAGAGGGCCCCCGGTCGTGCCCCTTCAAAGCCTGTTTTCCGTGGTCAGCACTCGTGCTTTCCCAGGTCCCAGAATCGGGACCTGGGGCACCCGGCGTTTTGCCAATTCCTTCGAGCAGGCGGCGGTAGCGGCGATGGACGACTTCGCGCATGGAGGCGAAGTCATCGACGCCGAGCACGGTCATCACCTTGAACTTGCGATAGAGCGTCTTGTTCATCTTGCCGTCTTCCCACACCACCATGGAAGCCACTGTCTCAGCGCCCTGAATGTGTGAGATGTCGAAGCACTCGATCCGGCGGGGCAGTGCGGGCAGCATAAGAGCGTCGGCGAGGGCCTCCTGGATGGCCTTGCGGCTGGGTTCCAGGACGCGAAAGCGCTGCGTGTACGACTGCTTGGCGTTCTGGCCGGCCAGGTCGACGAGAGATCGCTTCTCTCCCCGTTGAGGGACGGCCAGCTCGATGCGATGGCCGGTGCGCTCGGTGAGCAGCGCCAACAAGTCCTCGCGATCTTCGAAGTCGACCGGCACGAGGATAGTGCGCGGAACGTAGTGCTGGTCGATATAAAGCTGCTTGAGCAGCGCGCTGAAGACTGCGCCGGCGCGGAATTGAGGTTCTGTTGGTGAGTCGGCCTTGGTGGAATCCCAGGTCTCAGAAGCGAGACCTGGGGCACCCGGCTTGTTGCCGGCCGGTTGAGGATCGTGGTCTCCCACCCTTTCCGCTGAGGTGCGCGGAAAGGTTGGGACACCCGGCTCTTCTGCTGATTCGAGCAATTCCGGCAGGTCGTCCCAGAAGAATTCGCGGCGGTCGACTATCTTTCCTGCACGCACGTGGAACAGGTTGACGGCGAGCGAGCCGGCTTCAAAGTGGTAGCCGAAGACGTCGGCGTCGTCATCTTGTTCGGCCGTGGCGATGCGCTGCTTTTCCTGCAACTGGTGCACGGTGGAGAGCTGGTCGCGCAGCCGCGCTGCTGCTTCAAACTGCTCGGCCTCGGCGGCGGCCATCATGCGCGCGCTGAGGTTGCGTTCCAACTCGGCGGAGCGGCCTTCAAGAAAAAGCTGCGTGTCGCGGACGGCATTGGCGTAGAGTTCCGGCGTGGTAAAGCCTTCAACGCAGGGGCCCAGGCAGCGATGAATGTAGTACTGCAGGCATGCGCGCGGATGGTAGCGCGAGAGATCGACCTTGCAACTGGGAATAAGAAAGCTGCGATGGATGAGCTCGACGATGCGGTAGGCAAGGTTGCCGGGAAAGTAGGGGCCGTAGTAAGCGGCGCCGTCCTTGCGCAGGCGGCGCGTGACAAAAACCTTGGGGAAGCGATCGGCGAGCGTGAGCTTCACGTAGGGGTAGGTCTTGTCGTCGCGCAAGAGAATGTTGAAGCGGGGATGGCGCTGCTTGATGAGGTTGTTTTCCAGAGCCAGCGCCTCATGCTCGTTGGCGACGAGAATGTATTCCAGATCGACCGCCTCGCGCATCAGGGAGCCGGTTTTGGCGTTGGCCTGCGAGGCTTCCAGAAGATAGGACCGGACGCGGGCGCGCAGGTTCTTCGCCTTGCCGACATAGATAACCTCACCCTCGGCGTTTTTGTAGAGGTAAACGCCGGGCTGCGTGGGGAGGGTGCGGATTTTTTCGTAGAGGTCCATGAATGGGAATGCGGGAATGGGAATGCGGGAATGGGAATGCGGCCACGCCTGCAGGGTCATTGATTAGATTACCGGGTCGGCGGCGAGGAGGGTGAATCGAGGCTTGAGGCTGCGCAATCCTTGCCGGAGCGCGTAAGAATTACACGGTCTTGGCTGGCGGGGGTGCTGCAAATATGAGCAATAAGATCCTCATTTTAAACAATTTAAATGAAGCCCACCGAAATGGCCTGAAGTTTGCGAAGCAAATGGCATGGGGAACATGTGGAATTGGCCTGCCTGGCGATTCCCGGAGGGGGAGAAGTATGCATGGAGGAATTGAGTTCTTGTCCGGATGGGGAGAGATGGTGGACAAGGACAGAGCGAAGGGGACAATGAACGAGATTGCCGGGCGCGCCAAGCGCCAGGTTGGCGAATGGACCGGCGACACGGGCGCCCGGATCGAAAGCCATGGGCAAGAGGTCAAAGGCAAGGCCCAGAAGACCTGGGGCGGCGTAAAGGGTGCGGTGCGCGCCGCGCGCGGTGAGGTCCGGAAAGAACAGGACCGGAGCAACGCCGAAGGCCGTTGACGCGCATCGTTGAATTGATCGATTGAAGTTTACGCACCAATGCTGTCGCCCTGGCGGCGTTCTGCGAAATGTGCGCTTCCGGTAGATGCTGAGCAAGAGGCGCAAAAGGCCGCCGGCGGTTGCATGTGTAGCGCGCGTTGCGACTCTTCACGCCTGCTGGCGAAGATGCTCTTGGCGGACCTGGTTTGCCGTGAACATGCTGAGGAACGGCGCGCCCGCGGCAGCGGCTTCCACGGCGGGCCGGCCGTGCGCCTCTTCGCGTTCCACAATGCAGACCACCGCGGCAACCACCATTCCAGCTTCACGCGCCGCTTCAATGGCGTTGATGGTGGAGGCGCCTGTGGTGCAGACGTCGTCCACGATCACCACGCGCGCGCCAGGCTTCGAGAAGCCCTCGATGCGGCGGCCGGTGCCGTGAGTCTTCTCTGCCTTCCGCACCAGAAAACCATGCAGCAGCGGGGGGGCGGGGTTGGACTGAACGGGCCGGGACAAGGCGCGCCAGGCGCTGGCCGTGGCGACGTTCGAGACAATCGGATCGGCGCCCATGGTCAAACCGCCCACCGCGTCGGCGGCGATGCCCTTCTCCTCCAGCAGTTCGAGCACGGCGTGCCCGGTGATGCGGCCGCCTTCGGCATGCAGCGTCGTGGTGCGGCAGTCGATGTAATAGTCGCTCGTGCCGCCGGAGGAAAGCGTGAACTGGCCGAGTCGAAAGCCGGTCCGGGCGAGAAGTGCGAGCAACTGTTCGCGGTGATTTGGGGTCGTCATCAATTGAGATTCTAAAGGATTTGGGCGGAGAACCCTTCCGGCCTCACACGCGCTGGCCGGTCACCGGCGTTCTGCGCTCGCGCGCGGAAATGAAGATTGCTCATCTCGAGTGAATCGAGAGTGACGAATTGTTCATCCTAGCAGGAAAGATGTTTCTTTTCGCCTGTTTTGGAGTCAAACCCTCTATGAATGTCGATCTTTTCCCCCTTCAAGCAAACTTCATGAGAGCACTGATATTCCGCCGGGCGCATGCGGCGGTCGATGGCCTTGCTCGCTTCAGTTTGTGCGCCGCACTGCTGGCTTTCTTCTTGATTCCCTGTGGTCGCCTGACAGCTCAACAGGATGCCGTCGCAGCCGGCACGGCCTCTTCTCCCGGCGCCGCAGTCGTTTCCGATCCGCTGCAATCGAGCAGTTCCCTGGACGCACAGCAATCCGCACCGAACGCGCCTGCGTCGCAAAGCTCCGGTGCCGGCGATCGCGTTCCTCAGACCACCCGCATTCTCGGCGTTATTCCCAATTTTCGCGCCATCAGTACCGACGAAAAACTGCCGGCCCAGTCAGTCAAGGAAAAGTTCGTCACCGCAAGCGAGGACTCTTTCGACTACTCATCTATATTCATCCCCCTGGCGCTTGCCGGCTACTCGCAGTTGAGAAACTCCACCCCCGAATTTGGCACTGGCGGAGTCGCCTTCGGCCGTTATCTGTGGCATGCCGCCGTCGATCAGACCAGCGAGAACTACATGGTGGAGTTCGTGGTACCCTCCATCACGCATGAAGACACGCGCTACTACACGCTGGGCCGCGGTGGATTCTGGAAGCGGACCGGTTATGCGTTGAGCCGGGCCGTCGTCACCCGATCGGACTCCGGCAAGGA